>JAZBPA010000238.1:0-6339 GCA_036351435.1 Candidatus Competibacteraceae bacterium
ACTTCAGTCATTCCTTGCCTCGTGCTAAGTAACGGACGCCCGCTAACGGACAGTAAAGGCACGCCTTATGTCGGCTTCCAGATCGTCGTGGATTCCCGCCGGGCGGACCGGAGCGCTACCGAGACATTCAAACGCACTGTCCAACAACGTAACGCCATGATGGTCAAGAATCATCACTGTGAGCCCGGCGTCAGACATGTGCTCAATGTGCGAAATTTATATGCCTTGGAGAAAGCCCCGTCTTTCGATCCACCCGCTATCGGGCAAAGAGCAGCGACTCAAGCACGCGGCGAGTTGGATCAAATCGTGCGGACCTTCCATAATTCTTCGTATTGCGCCAACGCTAATCAGCGCCTGATCGGTCGCCGTGGCGCGCTGGAACGGGCTTGGGAGCAATTCATCGGTGCCAGCCGCAATCGCTGGTCAGGCCAGTCATTAAACAACGCCAAGCATCTTGATTACACCATGCGCACTGCCATCTTCGAAGCTCATTTAGATCGGGGTTGCAACGCCTACGGTGCTTGCGAACGCAACATTATTGCGCTCTCCATTCGTAATCGGGGGCGCGAGTCGTGCGCCAGTCGCCAGGGCTGTCGTGGTAACGGGGATTTTCAAGGCGTGTCCTCCAAAGTCTCCCAATACAATATTTGGGATGAGTTTTTGACTCAAATCTCCGGGTTGACTTCTTGTTTCCTACGTGACGATCTGGGCGGTAGTAACCCTTCAGCAGACTATTACAACAAGCTGCAAACCATCTATGCGCAAAATATCGTTGATGTACAACGGATTTTGTTCGGCAGCGACCAGGACCTCAGAGCCCTCTTTCCGAACAATTCGTTGGCTGACGTGAAAAATCTGCGCCATTACTATCATGCGCCGGCGATGGGCAAATGTTTTCCGAATCATGAGCGGGTTGAGTACATGTCCGGCGCAGTAGCACGTAGAGGTAATGATTTTGCGTTGATTGCCAACACCCGTATACGCGTTGATCAGCGCACCGAGGGCGGTTATTTATTCCGTGATTTCGACTTTGAGGAAGAGCCGGATAGAGATGTCATTCAAATCGTTGATCGCTATCCGGGCTTCGTTGTTGACGGCAGAAAAGTATCTTTGAAAGCCGCTTCCGGCTGTTATCCCTACGGTATACCACGGGGTTGTGGATTTCAACGCATCGGCCGTTATCGCAAAGTCCCGTTTTGGTTGAACGCCGGGAAATCACTGGAACTGACCTGTCGTGTAACCGATCAAGGAGAAAACTGTCAAGGCAGCGGCACGCTGGTCACAGCGAAAGTGGGCGGTATTTGTGATGCCGAGATGAGACCGGTGGCGGGAGTCAAATAGGTGTGCCCCGGACCAAGTCGACTACGCCACCGCTAGAGGAACGTGCCAAGCAAGCACTGAATAGCTATTTGGAGGCTGAGGGCAAGCGTTTGCTTACAGCCATAGACGCCGAGCTGATCGACCGGCAACGTGCTCATTTTCTGCAAGCCTACGGACCGGAGCGCTTGGCCAGCATGGCTGACGCTGATTTGCTCCGGCTGTTGCCTTACAATCAAGCCAACGAGCAGCCGTTGGATTACTGGCTGGAGTTTCGCAACGATGCGTCATTTCAGAACCGCTTATTCGGTAGTATCGCCGGTGGTTCAGCGGCTAAATTCGGTGCCTGGCAGGATAGGCGCACCGGCCAATGGCGCGCAAAATTGCGTGGAGCGCGCACCATTCAAAACATTAGTGTTCAGAAAGCATTGCAGATAGTACAGGAACGGCGTCACGAGGTGCTCGCTGCGGTAGCGGCGTTGCAGCCTTTCACTACCCAAGCCATACAAGACATTGATCCCGAAGCGGTCCAGACAACTATCAAGACCGCCGCCCCACGCTGGCATGGCAGTGCCTGGTTGCACAAATATCTGCACCTCGTTTATCCCGAACGCATCATCTGGAGTGCCACATCGGCGCATCTGCAAGCGGATTTATACCGGCTGGGTCAACCGGCAACCGGAACCGCTCCGTACGGGTTGGATATCAGAATCCTGCAATTTTGGGCCGGTATCCCGGCTTTGGCACAGTTGCCGCTGGAACTCCGGTATCGAATTACCGGCGGCTTGCAACCTCGTACGCACTGGTGTTGGTTGGTCAAGGACAGTGTGTGTATTGATCAGCTCTTGGCCGACGAGTCGGTCGCTTTAGGGCCAGCCCAAATCGGCAATCTGGCCGGCGTATTCAGTCTGCTGCGTAAAACCCATGTGCGAGCCGGTATTGCGTCGGCTTTCCAAGAAGCAGGCTTGGAATTCGATGCGACTGCTGCTAGTGATTTGCTTTGTCTGGGTCATGAGTTAACCTCAGGCAGTCTGATCGCATTGTTCGAAGATGCCGTTACCGTCAGAGCTATCGGTGAAATCAATGGCAGTTATCACTATGCGTTTCGTGAAGAACGGCCGCATCGTTTGTCGGTGAATTGGTTGTGTACTGAACCAGTGAGTTTATCCAAACCATTAGCTGCTCCACCTAAGCGGATACATTCATTAACGTCCTCCGATCCACGGGTGGCCGAATTAGAAGCTGCATTGTGGGTAAACGGGAGTTTTTCGGCCTTCCAGGTGACCGCACTACCCGGAAAGCGCAATGTCAGCTTGGAACCGGCGCAAGGATTGACGGGCCAACTAATGACCATGCTGGAACGCAAGAAACAAATCATTCTGTACGGCCCACCAGGCACCGGCAAAACCTACTATGCTCAACAGCTCGCCTTGGAATGGATCGCCCGTCGTAACTTTGGCTGTCTTCCAGCGCAATTGTCCAATTCGCAAACCCAACGCATCCGGCACGGACGCGATGCCGAAAGCCCCTACATCGCCCTTTGCACATTTCATCCGATGTACGGTTATGAGGATTTTATTGAAGGATATCGACCGGAACGAGAAGGCTTCAGCCTGCAACCGGGGATTTTCCGACGCTTAGTAACCGCCGCCAACAATCAGCCGGGCCGTAGTTTCGTGTTGATTATTGATGAAATCAACCGGGGTAACATTCCCAAGATCTTTGGCGAATTACTCACGCTGTTGGAGCCTGCTCAGCGAGGGTGGCTACAAACCTGGCTGCCGCTGTCCGGTGACCGATTCAGTATTCCACCCAATCTGTATCTCATCGGCACCATGAATACCGCTGATCGTTCTATTTTGGTGCTGGATACCGCGCTACGTCGTCGGTTCGGCTTCCGGGAACTCATGCCGCAAACTGACTTATTGGCAGAGGGACGCATCGGGGATGTATCGTTGGCTAATTGGCTGCAGGCGTTAAATCAACGGCTAGTACAACATCTTGGTCAGGATGGACGTAATCTGCAAATCGGTCATGCCTATTTTCTGAATGAGGGGAAACCGGTGACGAGCTTGCAGGCCATCGCCGATATTATCCGGGAGGACATCTGGCCGCTGCTACAGGAATATTGTTACGACAACCCCCGGGCGTTAGCCGCAATCCTAGCAGCTGATCAAGGCGGTATTTATGATGCTAAAATCGTCGACCTGCATTACGAACTGTTCGAACCGGGACAAGAAGAACGACTCATAAAAGCGCTTACGGCAATCATCGATTCAGAGTCGAACCCGCTTTAGTTACGGCAAACACCATCCGCGAATATCGACCGAGAACATTATGACGGGATCTCAAATCGCTCAACATATTGCCCGTAACATCGAGCAGGTAATGCAAAGCCAAGGCACTGCGATTCGTCTGCTGATCGCCGCTTGCGCCAGCGGTGGACATGTCCTACTGGAAGACGTGCCCGGCACCGGCAAAACCACCTTGGCAAAAGCCTTTGCCCGTAGTCTGGATTTGCAATTTCAACGAATCCAATTCACCCCGGATTTGCTGCCTTCGGATATTCTTGGAGTCTCTATTATCGATCAGCAAAGCCAGCATTTTCATTTGCACAAAGGCCCGATTTTCACTGATATTCTGCTGGCCGATGAAATCAATCGAGCCTCACCCAGAACTCAGTCAGCCCTGTTGGAAGCGATGGCCGAACGGCAAGTAACCTTGGAACGGGAAATCCATCCCTTACACGAGTTTTTCCTGGTCGTCGCCACCCAGAACCCGATTGAATTTCACGGTACCTATCCGTTGCCCGAAGCGCAAATGGACCGTTTTGCGTTGCGATTCAGTCTGGGTTACGTTGCGCCCGAGCAGGAAGTCGAGATTCTGACGCAACAGGCGCTATCGCACCCACTGGATGCATTGCAATCCTGTGCCACGACTGCGGATATTCACTCACTGCGCCAAGCCGCCCAACAAATTCGGGTTAGCGATGAACTGAAGCGGTACATCGTGGATATTGTTGTTGCTACCCGCCAAGCCGAAGGGGTACAACTTGGGGCAGGACCCAGGGCGTCAATTGCCCTGATGAAAACAGCGCAAGCGCTGGCCTTGTTTGACGATTTAGAGTTCGTCACACCCGAACACATACAGGAACTTACCATACCCTGTATTGCTCACCGCTTGGCCCTGGACCCGCAAGCACGGTTTGCTGGCCAAACCGCGGATGATGTAGTACGAGAAATTGTTAAAACCGTACCAGTACCGATTTAGAAAAAGACCGATAACTAACCCGCCGCTTAGGTTGTATGCGGCGGGTAGTGTTTGTCGCATTTCTAGTATCTGTAACGTTGGGCCTCACGTCCCTTCATGTTACCCACAACACCGCCCATAGCCCCACCAACTAGGGCGCCCACGCCGGCATCGCCGCCTGCAATGGCGCTGATTCCGGCACCCGCCGCTGCCCCGATCGCTGCGCCGCTCAAGGTGCCCTGCTGTTCGGGTGTCATATTCGTGCAACCCACACTAAACGCTAATACAAAAATGCCCAGCGCATAAGTAATCGCTTTCATGATTCTCTATCCTCTTTATGAATTATTTAGCAGTAACATTGGGCAGGGCTAGTTCAAACCAGATCACTTCTATAACTGGCCGTTTCAATTTATCTGAATTTTGCCCATAGTAGCTGTCGATAGCTTCCATAGCAGTCATGATGGTGTATGGATCTAATCCTTTGACTAAGGTCGGAACGAGGCTATTTTCAACAACCTCTTTACCTGGATTGTCGCCTTGCGCTTCCTGCTCAGCCTCAAGCATGGTTGCCATCCCAAACAAAAATGCTTTTTTCTGTGCTTCAGTCGATTCGGTCCAATGCTCACCGGTAAGGATCGGCAACTCAGTAGCCTGCACGGTTGTCACCGCAGCAAGTAATACCCAACACAAGCTGGTTAAAACACACAGTTTAGTCAATGGCTTCATTGTCAAATTTTCCTCGTCCAGGGGTTGAAAACCAGTTCATTTTAAGGGGAATCAATTCTACCCCAATGGTGGCCACTATTTCACCCAATCATGATATGTTTGATTCTTGAAGTTCATGTCTTTATCCGCCATTTTTTTGGAAAACCATAATCTCAGGTGACTTTCATGACCGTCGTCGCCGCTGTGCAAATGGCCTCCGGGCCACATGTCGAAGCTAATCTGCTGGAAGCCGAACGGCTGATCGCTAAAGCCGCTGAGAATGGGGCTCAGTTGATCGTATTGCCGGAAAACTTTGCGCAAATGAGTCGGGAGTCGGACAAGCTCACAATTCGAGAAAAGCCGGGAGATGGCCCGTTGCAGAGTTTCTTATCCCGGCAAGCTGCTCGCCATCAAATCTGGTTGGTTGGCGGCACTATTCCGCTTTGGTGCGAAGCTGAAGATAAGGTACGGGCGGCTTGTCTGTTGTTCGACGCGCACGGACAACTTGCGGCGCGTTACGACAAAATGCATTTATTCGATGTGCATATTGAGGAAAGTCAGGAAAGTTACCGGGAATCGGCCACCATCGAACCCGGCCATGAGCCGGTAGTGGCGGAAACCCCATTTGGTCGGCTGGGATTAACGGTGTGCTACGATCTGCGCTTTCCCGAGCTATTCCGTGCCTTGTTGGATCAGGGCATGGAAATCCTCGTGTTACCGGCTGCCTTTACTGCGGTTACCGGCAAAGCCCATTGGGAAGTGCTGCTGCGCGCCCGCGCCATTGAAAACCAATGCTATGTGATCGCTTCAGCGCAAGGAGGTTATCACGTTACCGGTCGGGAAACCCACGGTCACAGCATGATCATCGACCCCTGGGGCAGCGTTCTGGAATGCCTTGCTAAAGGGCCGGGGGTGGTATCGGCTGAGGTGGAACGGGAGCGCATGGCTAGCATTCGACGTTCATTCCCGGCTATTCATCACCGCCATCCCGCCTTGCATTCTGAACCGAGGAAAATGGATGGGGTCACTACTCCATAATCTCCTCAATCCATTGGAAAACCGAACCGC
>JAZBPA010000239.1:0-14213 GCA_036351435.1 Candidatus Competibacteraceae bacterium
GGTTGCTGAGTTTAATCTTGTCCGCCCAGTCGCGCACCTTGTGAACGATGGCGTCGATATCCAAAGTAGTGAGTTTGCGATCCGCAAGCAGCTGCCGACCAGCTACCCATACGTCGCTGACCTGATGGCGGTCAGTGGCATAGACCAACTGTGAAATGGGCTGGTAAACCGGTTCGGCTTCCAGCGTACCTAGGTCTACCGCGGTGATGTCTGCCCATTTACCGGGCTCCAACGAACCGATGTGTTGCTCGAGACCCAAAGCGCGCGCGCCATTCAAGGTGGCCATACGCAAGATTCGCTGGGCTGGCAATACCGCTGCGTCATTCGCCAGTCCTTTGCCTAGTAGAGCGGCGCTGCGCATTTCTCCGAACATATTCAAATCGTTGTTGCTAGCTGCGCCATCAGTTCCGAGCGCCACATTGACACCGGCAGCATCAAGTTGCGCCACCGGGCAAAATCCGCTGGCCAGTTTCAAATTGGATTCCGGACAATGGACGACATTAACTCCGGTATCGGCAATCTGCTGGATTTCATCTGCATTCAATTGAGTCATATGCACGGCAATCAACCGGGGCGACAACAAACCCCTTGCCTGCAATCCTGCCAGGGGTCGCTGACCATGCTGGCTGACGCTTTGTTCCACTTCGGCAGCGGTTTCATGCACATGGATATGGATGGGAATGTCCAACTCATGGGCGAGAACGCCAATCCGTTCCAAGGTTTTGGGGCTGACCGTATAAGGCGCGTGCGGCGCAAAAGCGGTTCTGACACGGGGATCGTCACGCAGAGTATCATGCAAGGCCAATCCTTTTTGCAGATAGTCCTCAGCATTCTGCGCCCAGGCGCTGGGGAAATCGACGACTATAAGCCCGACACAAGCCCGCATACCTGATTTCTTGACGACTTCGGCGACAGCTTCGGGAAAAAAATACATATCGCCAAAACAAGTGATGCCACCTCTTAGCATTTCTGCCACCGCCGATTCGGTACCGTCTCGCACAAATGATTCACTGACCCAACGGGACTCTGCGGGCCAGATGTGTTGCTGCAACCAGGTCATCAGCGGCAGATCGTCGGCCAATCCGCGCAACAAATTCATGGCAGCGTGGGTATGAGTATTGACCAAGCCTGGAATCAAAGCATGGTGCATCCGGTCTAATTGGGTCTGAGCGCGGTAGTGGGTTTCAGCCTCTTTCCGGGGCAGAATGGCAAGAATACGCCCTTGATCTACAGCGACCGAGTGGTCTTCCCAAACGCAACCTTCCGGCTCCACGGGGATAACCCAACGGGCATTAATTATTAAATCAATGGGTTGCATGGCGTACGCTTATACCTATTCTCATGAGTGTCGATGCATTTTGACCGGAGTACCAGCGCCGCTCAAGTGTGCTGTCCTGCACACATTCGCTCCGCACGCCTCCCAGCGTGCTGCTTATGGTACCTCCGCTCAATGCATCTAGGTCCGATGCAAGGGCTTGCGTCGCTCGTTCAAGAGGTGTCGGCGGCCCGGATGGCCGTCGTCAAGCCTACAGGGACGCATTCACGGCGTCCTCTAGAACGAGCTGCGAAAGTCCTGCACCCTCCCGATTTCATCGCCCACCGCGTCGCTTACCCGAACCACTAGGACTACCCTGAGTGATCGCTCTTGGCGGTCGGCGGTTGGACATCGGCGGCTTACTTACCTTAGGTAACGAAGATCGCCGTGCTACCTCAGTGCCATCGGCACGAGGCGGTAGTCCGGTGTGTTGGGTAAGTATCGTTTGCGGACGGTGTTTGCGGCCCATACGCGTGCCTTCACCCCGGCTCAAGCCAGTCCCGGACGGTTGCCAAGTGGGGATAAGATGCCGTTTGCCGTTTCCGATCAGATCAGCCCGTCCCATACGTTTAAGCGTTTCGCGTAACAATGGCCAGTTCTCTGGATCGTGATAGCGCAAAAAGGCTTTATGCAATCGCCGCTGTTTCAAGCCCTTGGGGGACATCACGGTTTCGCCACGATCTCGGTGGATACCTTTCAACGGGTTGCGACCGCTGTGATACATGGCAGTGGCCAAGGCCATCGGCGAGGGCAGGAAAGCCTGTACTTGATCGGCCCGAAACCCATGTTGTTTCAGCCACAAAGCCAGTTGCAGCATGTCTTCGTCGGTGGTGCCGGGATGAGCGGCAATGAAATAGGGAATCAGATACTGTTCTTTGCCAGCCTCTTTGGAATACTTCTCGAACAGCGTCTTGAACTTGTCATAAGCCCCCATGCCCGGTTTCATCATTTTGGAGAGCGGACCTTCCTCGGTGTGCTCAGGCGCGATCTTGAGATAACCACCGACATGGTGTGTGACCAATTCGCGCACGTAGGCAGGATCACGAATCGCCAGATCGTACCGTAGCCCCGAAGCAACCAAAACCTTCTTCACTCCCGGCAGATTACGCGCTTTGCGGTACAGTCCGGTAAGCGACGAGTGATCAGTATTCAGGTTAGGACAAATTGCCGGATGCACACAGGACAAGCGCCGACAGCTCTTTTCGATTTCTTTAGATTTACAGGCCAAGCGGTACATGTTGGCGGTCGGCCCACCCAGATCGGATATCACCCCGGTAAAGCCCGGTGTCTTGTCGCGGATGTCCTCAATCTCGCGCAAGATTGATGGTTCCGAACGCGACTGAATAATACGCCCCTCATGCTCGGTAATTGAGCAGAAAGTACAGCCCCCGAAACAGCCGCGCATGATATTGACCGAAAAACGGATCATCTCGTAGGCCGGGATGCGCGCGCCGCCATAGCTCGGATGCGGAACTCGGGCGTAAGGCAGATCAAATACGGCATCAAGTTCTGGAGTGGTCAACGGAATCGGCGGCGGATTCAACCACACATCCCGATCACCATGCCGTTGCACTAGCGCGCGGGCATTGCCGGGATTAGTCTCTAAATGCAGCAAGCGTGAGGCATGAGCGTACAGCACCGGATCATCCTTAACCTGTTCATAAGCGGGCAGGCGAATAACGGTTAGTGCACGGTCGTGGCGCACTGGTCGCATTGGGCGCAGCGACACAGGATCTGTAGTAGAAACCGGAGTGGGTGATGTCGCACGGGGAGTATTCGCTGCATAAGGATTGGGATGCGGCGCTATCGGTCCGGGTTGATCCAGTTCAGTCGAGTCGATGGTGCGCCAATCGTCCGGTATGCTGCGGCTGATGAATGCGGTGCCGCGAATATCATGGAGATCGCGGGGATGGGCGCCGGCGGCAACCCGGTGAGCGATTTCGACAATCGCCCGCTCAGCATTACCGTACAACAGCAAGTCGGCTTTCGTATCCAACAACACCGACCGGCGCACCTTGTCCGACCAATAGTCATAATGGGCAATGCGGCGCAGGCTGGCTTCAATACCACCGATAATGATCGGGCAATCCTTATACGCTTCCCGACACCGCTGGCTATATACGATAACCGCCCGGTCCGGACGCTTACCGCCCTCATCGTTGGTGGTATAGGCATCGTTATGCCGCAAGCGTCGATCAGACGTATAACGATTGACCATTGAATCCAGATTGCCCGCTGTCACCCCGAAAAACAGGTTCGGTCGTCCGAGCGCTTCGAAATCGGCGGTACTAGTCCAATCCGGCTGGGCGATGATACCAATCCGAAACCCCTGCGCTTCCAGCAGGCGACCAATGACCGCCATGCCGAAGCTGGCATGATCCACATACGCATCGCCGGTCACAATGATGATGTCGCAAGAATCCCAGCCGAGTTCATCCATTTCGGCGCGCGACACCGGCAAGAACGGCGCCGTGCCAAACCGAGCGGCCCAGTATTTACGGTATGAGAATAAGGCAGGGGCGGTAGGCATGGACATCTTATTCGACCTGTTCTTGAAGCATTAGGCCGACGCCGCGTGCTAATTCGGCAAAGCCCGGAAATGAGGTATTCACATTAGTGCAGTCGAGGATATGAATCGGCCCATTGGAACGCAAAGCCGCTATGGCAAACGCCATTGCAATGCGATGATCGGTGTGGCTATCGACCGTGCCGCCGGTTAATTGCCCGCCTTGGATTCTCATCCCATCAGCGGTGGGCTGTGCGACAATACCCAGTGTTTGTAAACCCTCGGCCATCACCGCAATCCGGTCGCTTTCCTTGAGACGCAGTTCCTCCGCCCCTGTAAGCACGGTTTCACCCTGGGCACAGGCTGCGGCAATAAACACAGCGGGAAATTCGTCGATAGCTAACGGTACCCATTCCGGCGGAATTTCAATCCCGTGCAATGCAGCTGATTTGACGCGGATATCGGCTACCGGTTCGCCACCGCTCAAGCGCTCGTTGGATAGGGTGATGTCCGCACCCATGCGTTGTAGAATTTGGATAATGCCGGTGCGGGTCGGGTTGATGCCGACATGTTCCAGTAGTAAATCTGAATGCGGCGCGATACTGGCGCCTACCATGAAAAAAGCTGCGGAAGAAATGTCTGCCGGTATATCGATGGCGCAGGCTTGCAAACGCCCACCGCCGGTCAGCATGACGTCATCGCCTTGTTTTTCGACCGGATAGCCGAATCCCTTCAACAGGCGTTCGGTATGATCGCGGGTCGGTGCCGGTTCGGTGACTGCTGTGCGACCTTGGGCATACAACCCGGCAAGTAATATGCAGGATTTGACTTGCGCACTGGCGATCGGCATCCGGTAACTGATCCCGGTCAAACGTTGTCCGCCGTGAATATGTAATGGCGCGGTTGCGGAATCAGTGGCCTCGATTTGTGCTCCCATGAGGCTCAGGGGCTCAATGATTCGCTTCATCGGACGGCGGTTCAAAGAAGCGTCGCCAAGCAGTACCGAATCGAAGCGTTGACCGGCTAGCACGCCAGCAAGCAGGCGCATCGCGGTGCCGGAATTACCCATATCCAAAGATTCAGTGGGTGCTTGCAATCCGTGTAGTCCCACACCGTGGATAATCAGTCGCCCCTGCGCCGGCCCTTCGATGGTGACACCCATCGCGCGGAAGGCGTTGAGCGTGGCCAGACAGTCCGCACCGTCCAGGAAACCTTCAACCTGACTTGACCCCTCAGCCAAGGAACCTAACATAATAGCGCGGTGGGATAACGATTTGTCACCGGGCACTCGCAGGTGACCACGCAATGCGCCGCCGGATTCAACTCTGAAATGCAGCATCGTTGTGGTCAACGCAGATAGAGGTTGTCACGCGCATGTTTGGCGCGTTTAAATACTTCCATGATGGTATCGCTATCGGTATTTCGGATGGCATCGGTCAGCCGAGTCAGATCGTCACTGAATGATTCCAACACAGCTAACAATGCTTCCCGGTTGGCTACACAGACGTCATGCCACATCTGCGGATCGCTGGAGGCAATACGGGTAAAATCCCGAAAACCGCCCGCTGCATAGCGGAAAATTTCCACTCGGTCGTCCATGCGCGCCAGCGTATCGACCAAGGCGTATGCTAGCATGTGGGGCAAATGGCTGGTTGCGGCCAGCACCTCATCGTGATGCTGTACGCCCATATCGGTAACTTCCGCTCCAGTGGCCTCCCACATGCGGCGTACCATCGTATGCGCATTAGCTTCGGTTTCCACCAGCGGAGTCAGAATTATTCGGCGGTTGCGGAACAACTCGGGGAATGCCGCTTCCACACCGCTCTGTT
This sequence comes from Candidatus Competibacteraceae bacterium, assembly GCA_036351435.1. GTDB lineage: Bacteria > Pseudomonadota > Gammaproteobacteria > Competibacterales > Competibacteraceae > JAAUQA01. Next base: position 5,651 of record JAZBPA010000239.1, read on the forward strand.
CGTTGCCCGCAATAGGGTGGCCGGGCACGAAATTCGGTGGTGTTCGACCAAAAACCCGCCGCGCATCTTGCACAACGCTGGTTTTGGAGCTACCGACATCGGTTAATACACTGTCAGGCGGTAAATGATCGGCAATGGCGGCGAATACTTTGAATACAGCCCCCAATGGAACGGCCACCACCACCACATCGGCTTCGGCCACGGCCAGCTTTAAATCAGTTTCATAGCGGTCAATTACGCCTAATTCCAAGGCTTTGCGCAGCGTCCCCTCACTACGTCCAGCACCCAGGATTTCGCCAACGGCCTCAGCTTGTTTAAGCGCCTTGGCCAATGAACCGCCAATCAGACCGACACCAATAATGCAGAGCCGGGAAATCAGGGGCATCAATGCTGCACCACTGCGCGTAACGCGTTAAGCAAAAACTGATTTTCCTGTGTCGTACCGACTGTGACCCGCAGATAATCAGGCAACCCATAATTATCGATAGGTCGCACGATGACCCCTTCGGCGAGTAGGGCAGTAAAAATCTCGCGACCCGGTTTGCTCATATGCACGCACAGAAAATTCCCCACTGATGGTAAGGCACTCAATCCCAATTCCGCGAACGCGGTGCGTAATTGCTGGAGACCAGCACGGTTGACCGCGCGGCTTTGCTCAAGAAAAGCAGTATCCGCCAAGGCAGCAGTAGCAGCAGCTAACGCCAAGCTATTGACGTTAAAGGGCTGTCGGACCCGATTAAGCAGATCGGCTACAGCCGGGTGTGAGAGCGCATAACCGACCCGCAGACCAGCTAGTCCATAGGCCTTAGAAAAAGTCCGCGTTAGAATCAAATTAGGAAATTGCGCCAGCCACGGAACAGTATTCGGATAAGCCGATTCTTCCACATATTCGCCATAGGCTTCATCAAGCACTACCAGTACATCTTTGGGAACTCGTTCTAAAAATGCCAACAGCGTATCCTGATCCAGCCAAGTGCCGGTCGGGTTATTGGGGTTGGCAATAAACACCACTCGGGTGTGTTCAGTGATTAGCCCGGCAACGGCATCAAGATCATGACCGTAAGGCATCGGATGATCAGGCGGATTGGCAGCGGCGACCCGTGCCTGCGCACCGACAGCTTGTACCACTAGCGGGTAAACGGCGAACGCATGTTTGGAAAATACCGCTTGGTGGGCCGGAGTCAAAAAAGCCCGTCCGATCAACTCCAACACATCGTTAGAGCCGTTGCCCAAGGTAATGTTGGCGGGATCGACGCCGTGGTGATTCGCTAACGCGGTCTTCAGTTCGAAGCCATTGCCATCGGGATAGCGGTGCACCTCTGCGCAATGTGCCTGTACGGCGGCTAAAGCGTGTGGGCTTGGACCCAACGGGTTTTCGTTGGAAGCGAGTTTAACAATCTCTTCCAACCCATATTCCCGGCGTAATTCGCTTTCCGGCTTACCTGGTTGGTAGGGTTGTAAGGCGCGTACACCGGGTGCCGCCAATTCAATGAAATCACAAGGAATCATAAGAATGGATATCTCTAACTAAAGAACACCAGCCGGATAAGCGCCTAAAATTCGGAACAGGCTCGCCTCGCGCTCCAGTTCGGCTAGCGCCTGAGTCATCCGCTGTTCGGCGATATGGCCTTCCATATCGATAAAAAACACATAATCCCACATGCCACGTCCTGACGGCCGTGACTCAATGCGGGTCATGCTGATCCCGTGGCGGGCGATGGGTTCCAATAATTTATACAACGAGCCGGGACGGTGATTCGATGCCATCAGCAGGGTCGTTTTGTCATGTCCTGAAGGGGGAATTGCTTGGTTACCGATAATCAAAAACCGGGTAGTATTCGTGGGCTCGTCTTCAATATTCTCAGCGAGCACCGGTAATTCGTAAATATCCGCCGCAATCCGTCCGGCAATAGCGGCACTATCCGGGTCCCCATTCGCTAACCGGACGGCTTCACCGTTACTGCTGACGGCGATTTGTTCCACATCCGGCAGATTCAACACCAGCCATCCCCGACATTGGGCCAGCGATTGCTGATGGGAATAAATCCGCCGAATCGCTCGCAAGTCAGCGGCCCGACCGATTAGATGATGATGAATGCGTAGCTGCACTTCACCGCAGATTTTCAGTGGCGATTGTAAAAACCGGTCCAGCGTATGATTGACCACCCCTTCGGTGGAATTCTCTACCGGCACCACCCCGTAATGTGCTGTACCGGCTTCTACTTCACGGAATACTTCGTCGATGGCACGCAGCGGCACAGCGTGTACCGACTGGCCGAAATGCTTAAAGACTGCCGCTTGGGTGAATGTGCCTTCGGGGCCTAGAAATGCCACCCGCACCGGCTCTTGCAAGGCTAAACAGGTGGACATAATCTCGCGAAACAGCCGGGCGATGTCCTCGTTACTCAGCGGACCCTGATTGCGCTCAATAACCTGCCGCAACACTTGCGCTTCGCGCTCGGGACGGTAGAAATTGTTGCTATCGCCCATAGCCTGTTTGATGGCGGCGATTTGCTGGGCACAATGAGCACGTTCGCTAATGAGGGCCTGGATTTGTTGATCCAGGGCATCAATCCGCTCACGGATGGCTTGCAGTGATTCCGACATAATGCTCTTAGTTTCCGATGCTTGAGCCTGAAGTTACGGTTAGTCCGCTTCAGCAGCATCCGGTTCATTTGGTTCTTCCGTGCCGTTCGACTCGTCCGTTTCGCCGATCCCCTCGATTCTTTCGACGCCAATTAAATTCTCGTCGTTTTGCAGGCTGATCAGCTTAACGCCCTGCGTATTGCGCCCCAGCACCGAAATGCCGTCCACCCGGGTACGCACCAGGGTTCCCCCTTGGGTAATTAACATGATCTCATCCTGCTGATCCACCTGCACGGCACCGACGACAGCACCGTTGCGTTCTGAGGTTCGGATGGAAAAAACCCCCTGACCGCCACGCCCCTGACGCGGGTATTCGTCGCTGTGGGTACGCTTACCGTAACCATTTTCAGTGGCTGTCAATATCATGCCCTGTTCTACCACCAACAAAGCAATGACTGCCTGATTCTCTCCCAAACGAATGGCCCGCACACCCTGCGCGGAACGTCCGACAGTGCGCACTTCAGTCTCGGAGAAGCGAATGGCTTTGCCGGCATCGGTGAACAACATCACATCCTGGCGTCCATCAGTAATCGTGACATCGACCAACTGATGGCCATCGCGCAAATCGATAGCGATAATCCCGTTGGTTCGAGGCCGGGAATATTCGGACAGCGGCGTTTTCTTGACCGTACCTGCTGAAGTGGCAAAAAACAGATAATGGCTATCACTGAATTCACGCACCGGCAACACTGCGTTGATGCGTTCACCCTCTTCCAGAGGCAGCAAGTTGACAATGGGCCGACCACGCGCAATACGACTGGCATGGGGCAGCTCATAGACCTTCATCCAGTATACTTTGCCCCGATTGGAAAAACACAGAATCATATCGTGGCTACTGGCCACGAACAGCTTCTCAATGAAGTCCTCTTCCTTGATGCTGGTGACCGCACGGCCTCGTCCACCGCGTCGTTGGGCTTGATACAATGACAAGGTTTGGGATTTGACATAACCGGTGTGCGACAGCGTGACTACCCGATCTTCCTCGCTGATCAAATCTTCCAGGTTCAGCGCTTTTTGTTCTTGGCAGATCTCGGTACGCCGCGCGTCGCTGAACTGCTCACGGACCTCTAGCAATTCGTCCCGTATTACCTGGATGAGCCGCTCCGGCAAAGTCAGGATTTCCAGTAATTCGTTGATCTTGGATAACAGCCCTTGGTACTCGCCGACGATTTTATCCTGCTCCAAAGCAGTGAGGCGTTGCAGACGCAGTTCCAAGATGGCTTGTGCTTGGACCGGAGATAATCGATATCCGTTCTCCGTGAGGCCGTAAGCCTCACCGGGCGCTGGGGTAATGTCGACACCGGCGCGAGACACCATACCGGTTACCTCACCGGGTTGCCAGAAAGGCTCCAATAAGCTGTTTTTGGCAGCAGCCGGATCAGGGGCGGCTTTGATCAGTTCGACAATGGGGTCGATATTGGCTAGCGCAACGGCTTGTCCTTCCAGGATATGAGCACGCTCGCGGGCTTTGCGCAACTCGAATTCGGTCCGTCGAATAACCACCTCGCGACGGTGGCGGATAAACGCTTCCAGAATCTCTTTGAGATTAAGGAGGCGCGGCTGGCCGTCGACCAACGCCACCATATTGATGCCGAATACGTTCTGCAGCGCAGTATGCTGATATAAGTTATTCAGCACCACTTCGCCCACTTCGCCACGCCGCAACTCAATATAGATGCGCATCCCGTCTTTGTCGGACTCATCGCGCAGCTCGGAAATACCTTCGAGTTTTTTCTCCTTAACCAGCTCGGCGATTTTCTCAATCAGGCGAGCTTTGTTCACCTGATATGGCAGTTCGGTAATGATCAGGGCTTGTCGACCACGCTCCTCGTCAACTTCGAAATGGCTGCGAGCGCGCAGATAAACCCGGCCACGGCCGGTTTGATACGCCTCGACAATGCCCTGAGAGCCGTTGATAATGGCCGCTGTCGGGAAATCCGGTCCTGGCAGATGGTCCATCAATTCTGTGATGGTCAGATCTGGATTATCAATCAGGGCAACACAGGCGTCGATCACCTCACCCAAATTGTGCGGCGGAATATTGGTGGCCATACCGACCGCAATACCGGATGCGCCATTAATCAATAAATGGGGTAACCGGGTGGGGAATACGACCGGTTCGTGTTCCTGCTCGTCGTAGTTAGGGACGAAATCGACGGTGTCTTTATCGATATCGGCCAGCAATTGCTGCGCGATGCGGGACATGCGCACTTCAGTGTAACGCATGGCGGCCGGCGCATCACCGTCGACGGAGCCGAAATTACCTTGCCCGTCCACCAATAGATACCGCATGGAAAAGGGCTGGGCCATGCGCACGATGGTGTCATAGACCGCAGTCTCGCCGTGTGGATGGTATTTACCCACCACTTCGCCGGCTACCCGAGCAGACTTTTTATAGGGTTTGTTCCACTCGTTGCCCAGTTCACTCATAGCGTAAAGCACCCGCCGGTGCACGGGTTTAAGACCGTCGCGCACGTCGGGTAGCGCCCTGCCTACGATCACGCTCATGGCGTAATCGAGATAGGACTGCTTCATTTCGTCTTCTAGGTAAACCGGTAGAACTTCTTTGGCGAACTCATCCATGATAAGAACAGTTCCTCAACTTAGCGTGTTTGAGCATGTTTTTGATTCTAGTGCGTGCTATACGTAAAAAAACAAATTATTATAACATAATAGGTGAAATTCTACCCAGTTCAGGATGTTCAAATATCACATTAGAACTGTTCTGCTGTGCCCGTAGAGCAGCACTCCACAGCCTGGTTGCGCTCGTATCAAGTCCTGCTTGATGCATCATGTTCCGATATGTCACATTTTTAGCAGGCCGAACCATCCACTACTAAAGACTGTCATCGGTTAGTGCGAGACTGTTATAGCGCTGATTCTGAATCCATTTCAGAGTGCAGTAGATTTTGCGATGCCCCTTAGTTTATCGACACAATGCTTTTGAGGATGCACTAATGTCCATACCCAGTCTGCTGCTTAAACAACTGTATAATTTCTCTAGTCTGCACAACACTGAAACCGGTATTCAATTTTCCATCAAGAATCGCTTGAGCAACGCCAAGCTCAGCAGCCTGCTCAGCGTTCAAATCGATGGAGATACGGTGCCTCTGGACACGGTTATCCTGGATCTGGGCGATGACAAAATCTATACACCAGCGCAAATCTCCGCAGATCATCCGCTTGATTTTCCGCTCGGACAAACAGTGACAATTAACGCTAACACCGATCCGCTGGCTGAGGGCAAGCATAATGTGCAAATCGTCTTCGATACCGAGCCTTTCGGTGAATTGAACCTTACTGTGGAAGATGCAATTTCCGAATTCGAATATGAAATACCGGAAATTCCCCGGGATAATACCGACGATTACGGCGAACAGATCATTCAGGAACGACAGGACTTCGTCGAACATTTGACTGGCGTGAACTTAGAACATGCCAGTCAATTCTCTTTCGATCCGCATCAACTGGCGGGTAATATCGAGAACATGACCGGAGTGGCGCAAATCCCTTTGGGATTTGCCGGACCGCTCAGAGTCAATGGCGAACACGCTAAAGGTGATTTCCTGATCCCGATGGCCACTTCGGAAGGGACCTTAGTGGCGTCCTACAATCGCGGCATCAAGCTGCTTAATTTGTGCGGTGGGGTGAAGTGCACCGTGGTAGGCGACGCGATGCAACGTGCTCCGGTATTCGTATTCGAAGACGCACGCGGCGCCCGCGATTTTGTTCAATGGGTCAATGAAAATATGGACCAAATCGCCGAGGAAGCCGAAGCCACGTCAAGTGTCGCTAAGCTGCAATACATTGATACCTTCCTGGCTAGTAAATTCGCCTATCTGCGCTTTAACTACACCACCGGCGATGCTGCCGGCCAGAATATGGTCGGGCGCGCGACTTTCGCTGCCTGCAGTTGGATTTTGGACACCTATCCCAACGTCAAACATTTTTACCTCGAATCCAATTTTGCGACTGACAAAAAAGCATCGCAGATCAACAGCATGAAAACTAGGGGCAAAAGGATCACTGCCGAGGCTGTGATTAATCGCGATATTCTGATTCAACGGATGCGGATAGAACCGGAGATGTTGGCCTATCACAGCAGCGTAGCCAATGTTGGTGCGCTATTATCAGGTGCCAATAACAACGGTTGCCACTCAGCCAATGCGATTACTGCGATGTTTATCGCGACCGGTCAAGATGTGGCCAATGTTGCGGAGTCTTCGGCAGGCATTTTTTACGCTGAACTGACACCCGAACGCGATCTGTATGTCTCTATTACAATTCCGTCGCTGATTGTCGCAACCCACGGAGGGGGTACCAAACTACCGACCCAAAATGAATGTCTGCGGGTCATGGGTTGTCAGGGCAGAGGATCGGTTTACAAACTGGCTGAGATTATCGGTGGTGTTGTGCTAGCCGGCGAATTGTCGTTGGCGTCCGCCATTTCGTCGTCTGATTGGGTGTCCAGCCATGAAAAATATGGCCGGAACCGCTGATTAGGAAAACGTTAAGGCTGTGCTGTTTGGTGCCAAGATACCTTCCCCCGCGTAGGAGGAAGGGTGGGGTGAGGGAGATAGTCCAGTATTACAGGAAGGAATCTACTTCAGGGTAAAGGATTCCAAATCCAGGTGTTCCTGTATCGCAGCCCGGAAGTCATCAGCGGAAATATCCGCCACCGGGGTACCGGAACTCTTTTCTAAGTTGTCGATAAATTCCGACCACACGGTTTCACGACGGGCAATCTCATTGACATCACGGACTTGCCCATAATCCTGTACATAACGGTTGTGGCGGCACAGCATACGAAACGCGTCGGTAGTTTTGGGCCGGGTTTCGGGTAGCCCGAGAATGCGGGCATCTTTGCCCACTTCATGAGTGGGTTGGCCCCATTCATTATAAGGGCTGAAAATGATGGATAACCGTTCCAATCCATTGGCAACCTTTTCCTGTTTGAGCGTCTTCAATACCTTGGCCAGCACCGGTAAAGTGACAGTGCGGTGCAAGGTTGGCTCGGCCAATCTGATCTCTACACCCAGTTCTTCACCGACAATCTGGCGGAGATCTTGAGATTTAATGCGATTATCGGTCGCCAAATGAACCCGTTCACCAACGGCGTCCGGCCTGGTTAACGCAGCTATGATGCCGTTGACTACCCAATCAACGGGAATCAGATTCAATTGCGCAGTAGGGTCGCCCGGAAAAACGGATGCCATCTTGGCCAATGCCCCAGCCATAGTGCGCTCTATATAGCTGCCTTTTTGCTCCGATAGCGCCTGTTTAGCACGGCCGAACAAATTGATCGGGGCGTTGACGACCTTGGTATCGCCCCGGTTATTACCGGTTTTTAGCGCGCCGATGACAATCGCCGGACAAAGCTGGATTACCCGCAGACCTTTCTCCAACATGTAGCGATCGGTATCAAGACTCCCCATCGCTTTGGTCAATTCATAATAATTGTTATAAAAGTTGCGCGGAAACACCATCTCGTCTTCACGCGCCAATTCCCGCATTTGGCGGCCGTGAATGTAAGAGGTTTCGATGCCGACATGAGCGATAAACGGGCTCTTGGGCGCAGATTGCAGACTCAGTGAGAAATCCAGCGCATTCAAAGTGCCTTTGACGTTGATCTGATAAGCCACTTCGTAAGGGTCTTCAAAAGAGACACTAGCAGCACAGTGAATCAGGTGGGTAATCGTCTTCTTGAGGACGGCAATGTCTTTCGCAGAGACACCGAACTGAGGTTTCTCAACGTCACCGCCGATGAAGCGAAATTTAGCGCGTTGTTCCGGTGTTGTTAGGCACAACTGATCCAACAATTTCTCACCGCGCTCGGCAGGCGACAATACCCCGACCACCTCTTTGGTTTTGCGGTCGATAATGTTTTTGGGGCGGATCAGCACCACCATTTCCGCGA
>JAZBPA010000240.1:0-23878 GCA_036351435.1 Candidatus Competibacteraceae bacterium
AACGAAAGTGTGTTGTTCACTGTGTTAAACCGGCTGGCAATGATGAAATTTATTATTTTTTGAAAGCATTAACGGTGAGGACCGTTCCCAAAAAGCCATTGTTTGCGGTTACTGTAAATGCTTTTTGTAAGCCTATGATGTCTGGTTGGTAGCAGTTTGTAACTGAGAGAGAAAAACGCCTCGGTGTTGGCGGTAATGAGTATAATTTGCTGCTGATGGCCATAGGGCAGATTGGCCCACTCAGCGCTTTCCTAGAGCATGCTGGGGTAAGGTGGGGGGAGGATCAGTTAAAACGATCTTATCGTTGGAGATTCCCCGTCACGTCCTCGCCGCAAGGATAAGTCTGTTACGTGGACGGGGAATAACATTGCCACATAGGTGAACTCAAATTTGCTTAGCCCCAAAAGTATCGCACTGGTTCAACTGGCCGCTCTCAATGCCGCGTTTGAACCAACGCACCCGCTGCGCGGAACTGCCGTGGGTAAACGAATCCGGCGTCACGTGCCCGCGCGCTTGCCGTTGTAGCCGATCATCGCCGATACTGCTGGCTGCGTTCAAGGCTTCTTCGATGTCGCCGCGTTCCAGGATTTGCCGCGCCTTATCGGCATGGTGTGCCCAGACACCGGCGAAGCAATCCGCTTGTAGCTCCTGCCGAACCGACAATTGATTACCTTGCGTCTCACTGGCTCGGCTGCGGGCGGATTGCACCTTTTGCGAAATACCCAGCAGATTTTGGACATGGTGGCCGACTTCATGGGCAATCACGTAGGCTTGGGCGAAATCTCCGGGTGCTTGAAAACGGGTCTCCAAGTCCCGAAAGAAACTCAGATCGATATAGACTTTTTGATCCGCCCCACAATAGAAAGGACCGACGGCGGATTGAGCAAACCCGCAGGCCGACTCCACCGCATCGGAAAACAGCACGAGCGTCGGTTCTTGATAAGTTCGGCCCAACTGCTGAAATAACGCATGCCAGGTGTCCTCGGTATCACCCAATACCACCGAGACGAACTCGACTTGCTGCTGTTCCTCCGGTGAAGCTTGTCGTTGCGGTTGCGGTGAAACGCTGCTGCTGGTCTGCCCGGTTAGGTTAAGAATTAAATTCGGATCGACGCCAAAATACATCGCAATCAACACAATAATAATTACGCCGATGCCACCTCCGGCTTTGCGCCCCGAAACGCGTCTACCGCGCCGATCTTCGACATTACTGCTTCTCCGCCCGCCTCTCCACCGCATGATATGTCCTCCGAACTTCTGAGATTGTTCATCACAGTTGTAGCAGACTCACGGCTGTTTAGATAGCATGATTACAGCGGGGTCAGGTCTTGTGATAATGTTTTATGAGGGCAAGAAACTCAGCGATCCAAATACCGCTGCAGCAGACCCTCGTAAGCTTCAATCCTTCTATCCCTGAGAAATGGCCAAATGCGCCGCACCTGGTCCGAACGGGTTAAATCAAGATCCACAACTAAAACCGCTGCTTGATCGCTCGGTGCCATAACCAATATCTCGCCCTGCGGACCGGTTACAAAACTGCTGCCCCAGAACTTCGCTCCCGCAGTATGACCGGAAGGATCGGCTTCGAAACCCACCCGATTACACGCCAATACCGGAATGCCATTGGCGATGGCGTGGGCGCGTTGAATGGTGATCCATGCGTCTCGTTGGCGTTCCTGCTCGGCAATGTCATCGTTCGGATCCCAGCCGATCGCCGTGGGATAAAGCAACAAGTCTGCACCCGCCAAAGCCATCAAGCGGGCGGCTTCCGGATACCATTGATCCCAACACACCAGCACGCCCAAGCGACCCACCGAGGTGTCGATGGGGGTGAAGCCCAGGTCGCCCGGCGTGAAATAGAATTTTTCGTAGTAGCCCGGATCATCGGGAATATGCATTTTGCGGTACATACCGGCTATATGGCCGTCGCTTTCCAACACCACTGCCGTATTGTGATACAAGCCCGCTGCCCGACGTTCGAACAGTGAGGTTACCAATACGATGTCCAGTTCTTTAGCGACTTGTCCGAGTTGTTCGCTGGTCGGGCCGGGGATCGGTTCGGCCAAATCGAACACTGCAGGGTGTTCGGTTTGGCAGAAATACGGTCCGGTGTGCAGTTCCTGCAACAACACTAATCGGGCGCCTTGTACGGCAGCCTGCTTGATCCCGGCTATGGAAGCGGCTAGATTAGCCTCCCGGTCGGTGCTGCAGCGCTGTTGAATTAGGCCGATAGGTAGTTTTTTTGTCATGGTTGGGTAAATCCAGTTCTGGAAAGAGGACATTACCGCTACACTTGGTGCAGGCAAGCATTGTAGCATTCTGGCTTTCCACTGAAGATTTCATCCACAATAAAAGTGAGACTGTGCTATGAAACCAATTCGATCGGGACTGATTGCTGGTGTTGTTTTGATGGCTGCCGCCGGTGTCGTACAGGCAGGAGCCACCTTGGATGCGGTGAAAAAGAAAGGGTTTGTGCAATGCGGCGTCAGTGACGGCTTGCCGGGCTTTTCCTTCGCCGATGACAAGGGCAATTACGGCGGTATTGATGTCGATATTTGTAAGGCCGTGGCCGCTGCACTGTTTGGCGATGCCGATAAAGTAAAATACACGCCCTTGACCGCCAAAGAGCGGTTTACCGCCCTGCAGTCCGGCGAAATCGACATGCTATCCCGCAACACCACCTGGACCTCCACCCGTGACAGTGCCTTGGGACTTAACTTCACCGGCGTGACCTACTACGACGGTCAGGGTTTTCTGGTCAACAAAAAGCTCGGCGTCAAAAGCGCCAAGGAATTGGACGGCGCTACGGTGTGTATCCAGGCCGGCACCACTACGGAATTGAATCTAAGTGATTATTTCCGTGCCAACAATATGAAGTATTCGCCTATTACTTATGACAAATCCGACGAGAGCGCCAAATCGCTGGAAACCGGACGCTGCGATGTGCTGACCAGCGATCAGTCGCAGCTTTATGCGCAACGCATTAAATTCGCTAATCCCGGCGATTTCGTGGTGTTGCCCGAAGTCATTTCCAAAGAACCCTTGGGACCGGTGGTGCGCCACAATGACGATGAATGGTTCGATATCGTGAAGTGGTCCTTATTCGCTATGGTCAATGCCGAGGAACTAGGTATTGACTCCAAGAACGTGGACGACATGCTTAAATCCGAAAATCCCGACATCAAACGCATGTTGGGTGTGGACGGTGACAAAGGTAAGGATTTGGGGCTCCCGAATGACTGGGTGGTGCAAATCGTTAAACAAGTCGGCAATTACGGTGAGGTGTTCGAGCGTAACGTCGGCCAGGGAAGCCCCCTACAGATTGAACGTGGCCTGAATGCCCTGTGGAGTAACGGCGGCTTGCAATACGCCCCGCCAATTCGCTGATCTGCTGATCCTTCGGCATCCTGCAGAGCTTGCTCTGCAGGATCGCTTTTTCCCACACCGGAGGACGGTAATGGCCGAGCAAAGCGGCAAACCCGCCAAACCCCCATTTTGGAATGATCCGATGGTCCGCGCCATCGGCTTTCAAGTCATTGCCTTGGTCGCCGTGCTTGCCCTGGGTTATTACCTGTTCAACAATACCCAGACCAATCTTCAGCAACGCGGTATTGCTTCTGGTTTCGGTTTTCTGGATCAACCAGCTGGCTTCGGCATCATCCAGCATTTAGTTCCCTATACCGAATCGGACAGTTATGGTCGCGTGTTCTGGGTAGGCTTGACCAATACCTTGTTGGTCTCGGCATTAGGCATTGTGTTCGCCACCCTGATCGGTTTTCTCATCGGTATCGCCCGCTTGTCGCGCAATTGGCTGGTTGCCCGACTGGCTGCGGTCTATATCGAAATCTTTCGCAATATTCCATTATTGCTGCAGATTTTCTTTTGGTATTTTGCGGTGTTGCGTAACATGCCCTCGCCCAAGCAAAGCGCAAGCTTGGGTGATGCGGTGTTTCTCAATATCCGGGGTTTGTATCTACCTGCACCGCAGACCGACCCGGGTTTTTGGGTAGTACCGACAACTTTGGTGATAGCGATCATCGCTACCGTGGTGATGGCGCGTTGGGCTCATCGCCGTCAACAATTAACCGGCCAGCCTTTTCATACCGTTTACGCAGCTTTGGGGTTGTTGTTTGGCTTACCCCTATTGGCCTTTGCGTTGGCCGGTTTCCCGCTGTCCTGGGATTATCCCATCTTGCAGGGATTTAATTTCAGCGGTGGCTTGGTGGTCATTCCGGAATTGGCTTCTTTGGTCGCGGCACTGTCGATTTACACTGCAGCGTTCATCGCCGAAATCGTGCGCGCCGGCATTCAGGCAGTCAGTCATGGTCAGACCGAGGCGGCTTATTCAGTGGGACTTAAACCGGGCCAGACCTTGCGGCTGGTGATTGTTCCGCAAGCATTGCGGGTGATCATCCCGCCGTTGACCAATCAGTATCTTAATCTAGCCAAGAATTCCTCCTTGGCAGCGGCCATCGGTTATCCCGATCTGGTGTCAATTTTCGCGGGCACGGTGTTAAACCAGACTGGTCAAGCCATTGAAGTGATCGCCTTGACGATGGCGGTGTATCTGTCCATCAGCCTGTCGATTTCTTTGTTTATGAACTGGTATAACCGGCATGTGGCCCTGGTGGAGCGATAAAGCGATGATGACCCACACCCCTCATCCGGATCTGCCGCCGCCTATCACCAGTGTCGGCGCTGTCGGCTGGTTGCGGCGCAATCTGTTTTCCTCGCCGTTGAACACCGCGCTAACCGTGCTGGCGGCGTATCTACTGTATTTGTTGTTGCCGCCGATCATCAGTTGGGCGTTTCTGAATGCGGACTGGGTCGGCGATGACCGAGAAGCCTGTAATAGCGGCGGAGCCTGTTGGGTGTTCATCCGCTCCCGATTTGACCAATTTATGTACGGCTTCTATCCGGAAGCGCAGCGCTGGCGGGTCAATATCGTGCTTGGCGGATTGGCCATCGGTATGGTTTTGTTAATGATCCGGATGTTCCCTTACAAAAACTGGCTGGGCGCGTTTATGTTGCTGGGTTATCCGATCCTTGCCCTGACCTTGCTGGCGGGCGGCGTGTTCGGCTTGGAAACCGTCGAAACCAGCCAATGGGGCGGATTGACGCTGACCTTGATCATTGCCATCGTGGGCTGTGTTGCTTCATTGCCGTTAGGTATTCTGCTGGCACTGGGACGACGCTCGGAAATGCCTATCGTACGGGCGATCTGCGTGGTCTTCATCGAATTTTGGCGCGGCGTGCCGCTGATTACCGTGCTGTTCATGTCCTCGGTGATGTTACCGCTGTTTCTGCCTGAGGGCGTCAATTTCGACAAACTGCTGCGGGCCTTGATCGGCGTCACCCTGTTCGAAGCCGCGTACATGGCGGAAGTGATTCGGGGCGGCCTACAAGCCATTCCCAAAGGCCAATACGAAGCCGCCGCCGGGCTGGGATTGGGTTATTGGCGAAGCATGGGGTTGATCATTTTGCCGCAGGCTTTGAAGCTGGTTATTCCCGGTATCGTCAATACCTTCATCGCCCTGTTCAAGGACACTACTCTGGTCATCATCATCGGCCTGCTGGATCTATTGAATACCGTGCACAACGCCACCACCGACCCGAATTGGCTGGGTTATTCCATCGAAGGCTATGTGTTTGCTGCTGCCGTATTCTGGATTTTCTGCTTCAGCATGTCGCGTTACAGCCAGAATTTGGAACAACGTTTACACACCGGTCATCGCCGTTAAGGTTTACTGCCCAAGAGAATTGTTATGCCAAACGATACGCCCCTATCCGTGGTTACCGAAACCAAAGAGCCGGTCATGATTGAGATGGACGGCGTCCATAAATGGTATGGCCAATTTCACGTCCTCAAAGACCTTAATCTCACCGTGACCAAAGGTGAGCGCATCGTGATCTGCGGTCCTTCCGGGTCCGGCAAATCGACCGCTATCCGTTGTATCAACCGCCTGGAAGAACACCAACAGGGCCGGATTGTGGTGGACGGCGTCGAACTGACCGGTGATGTGAAACACATCGAACAGATTCGCCGCGAAGTGGGCATGGTGTTTCAGCACTTCAATCTGTTTCCGCATCTGACGGTGTTGGAGAATTGCGCACTGGCCCCGATCTGGGTGCGCAAAATGCCGCGCCGGGAAGCCGAAGACATCGCTATGCAGTATTTGGAACGGGTCAAGATCCCCGAGCAGGCGAAAAAATATCCGGGTCAATTATCCGGTGGTCAACAGCAACGGGTCGCGATAGCTCGTAGTTTGTGCATGAGTCCAAAAATCATGTTGTTCGACGAACCAACCTCCGCACTCGACCCGGAAATGATCAAAGAAGTGTTGGATGTGATGGTCGGACTTGCCGAGGAAGGCATGACCATGCTGTGCGTGACTCACGAGATGGGTTTTGCCAAGACCGTTGCCAATCGAGTGATCTTCATGGACGGTGGCGAGATTATTGAGGAAAACAATCCGCACGACTTTTTCACCAACCCGCAGTCGGAACGCACCCAGCTGTTCCTGAGCCAGATTCTGCATCATTGAGCGGAGTCTGCGCGCTTCGCTTGTCATAATGTCCGGTTATACTCAGTAAAAATCGACAATAAGGTAGACCCGTGACCAAGCCTCTTATTCAGACACCGGACTGCGCCTATTCCCAATTGACCGTGTCGGGGGCACTGTCGTTGGGGGCGAGCCTGTATGTGCCGGCGACCCGTCCGGATCTCGGCGATATTCTCCACCGCGTCAAATTTCCCGCCCTGAAATCGGTCATCGTGTGTTTGGAAGACGCTATCTATGAACGGGACATCCCCAAGGCACTCAACAATTTGGCCGAGGCGCTGGATGCAGAACTGCCGTCCGGCTTGTTGCGTTTCGTGCGACCTCGCCACGGTAGACTATTGAGACAGGTATTACGGTTGAATAATATCGGCACCATTGACGGGTTCGTCTTGCCTAAGATCGACGAAGTTAATATCCCGCATTACGCGGAGATCGCCGGCCGGTATCCCGAACTGTGGTTGATGCCCACCCTGGAAACCGACATCGCATTCGCGCCGGGCCGCTTGACGACCCTGTGTGAGCGGCTGCATGAGGCAGATAACCCGGTGTTATGCGTGCGCACCGGCGGCAACGATTTGCTGCGCTTGCTGGGGTTGCATCGGCCCAGGACGGCAACGCTTTACGAAACCCCGCTACGCAGCGTGTTGGAGCGGCTGATTACGGTGTTCAAACCGGCTGGTTTCGAGATGGCGGCTCCGGTGTTAGGCCATATCGACAGCCCGGATCTACTGGCCCGTGAAGTGCGGACCGACGTCGACTACGGTTTTGCCAGCAAAGCCGCTTTATCGCCTGCCCAGGTGCCGGTTATCGAACGGGCCTATCGGGTTGATCAGCGCGATTATGAATCAGCTCAAACCCTGTTGGATCCCACCGCACCGGCTGTTTTCAAGCTGCACGGCCAAATGCTGGAAGTGGCAGTGCACCGGGACTGGGCCAGACGCATTCTGGCTCGGGCGGAGTTGTTTGGGTTAATTGAGGAACACACGGCATGACCAGTACCACGCTGCAAAAAGGCGGCAATATCGGGCTTAACAAAGTTGCGCCTGGAATAACCCACATTAATGTAGCGCTGGGTTGGACACCGAACGATACTCCAGGCATGGAGGTCGACGGCAGCGCCTTCCTACTGGCCGTTGACGGCAAGGTGCGCGGCGACCAGGATTTGGTGTTTTATAACAATCCACGCAGTTCCGACGGTTCGGTACAAGTCATCAGCGAATCCAATCGACTGGATGCGCAAGATACCCAACTGTTTGAGCTAAACCTGAATGCCATCCCGGACGCGATTCAGAAAATCGCTTTCACAGTGACGATTCATGAGGGGCAGGAGCGACAACAGAACTTCGGGATGTTGAGTTCGGCCTGGGCGCGGGTAATCAACGCCGCTGATCAAGCCGAACTGGCGCGCTTCGAATTACCGCTGGCCGGCACCCCGGAAACGGCGATGATCTTTTGCGAGGTTTACCGTCACAGCGGCGAGTGGAAATTCCGCGCAGTCGGTCAAGGCTATGTGGGCGGATTGGAACCGTTAGCAATCAGCTATGGAATTGATGTGGCTGAGGATTCTGCAGAAGCCAGTGCTGCTCCCCCGCAACCGCCGTCTTCACCGACTCCATCCCCTGCCGCATCTACGCCGCCAACTCCGTCTACTGCTGCACCGACTACGCCGCCACCCTCCTCGACTCCACCACCGTCAGCGGAAACTAGTCCACCACCGTCAGCTGAACCGGTACTGCCACCGGTGCAAAGCGAACACGGCGTACGGCTGGAAAAACGGCTGGTGAATCTGGAAAAGAAAGACCCGCAATTGGTCAGTTTGGTCAAAAAAGTCGGGGTTCAGTTGGAAAAATTCGGCCTGGAACAGCACCAGGCCAAAGTCGCGCTGTGTCTCGACATTTCCGGTTCCATGCATGGCTTGTATCGCAAAGGTTCGGTGAACACGCTGGTGACTCGGGTGCTTGCGCTGGGCTTGCGGTTCGACGATGACGGTGAGATTGATGTGTTCCTGTTCGGCAAAGGGGCCTATCACGCCGGCACTGTCAACAGCGATAACTACCAAACCTTCGTCTCCGACATGCTACGCCGTCACCCGCTGGAGGCCGGCACCGCCTACGGCAAAGTCATCGAACAGGTAAGAAATCACTACCGCGATCAGCCCGGCTTCGGGCAAGTGCCGGTTTATGTGATGTTCGCCACTGACGGCGACACCTCCGACCGACCGCAAACCGAACAGCAGATCGTGGCAGCCTCTCAGGAAGGTATCTTCTGGCAATTCATGGCTATCGGCACCCCGCCGGGTGAAAAGAAGGGTTTTTTTAGCAAGTTACTCAGCACGGATTTTAGCTTTTTGGAGTATCTGGACACGATGCGCAATCGCTTTATCGATAATGCCTCCTTTTTCTTGGTGCGTGACCCGGCAGAACCAAGCGACGAAGAATTGGTAAAGCTGATGATGGCAGAATATCCGACTTGGCTTAGAGGGGCCCGGTCTAAGGGGTTATTGCGTTAACGCGTGCATTTAATTTGCGGAACGTGCAGGGTGATCTAGCTTTATAGGGTGGCGAATCAAATTCCACAACCATAATCCCTATTAAGCCGATCTATCCCGAGAACGTTCTATGGCCGATAACCTTAAAGACTCCGCGCTCCATTACCACCGTCATCCCAGCCCCGGTAAGCTGGCCATTGTCGCCACCAAACCACTAGCGACTCAACGCGATCTGGCGTTGGCTTATTCACCGGGCGTCGCCGCTGCTTGTGAAGCAATCGTCGATGATCCTCACGAAGCGGCTCAAATGACCTCGCGCGGTAATCTGGTTGCCGTGATCAGCAACGGCACTGCCGTGTTGGGGTTGGGCGATATCGGTCCGTTAGCCGCCAAGCCGGTGATGGAAGGTAAAGCGGTCCTGTTCAAAAAATTCGCTGATATCAATGTCTTTGATATCGAAATCGACGAGCACGATCCGGAAGAATTCATCAAGACGGTCGCGCGCCTGGAACCCACCTTCGGCGGCATCAATCTGGAAGACATCAAAGCCCCGGAATGCTTCGTGATTGAGCAGGCTTTGCGGGAATGCATGAACATCCCGGTGTTCCACGATGATCAGCACGGCACGGCCATCATCGTTGGCGCAGCGGTGTTGAATGGGTTACGGGTGGTCGGCAAGGACATTAAACAAGTCAAGCTGGTTGCTTCCGGAGCCGGAGCTGCTGCTTTAGCTTGTCTGAACATTTTGGTAAGTCTGGGTTTACCCCGGGAACATATCACCGTCACCGACCGTACCGGGGTCGTCTACCTGGGTCGCGAGCAGGATATGGACCCTTGGAAAGGCGCTTATGCCAGAGATACCAGCGCCCGCACACTGGCAGACGTAATCGAAGGAGCGGATATTTTCTTAGGTCTGTCGGCCGGCGGCGTATTAAAAGCAGACATGGTTAGAACCATGGCCGACAGTCCGCTGATTTTGGCGCTGGCTAATCCGAATCCCGAAATATTGCCCGAGGAAGCGAAAGCGGCCCGCCCGGATGCCGTCATCGCCACAGGTCGATCCGATTATCCCAATCAGGTAAATAACGTCCTGTGCTTCCCTTACATCTTCCGGGGCGCACTGGATGTAGGGGCCACTTCGATCAACGAAGAGATGAAACTGGCCTGCGTCAGAGCCTTGGCAGATTTAACCATGGCGGAGACTTCCGATCTGGTAACCAAGGCCTACGGCGGCGAGCCGTTAAGCTTCGGTCGTGAGTATCTGATTCCCAAACCTTTCGATCCCCGACTCATCGTGCAACTGGCCCCCGCAGTAGCGCAAGCGGCCATGGATACCGGGGTGGCGACTCGCCCGATTGAGGATTTCGACGTCTATCGCGAGCGACTGATGCAGTTCGTGTTCCGTTCAGGACTGGTCATGAAGCCGATTTTCGAACGGGCGAAACGCTATCGTCAGCAATTGGTTTATGCCGAGGGCGAGGAACGGCGAGTATTGCAAGCCACGCAACAGGTGGTCGACGAAGGCATCGCGCATCCGGTACTGGTGGGCCGCCCTGCAGTTATCGAAGAACGGATTCGGGAACTGGGATTACGCATCCGCCTCGGCAAAGATATTGGCGTGATCGATATTCAGCAAGATCAACGCTTTCAAGCCTACTGGTCTGAGTACCATCGGCTGATGCGTCGCAAGGGGGTGACGCCGGAAGACGCTAAAACCGTGGTCCGCACTCAGGGAACGGTAGTCGCAGCCCTGGCGATCAAACGGGGCGATGCGGATTGTGCGCTATGCGGGACGGTCGGTCGTTTCAGTAGTCATCTCGAAAACACCATGAATATCATCGGTAAGCGCGAGGGAGTACATGATCTTTCTGCCCTGAGTGTGCTCATTTTGCCCAAGGGGACTTTTTTCATATGCGACTCTCACGTGACTCCCGATCCTTCAGTCGAGGACATCATTGAGATGACCCTGATGGCTGCGGCGGAAGTGCGCTCTTTCGGTATCCAACCCAAAGTGGCATTGCTGTCTCGCTCCAATTTCGGTACCCATCCTTCACCTGAATCCCAGAAAATGCGTGAAGCTGTCGAGATCCTTCAGCAACGGGCGCCCGACTTGGAAGTGGAAGGGGAAATGCACGCTGATATGGCGTTATCCGAGGACATCCGCAACAAGGTCTTCCCTGACTCCCGCCTCACGGGACAAGCCAATTTACTGATTATGCCTAACGTGGAAGCCGCGCACATTTCGTTGAATATGATCAAGATGCTGGGGGATGGGGTATCGGTGGGACCGATTCTGGTCGGCATCGGTCGGCCGATGCATGTGGTCAATCAATCGACCACGGTACGGGGTCTAGTCAATATGAGCGCAGTCACTGCCGTGCAGGCGCAGGTGTGGAATAGTGAAAGGTTGACGGGATAAGCGTTGCAGGGGTTGGTAAGTCCAACGGGTACTGTTGTACCCGTTGGAGTGTTTTGATTAAGCAGTTTCCGCGACAAGTGATTCCAGGCAGCTCTCAAGAATTGCCAAGCCTTCGTCAATCAACGCATCGGACGCGGTCAACGGCGTCAAGATGCGAATGACGTTGCCGTAAATCCCACACGACAACAATATCAAACCTTGCTCGGCGGCTTTGGTCACCAACGCTTTGGTCAATTCCGGGGCAGGCACTTTATGATCGGGGTCTTGGAATAACTCCAGCGCCACCATGCCGCCTAAACCACGCACATCGCCGATGCAGGTCATCTGCTCAGCCAATGCCCGAAAACGAGCTTGCAGACGCTCACCCAGTTGCATACTGCGTTGCAGCAGGTTTTCTTCTTCGATGACATCCAATACCGCCAGGGCTGCAGCGCAGGCAACCGGGTTACCGGCATAAGTGCCGCCCAAGCCGCCGGGAGCCACGCTGTCCATGACTTCGGTGCGGCCAATGACCGCAGACAGGGGAAAACCACCGGCCAGGCTCTTGGCCACAGTAATCAAATCCGGCGCGACGCCGCTGTGTTCCATAGCGAATATCTTGCCGGTACGGGCGAAACCGGTTTGAATTTCGTCGGCGATCAACAGGATACCGTGGGCATCACAGAGCTTACGCAGGCGTTGCATGAATTCGGGCGGCGCGATATAGAATCCACCCTCGCCTTGCACGGGTTCAATGATAATCGCAGCAACTCGACTCGCTTCTACATCGACCTTGAACAGATAGTCCAGAACGCCCAAGGCGTGATCCACGCTGACGTTGTGCAACGCGTTGGGATACGGCGCGTGGTAGATCTCGGCCGGAAACGGACCGAAACCGGTTTTGTATGCTTGCACCTTGCCGGTTAAGCCTAGCGCCATCATGGTTCTGCCATGAAAACCGCCGCTGAAGGCGATGACCGCCGACCGTCCGGTGGCAGCGCGGGCGATCTTGACTGCGTTTTCCACCGCCTCGGCGCCGGTGCTCAGCAGCAAGGTTTTTTTAGGATCATTGCCGGGAGCCAGTGCATTCAGGCGTTCGGCCAAAGCCACATAGGATTCATAAGGCATGACCTGGAAACAGGTATGGGTAAACCGTTCCAGTTGCGAATTAACCGCAGCCATGATCTTGGGATGACAATGTCCGGTATTGAGCACCGCGATACCACCGGCGAAATCGATGTAGCGTTTGCCTTGCACGTCCCAGATCTCGGCATTGTCGGCCCGCTCGGCAAACAGTCCATGCATACTGGCTACTCCGCGAGCAACGGCCTGCTCGCGACGGGACAAAAGTTCTTGATTGCTGCTCATCGTTTGGAAACTCCGCAGTGAATGTGTTTGTTATCCGAGCTAGCGATCAATACCGCCCATGCACAGATATTTAATTTCCTGATATTCGTCGATACCGTATTTGGAACCTTCGCGGCCGATGCCGGATTCCTTGACCCCGCCAAAGGGCGCGATTTCCGTGGAGATCAACCCGCTGTTGATGCCGACCATACCGTATTCCAGACCCTCGGCGACTCGCCATACCCGGCCCAAGTCGCGACTGAAAAAATAGGACGCCAAGCCGAATTCAGTGGCGTTTGCCATGCGCACCGCTTCTTGCTCCGTTTTGAAACGAAACAAAGGCGCCACCGGACCGAAGGTCTCTTCGCGGGCGACTGCCATATCGGCAGTAACCTGGGTCAACACCGTAGGCTGGAAAAACGTCCCGCCTAAGGCATGGGGTTTGCCGCCGACGGCGATTTGCGCGCCCTTGCCGACCGCATCTTGGATATGCGCTTGCACTTTTTCCACGGCGGCGGTATCGATCAGCGGGCCTTGAACGACGCCGTTTTCAAGACCGTTACCAACCTTGAGTTCGCCGACCGCTGCACTGAGCCCGGCGGCAAAAGCGTCATAGATACCGTCCTGCACTAAGAAACGATTGGCACAAATGCAGGTTTGACCGCTATTGCGGTATTTGGAAGCAATCGCACCCTGAACGGCGGCGTCCAGATCGGCATCGTCAAACACGATGAACGGCGCATTACCGCCCAATTCCAAGGACAGTTTCTTCATCGTGGCGGCGCACTGCACCATCAAGTGTTTACCGATTTCGGTGGAACCGGTGAAGCTGAGTTTGCGCACCAATGGATTGGCGGTGAGTTCGCCGCCGATGTCCTTAGCCCCGCCGGTCACAACATTGAGCACCCCATTGGGTACCCCGGCCCGTTGCGCCAGTTCGCCCAAAGCGAGCGCCGAGAACGGCGTCTGCGAGGCAGGCTTGACCACCATCGTGCAACCGGCAGCCAGAGCGGCGCCGGCTTTGCGGGTGATCATGGCGGCAGGAAAATTCCAAGGGGTGATCGCTGCACAGACTC
The DNA here is from genome assembly GCA_036351435.1 of Candidatus Competibacteraceae bacterium. Lineage (GTDB taxonomy): Bacteria > Pseudomonadota > Gammaproteobacteria > Competibacterales > Competibacteraceae > JAAUQA01. Next base: position 13,873 of record JAZBPA010000240.1, read on the forward strand.
CGATCGGTTCCTTGAGCACCACAATGCGCTTGTCCGCCTGATGAGTCGGGATGACATCGCCATACGCCCGTTTGCCTTCCTCGGCAAACCACTCGATAAAGGAACCGGCATAGGCGATCTCGCCACGGGATTCGGCCAGGGGCTTGCCCTGTTCCAGGGTCATCAGCATGGCCAAGTCTTCCTGATGCTGCATCATCAGCTCAAACCAGCGGCGCATAATAGCCGCTCGCTCTTTAGCGGTCTTAGCACGCCAGGCTGGGAAAGCAGCTTGCGCCGCCTCGACAGCGCGGCGAGTCTCGGCAGCGCCGAGCTTGGGCACGCTGCCTAGCGTCTCGCCGGTCGCCGGATTGGTGACCGCTAATGTGGTTTCATCATCAGCGTCCACCCAGACGCCGTCGATGTGGCACTGTTGGCGAAACAGTTGCGAATCAGTAAGTTTCATCGGCGCATACCTCAGAGTCGTCGGGAGTATTCAATTAAGATAGTATCCATCCTAGAACAGGTGTTTAAAAAAATAAACAGTTATGACTTGTTTTTTGCTATTATTTTTCAAAACATCGTGTTAATGACTTAGAGATCAACGAGAAAGTTTAAAATGTCGAACGCTGTCGATTACTCCATGCTGGATGAAGCACCGCAGGAACAGAGTTTTGATGTCGGTGCCCGGTTGCGCGCCGTGCGTGAAAAATACGGCTTATCGCAACGGGAGCTGGCGCGCCGAGCGGGCGTCACCAATGGCACTATTTCGCTGATCGAACAGAATAAAAACAGTCCATCGGTAGCATCGCTTAAAAAAGTGCTAGACGGTATTCCGATTGCGCTGGGTGAGTTTTTCGCCTTGGATTTAGCCCCGAACAATCGGGTGTTCTTTAAGGCAGATGACTTGGTGGAGCTGGCGACCGGGCCGATTTCGTTTCGCCAGGTCGGCGGGGATATGCGTAATCGCAAGTTGCAGATTCTCCACGAGCGCTATGCGCCCGGAGCCGATACCGGCAAGTCCATGCTGCGTCATGAGGGGGAAGAAGGAGGAATTTTATTGCAAGGCCGTATTGAGATTACCGTCGGTCCCCACTGTGGTGTTCTGGAAGCCGGTGATGCGTATTACTTCGACAGCCGCCTGCCACACCGTTTCCGCAATGTGGGCGACCAGGAATGCGAAATTATTAGTGTTTGTACGCCGCCGACGTTCTGATGCATCGACCTGGATGTTGTTATTAAGACCGTCTGCGGGAGGGATGCCGCAGTCGAGCCTACAGGGAGGTATTCACGGCGCGTCTTGATAACGATGTCCAGGTCGATAAGCAACGCGGGTCAATGCAGCAGTTCCAAATCTTCCGGCACCTCGGGAAAGCGCACCATCCGCACACCTTCCTCAAAAGCCTTAAACGACTGAAACCACCGACCATTCGGCCAGAGGTAATCCACTTCTCCCTCATCGGGCCGATACACTGCTGTATACAGTGTGCCGAACCCTCGCCGATAAGCGGTCGAATACAGAGGAGAGCGCAGAAAGGTCTGAATCAGTTTGTCGGGACTGTCCATGTTTTCCCGCAAGCGCAGGGATAAAAACCGTTCCCGTTCAATCGTGGCGGTCGCCCGTGCGTGCTGGTGCCATTCAACCGTCTGTTGGTGATTGGTGGCGACTCGGGTTTGTTTCACCACGGCAGGCCGATCCGGTGACAAATAAGCGGTGCGGCAGATGTGGAAACGATCCAACGCCGTCACGTTGTAGGCCATATGGGTCGGTAGGCGTTGCAATGCCGTCATGGCTTCTTGGGTTGTGGTGCAGAACTCCAAGATATAACGCAGTATTAACGGCATTCCGAACCCTTTCCCGACGATTCGTCGGCCACCGAAAGTGAGCGACACCGCCAAGCCGTCCCCATTGATGCCGTCTACCACACCCCACAGACAATCGCTCATGGCGATGACCGGTCGGCCATTCCAGGCCGTTTTCAAGATCACCGCCTCGAACAATTGCGGGCTGTAGTCGTAGTTACGCACCAATACCGGCGGGTTGCCCGGCCAAACGGCTTGAGAACAGCCGCTGACGTAAGGCGGGGGGCAGTACAGGGTGAGAAAGCGTGCCGCTAAATCACTCCCTCCCGCCAGTTCAACCAACTGATCATAGGTGGGAACTAACTCCGGCATATGGGTTTTGAGCGCCCGACGGGCGCTCAAATAAAACGGTCGGGCTTTGTCTCCTTCCCGCAAAAACCAGCGTTTATAAGCGGCCCAATGCCGTTGGAACAAAGATTGCCAATGCGGGCCGGGACGGTCTTCCTGAATGGCTTCGAAAATGCGTTCCACCGGCTGTCGCTAAGCTTGCGCTACAAAATCTTAAACGCATCGGCAGAAGGAGCATTATCTACTTCCGCCGTCGCCAGCGGTTTGGCTTGGTATTGAGCGAGAATGCCTTTAATCCACGCCTTGGCGCGCTCGTTCAGCACAAACTCATCGTCCATGACCCGCCCGCGCAAAATCAGAATACCAAGGTCCGCACCTTCGTAGCGATAGTCGCCGGAGCCGGTGATGCGCAGGAAAAATGCTTCCTGTTCGCTGGCGACCGCCCGCCGATGATAATCGAACCGGCTGTATTCGATTGAACCGTCGTCGTGCATTGCCCAGATGCCGCTGGAAGGCGCTTCGGTAACGATGTCCACGGTGTCTTCGGTATGCTTGATCACCAACTGACACCAGCTGTCGATGTAATCGGGGTCAGACCAGCGGCTGTTCAAGTCCTCGACATCGAAGTTGAAATCGACTCCGGCGAATTCCAGTAAATGAAATAGGAATAGCGGTGCGTCGGCATGAGCGAAGGCAGCGTGATTAGTCATTGAGCTGGCGCCCGTCACTCGGGGATTGAGTTCGCCCAGATACAGTTCACCGCTGTCCAGATCAATCAGATAATCCAGATCGAAATAGCCTCGATAGCCTTCCTTGCGTAACTGTTCACCAAACTGAAAGGTGTAATCACGGGCCTTGTCGCGGATTTCCTGGGTAAACGCGCCGGGGAAAATCTCATTGCCACACCAACCGCCTTTGTAAGGGGTCAGTTCCTTTGCGCCAACTACTTCGGTGAGCAACGGTCCGACGATGGTGCCCTGCTTAGTCGTGCACGCCTCCAGGGTTGAGCCCCGGCAATTGAGACGTTTCATGATCTTGACTTCCGGATCGCAGACGATCTGATCGGCGTATTTTTCCCAGTCTGTTTCGTTGCTGATGAAAAAGGTAGTATGGCCGGAATCACCGAACGCCGTCTGAATGACCCAATCTTTGCCCAGTTTATGTTCCGCAGCAATGGCGCACAGGTGTTCATAGCTTTCCACCTTGGCCAGCGCGTTGGGCGCACTCGGCACCCCGGCCGCATTACCGATCCGTACTGTTTCCATCTTGTTGTCGCAGCGGCTACGCAAGCTGGCCGGCGGGAACCACACCTCAATGCCTAATTCCTTGCACAGGGCTTCAGTTTTCTCATCGAACATCAAGAACACGGCAACCGGATTTTTACCCTGGGATTGGAGGAAATCGATGACCGCCTTGTGTTCCAGTAAATAGTTATTAATGTCCTCAATACTTTCAAATTCCGGATGCGGGATTTCTTCCGGTACCAGCACATTGGGATGTTGGCCGTCGTAACAATCGATGTAGTTGATGAACTTGAACCCTTTTACCCACTCATCCATACCGAGCAGGTTGAAGTTGGTGGCGCTGATGAAAAAGATCGGCCGTTCATTGCGATGAAAAAAGCGTCGAATATCGGAAATGCCTTGCAAGGTTTTTTTCATAGGGTTCCCCTCGTTGGATGGTCCCCCGAACGCTCTGGTTACGCTGCGGAGGAAGAAATCGCTCAAGTACCGCCAAAGTGTGCGGCCTGTGGCCAACCAGCTACTTGGCCACGGTAACATCGACGGCATACTCCGGCTCGGCAACCGGCTCGGCTAGGCGATGAGCGGTAACGGTTTGCAGCACTGCTTCGGTAAACACCCGAAACCCCAATTCGGCCCGATAACCGTGAATCTCCCGGGTATCCAGCGCCTGCATGAAAGCCAGGATTTCCTCGCTGATCACCTGCCCCGGCACCAGCACCGGAAAGCCGGGCGGGTAGGGAATCACGAACATGGCCGAGACCATCTCCCGACCGGCGGCGATATGGCGGCGCAGGCCATTCAATTTAACGTATTCGCAAAATTCGTCCTTATAGGACATAAAGAACGCCTTGCGCAGATCGCCGTCGCGGGTATGACCTGCCGGATTGATGCGGAAAGCGTCGTGAAACCGGCTGAAATTAGGCAGCGGCGGATTCTCGTGGGTCAGCGAGTGGATTTTTTGTTGGTGCAAGCGCCGCTCTACCGAGCTGAGATCCTCCTGCCTATCATCCAGTTCATGAGCGATTTTGACCAATACCTCAATCAAATAGGCCACGGAGCTGCGGGTGGTGCCGATGTTGGTCATGAACAGCACGGTATTGCGGGTGGTTTTATTAACCTGAATACCGTATTTGTCCATCAGGTAATCGTGCTTGAAATGATCCCCGTCGATGCCGGTCATGCCGATATTCAGATTCAGATGGCTGGGGTCAAGCACGAATTCATCCTGCCGCCAGGCGGTTTCCATGCGCGACCAGCCTTTTTCCGGACTGTAATAAAACTCGATACCGGAGGGGCGATACTCAACCGGGATCAAATCTTCCACGGTCAGAAAATTGAAGTATTTGCTGAGCAGCGGATGACTGGTTACGCTCTCGCGCAACACCATGGCCAACTCGGTTTGCCGCTGGACGAATTCGAAACCTTCCAGCTCCATCTGCCGCCGCCCGATGTCCAGAGACGCCAGAATCTGGTAATTGGGCGAGGTTGAGGTGTGGGTCATGTAGGCTTCGTGGAACGCGTCTTCCACCTTGTGTTTGAAATCTTGATCAAACACGTGAATCATCGAACCCTGACGCAGCGCGGTCAGCCGCTTATGGGTGGATTGGGTCACGTAAGTGCGGATGCGCACCTTGTCCGGATCGGGTAGCAAGCGGGTTTCCAACCATAACTTGTCGTCATCGGCTCCCTTCTTCTCGAAAGCATCCTTGAAATCGGCGTAACGCTTGCGGTATTCAGGGCTTAAATAACGTTCCCGCAAACGGGCGGCGGAGGCCATGCCGGTGCGCCGGCGGTAAGTCGGATGGAAGCCGGCGAAGGCGAACCAGGCTTCGTCCCAGAGGAAAATCAAATCGGGCTTGATGGCCAGACATTCCTCCATGACCCGCTCGACGTCGTAGATCACCCCGTCGAAGGTGCAATTGGTCAACAGCAGCATCTTGACCTGCGCCAAGGTGCCGGCCCGCTTATACCCTAATAAGGTTTCCTTGATATGTTTCAGCGGCACCGCCCCGTACATGGTGTAGGCTTCCAGCGGATAGGAATCCAGATAGGCTACCTGTGCGCCGCCCAACACCATGCCGTAGTGATGAGATTTATGGCAATTGCGGTCCACCAGCACGATGTCGCCGGGTTCCACCAGGGCCTGCACCACGATTTTGTTGCCGGTCGAGGTGCCGTTGGTGACGAAAAAGGTTTGTCGCGCACCGAACGCCCGCGCCGCCAGTTCCTGTGCTTTCTTGATGGGTCCGGTGGGATCGAGTAGCGAATCCAGCCCGCCGGAGGTGGCCGAAGTTTCCGCCATGAACACGTTGGGGCCGTAAAACTGCAGCATGTCCTGAATCCAATTGGATTTGATGATGGACTTGCCGCGCGAAATCGGCAGCGCGTGGAAAACGCCGGTCGGTTGCTTGCTGTATTCGGTCAACGCGGTAAAGAAAGGCGTCTGATAACGGGCGTTAACGCCGCGTAGAATACTGAGATCGAGTTCGATGTAATCTTCTTCGCGGTAAAACACCCGGCGGAAATTGCTGCACAGTTTACCGGCGATTTCCTCCACCGCCATGTCGGTGACCATGTACAGGTCCAGTTCCGGACGAAGTTCGGCGATCTTCGCGCCCAGCAAGGGGCCATAGTGGCTGGGTGGTAAATGTTCGTTTTCCTGACCCTCGAAATCTTCCAGCAATTGCCGCAAAATCTCCAATTGATGCTGGGATTTGAGCGGAAAGCCGTAGCGAATCACACAGGCTTGGATGTTGAAATTAAACAACACCGCGATCAGCGCATCCTCAAAGCTCGGCACCACGACCACTTCATAAACAAAATCATCTTCTGCTCGACGCATCTTGCGCAGCCCTGCTCGCAGCGCTTCTTCCTCGCGCGGCGAGATATTGTCCACGATCAGCACCTCGAAGTATGGTCGTTGGAAATAGCTTTGCCGCTCGCGTTCCTGATAGGCGTCGGAGAAGTCATCGCTATCTTCGCGACGCTCGAAATCGTCGTCAATGAACAGGGACACCGGCTTGTTACGATAGGAAAAGCTGGCCAACGCCCGGTTGATGCGGGCGACCACCCGGCTCAGCTTATCGTACTCGTCATCATCGAATAGATCGGACAGGTATTGGGAATCCTGTCGGCTGGGAAAGGCCCAATAGCTGTCGATCGGTTCCAGCAAGGCCAGCCCTTCGGCAACCGACTGTTTGAGTTTGTCGGTGGGACATCCTTGCGCAACCGCTTCAGCCAGCTGGCTGGTGTCATCTTTTAGTTTTTTCCATCCCTCGGTGCGCAATTGCATCACGCTGTGATACGCATTCAGGGAAATGCCGGTTTTGCTACGGGCCCTTCGGGTTTTGCTTGCGCGTCCCATTCCTCTTCTCCTCTAGCAGTTTGCCATCTTCTATTACAGGTGCTGGAACAGCTTGAACGCTGTCGTCACAACTTGGGTGGGTACTGAGGTTTGGATTGTTGTCGAGCGGAGCAGGCGCGCCACTCAATCTACTGTGCGGAAAAGCTTACCAGTGCTTTGGCGGCGTTTCTTCAGACAGATTGATGGCGGGATCGGTCGCAGCATTGTCCGGCAACCCGGCACGGGAGCCGCGTTCCGGCTTGGCAAGAGGTCCCAGACTGTGCAGATACGCTTCAGCAGGGCCGCCCCGCTGATAGACGGTGAAATCCACCGGGCGGTCGCGGAAACTTTTCAGCGGTTGGCCGAGTCCGCGTATACCGACTTCACGCTCCCGCCGTACCCGATCCAGGTTGATTTCCACCGGAATATTTTCCTCACCGCCGCCCGCGGTATGGATGACATACCCGCCCGGACCGACGATGATCGAATGGCCGACACCACCGTCACCAACGCCATTGATGTCAAAGAAATAGCATTGATTGGTTACCGCTGCGGCGCGGGCAATAGACAGCTCTACTTCACGGTCGATGGTATCGGTCAAGGTGGGATGCAGGATGACCTCCGCGCCCATAGCAGCCAGCGTGCGCGAGGTTTCCGGAAACCACATATCGTAACAAATCGATACCCCGAAGCGCCCCACATGGGGTACGTCGAACACCATAAACTCGGTGCCGGCTTCGACATTGTTTTCGTAAGGCCGGAATGGAAACATCTTGCGATAACGGCCCACCACATGGCCTGCGGGGTCGATCACCGAGGCAGTATTGTAAATATGGTCGCCGACCCGTTCGAACATAGAGCCCGGTAACAGCCAGATTTGATGGTGGGCGGCGATGTGACAGAAAGCCGCTTCGGCAGGTCCCGGCAGTGCTTGAGCATGATTGGGCAAGGGGCCGAAAGGCGCCAATTCGCTGAACATTACCATCTGCACCCAAGGAAAGCGCGCCATCAGCACTTCCAGCCGATGACTCATGGCGGCGATATTGTCATGGCTGGCCGATACATGCATTTGAATACCGGCAATCGCAAAAGGAGTCATAGGGTGCGCTCTTGAAGGTTAACGATAAAGGCTTGTACTGAATATCGGCTCAGCGGGAAACGACTCAAATCGTATCTGATTAATATTTTGATCATTGCCGCGTCAGTCATTCGTCTCAGTACAATAAGTCAAACGGGTTTCATTCAAGCATATATCCGATTCAGGCAACCCTCAAGTCTGTAAGATGATCAAGGTTGGTAACGCATAGGGTATAGCGATTAATGTTTAATATATTAGACAATGACGACGATGCATGCCGTTATGGCCAGCCCGGCAGGGTAGGGACCGGCCTACTGCGTCGATAGCATCACTGCATTCTGGATAATCGGGGATGTTAGCTGGCTAAAGCACAGGCCGCGTTTAGGAACCCAGGCAATCCCGCAACGAAATCGCAAGATTACTCATCAGTTGGAAATACGCATCCGTTCCGTCGGTTAAATCAATACCTAGAGGGTCCAACACGCCACGTTTGGCGGACGTATCTTCCAATAGCGTATCAATCAAGGCCGATTCAAATTGCGGTTCGCTGAATACGCAGACAATTTGATTGTCTTGAATGCGATTCCGAATTTGCTGAATCCGCTTGGCTCCTGGCTTCTGCTCGGGGTTGACGGTTAACGACCCGGCCACGTTCAGGGCGTAGCGCTGCTCAAAATATTGATACCCATCGTGGAAAACCAAATAAGGTGTGTCGCGCACCGGTTCCAGCTGCGATTCTAGTTGCTCGTCGAGTGCTGTCAAACGCCCCAACATGGCCGCTGTGTTTTGTTGATAACGGTCTTGATTAACCGGATCGACGGTTGCCAATTCGGCCGTAATGGCACGCACCATAACGATGGCATTTTGCGGGTTGAGCCAAATGTGTAAATCCATGTCACCGTGAGCATGCCCACCATGTTTCTCATGGTCGTGCTCGTCATGCTCGTCATGCTCGTCATGCTCGGCATGGTGTCCATGTTCATCTTGAGCGTGACCGTCATCGTCGTGACCATGTCCCTCCCACAGCCCCCCTTCGCGCAGCGGAAGTAAGTCCAGATCAGGTATTTCCGCCAACGCGACGCTGCGGGTATTACTCGCATTAGCCAACGGTTTAGCCAAAAACGTTTCCATGTCTTCGCCGATCCAAAACACCACTTGAGCTTGATTGAGCAAACGAACGTCGGAAGGTCGCAGACTGTAGTCGTGCGGTGATTCACCACCGGTGAGCAACAATACTGGTTCCGCAACCCCCTCCATCACCCCCGAAACCAAGGAGTGAATCGGTTTTAGGGTGACCACCACGCGCGGCTCGGAAGCAACAGCCTTCAGGCTCATCAAGAGAACTAACACCAATAGTCCAATGGCTGGAATTATTCTTAGAATTTTCATAATCACACTCAACTGAATATTGCGAATAGCGACAATCCACTATTCTTCATAAGGCGTAACGACGCTGGCATCCATCGAATAGCCTGACTGAGCCAATTCGCTGCTTGCCCGAACCGTCTTCAATGTGCCGGTCACCCAAACGGGATCGAACATTCCCTCGATTTTTAGCTTATTTTCGGTTTTGACATACACAATTTGATTGGCTGGAGGTGGCGGCACATGGATACAAGCGCCGAAATAAGGAACCAGCAGAAATTCGCTGACTTCGGTGCCCTCGAAATCCAATGGCACCACGTAACCGGGCAAGCGCACTTGGCGATTGTCCAATTCTTCTACGACCGGGGCGTTATCCCAAATCTGCCGCATCTCAGCCATGATTTCGGTCGCTTCTGGACTGGCGTCAGTCAATTCGTTCAGTCGACTTGACAACTTTTCGAGGGGGTTGCGCGGGTTCCAATCCTTGGGCACTAAGTCTTCCCATTGGAGTTCAACCACGTCTTCAGACTCGGCGGCAACACTGATCGGCCCCGCTGCACCAAGCAACAACATAAGCGAGGCACACAGCGCACAATAACAACTACGAAAAGGGCATTGCATGGGTTCACTCCTCAAAGGCGCAGAGTCATGCCATCAGCCAACGAATACCGATAAGCGCGAATGGCTGGGATAATACCGATTAGAAAACCAATGGCGACAATCAAGCCTAGAATAGTCATGTCGCGTGCCGAAAGCATTTCAATTGCGATAAACAGACCCGTGTGCGTTTCGACCAACGGGCGAACGATTATCAGCAGTGCATACAGCAGCACGACACCCAACAGCACG
>JAZBPA010000241.1:0-9944 GCA_036351435.1 Candidatus Competibacteraceae bacterium
AGTAAGCCCGTGGCCCGTTTGTATTGTTTGACACCCAGATGGCCTTTCTTGAGTAGCACCGTGAGCACTTCACGATCCGTTGCGCTGAGCGTGATATGTTGTTTTTTCATCGCTTCTGTCCCAGTCAGTTTGGGAGAACAGAATAACTATTTATTACTCATAAATAAACTTAATTTACAATGTGCTAAACATGGGCTTTACTCGTGTTGATCGTTTCCCTCCCACAGCAGTAGGTTTTCCTAAAACGGCGGGGAGTAAAAAAACAGCTGGGCGCTCATTTTTTCACAAGCTCTGAGAAGAGCAGAAATGAATGTACTGTTTGGACCCACTGACGCTGTGAATCAAGAGCAATTAACGGGCCTATCGATCGAGCTGGCCAAGCACATCAAAAGTGAACAGGCTATTGCGGCCTTGAGTCGGCAACTGCTCAAGCTGACGGTGGAGCGAGCCCTGAACGTGGAACTGGACGAGCATTTAGGGTACCCCTAACATGCCCAGGCAGGACGCGGCAGTGGCAACAGCCGCAATGGCCCTTCACGCAAAACGTTCAAGGGTGGGATCGGGGAAGTGGAGATTCACACCCCCCGGGATCGTCAAGGCGAGTTTGAGCCGCAGCTGATCAGCAAAGGTCAGACTCGGTTAACCGAGTTCGACGAGCAGATTCTCACCCGCCACGCTAAGGGCATGACCACCCGCGATATTGCGGACACGTTTCGGGAAATGTATGGGGCTAAGGTCTCCCCCGGCTTGATCAATAAGGTCACCGACGCGGTCTGGGACACCGTGCAAGTCTGGCAAACCCGCCCGCTGGATGCCCTGTATCCGATCGTCTATTTGGACGGGATCGTGGTCAAAATCCGCCAGGATAATCGGGTGATCAATAAAACGGTCCACGTCGCGCTGGGTGTCAATCGCGACGGTCGCAAAGAAGTCCTGGGGCTGTGGCTGGCCGAAACCGAAGGGGCCAAATTCTGGCTGTCGGTGTTAACAGAGCTGCAGAATCGGGGCCTGAAGGACATCTTTATCGCCTGTGTTGATGGCCTAACGGGTTTTCCCGAAGCGATCCAGAGCGTCTATCCGCATACCCAGGTCCAGCTGTGTATCGTCCATCTGATGCGCAATGCGTTGAACTACGCGGCTTACAAAGATCGGCGGGCGGTCGCAGCGGATTTGAAGCGGATTTACCGCGCCGTCACTGTGGCTGAGGCCGAACGCGCCCTGGACCGCTTCAGCGAGCGCTGGGATCACAAGTATCCCTCCATCAGCGCTATCTGGTTACGCCAATGGGAACACATCATCACCTTGTTCGATTACCCCGAAGAGATTCGCCGGGTGATTTACACCACCAATGCGATTGAGTCATTGAATAGCGTCATTCGTAAGGCGACCAACCAACGGCGGCTGTTTCCCACCGACCGCTCAGCACTGAAGGTCGTCTATCTGGCCATCGAACAGGCGGCGAAAAAATGGACCATGCCGGTCGCCGACTGGAAGCTGGCCCTGAACCGCTTTGCTATCCTCTTCGAGGACCGCATGCCACTGCAATAATCATCAGAGCAGTTACACAAAATTATTGACACTCTCCCAAACTCAGCTTGCCCAAAAACACATAACAAGGCCGCTTGGCAGGACGAGTATCGGGCAAAGGTGTTGTTTACCTAATCATTTATATGCGGTCGCCCTGCTAGCGTCACTCTTTTATCATCACTCCGTCATAAAACTGTTGCATGGCTGCGCCATAGTCGCAGCCATGTCCAGTCAGCTTGTCCCCAATAGCCCTGAACCCGCTAGCGCTCGCCGTTTGCGGGTCACTGTCGTCACGGAAACCTATCCGCCGGACGTCAACGGCGTCGCTATGACCATCGGGCAACTTGTTCATGGTTTATTGGAGCGGGGTCACCGGGTTCAGTTAATCAGGCCTCGGCAAACCTCAACCGAAACCTCACACAGCGAAGGCAATTTGGAAGTCGTCCCGGTATTCGGGGTGCGCTTGCCGTTTTATCGCGAGGTGCGAGTAGGTCTACCCGTCGGGCGGGCATTGACGCGCTTATGGCGAGTCACAGCGCCGGACATCGTCCATATCGCGACCGAAGGTCCATTAGGTAACTCTGCGCTTGGCAGTGCGTTACGTCTCAACATCCCGGTTTCCTCCAGCTTCCATACTAACTTTCACAGCTACAGTCAGCATTATGGCGCCGGTTTGTTGGCTAAGCCGATCATTACGCATCTGCGACGTTTTCATAACCGCACGGCGTGTACCCTGGTTGCCACCGAGGAGATGGTCACCCAACTGCAAGCCTTGGGTTTTCAGCAACTGCGGGTGCTGGCCCGTGGCGTAGATACGCACTTATTTGACCCCGCGCACCGTAGTCAAGAGCTGCGACAATCGTGGGGAGCAGGCCCCGATGATCCGGTATTCCTGTATGTAGGCCGTTTGGCCGCAGAAAAGAATCTGCAGTTGGTCATGAAAACCTACTCGGTTATCTGCGAACAATCTCCGAACGCCCGCCTTGTCCTAGTTGGCGATGGCCCTGCTCGGACCCGGTTAACTAGGCAATACCCGCAGGTCATTTACAGCGGCATGCGTACCGGCCAGGCATTAGCCACCCATTACGCTTCAGCGGATATTTTTCTGTTCCCCAGTCTAACCGAGACTTTCGGTAACGTTACTCTAGAAGCAATGGCTAGCGGTTTAGCGGTCATTGCCTTCAATTACGCTGCCGCACGGCGACATTTGGAACACAATCGTAACGGTTTGCCGGTACCGGTCGGCGATAAAGCCGCCTTTGTCCAAGCTGCTCAGTCAGTAGTAAACAGTCCTGAATGTTGGCGACGACTTGGCGCAGCAGCGCGGCGCTCGGCAGAGCCATTCGACTGGGAATACATTTATCAAAACTTCGAAGCCACTTTGTTAGAACTAGCCACGCCAGGAGTAAATCATGTTTAAAAATCTTGAAGCTTCTGGTCATTTGCAGCGCCTGACCGAGCGAGAGCTGATCTGGTGTGTGCGGTTTAATCGGGTGTCCCATAAGCAAGGCCCGGCCCAGCTGTTTGCGGTGGTCAGTCGACTCGGCGATGGAGTGTTTTGGTATACGCTGATGATTGCCTTACCTTTGGCTCAGGGCACCGCTGCATTACCGGTAGTAGGACGCATGTTGGCCGCGGGAGGACTTTGCTTGCTGGTCTACAAATGGCTGAAAGGCAGCACTATCCGCCGACGTCCTTGTGATTGCAATGGTTCAATCCTGGCCACAGTCGCACCGCTTGATCAATACAGCTTTCCTTCTGGACACACCTTGCATGCTGTGGCTTTTAGCGTGGTCGTGGTGTTTTACTACCCGCAATTGACTTGGCTGGTCGTACCATTCACCGTCTTAGTAGCGCTGTCACGGCTGGTGCTAGGGTTGCATTATCCTAGCGATGTGCTGGCAGGTGCTTTACTGGGCGCCTGCTTAGCGAACCTCGTGTTGTTGTTTTGAATTACCTTGGCTATTACTTCCGTCACCACCTGACCTCACGTCCCGCCCCCTAACTGCACGTAAAGCTTGCATTCTGCAGCATTCCAGACTGTAATTGCTGATAAGCGCGTCCATTCCAGGACGCGCTTGCGTTTTTAACCCCTGTAAAATGTTCTCAACGCTGAAAGTCGTTCATGAAACCACGCCATTTTTTATGCTTGTTAGATATGACGCCGACCGAACTAAATGCTTTGATTCGGCGCGCGTGCGAACTTAAAACCATGCGGCAGCAAGGGAAGCCCTATGCGCCGTTCCCGCAAAAGGTATTGGGCATGGTGTTCGAGAAATCGTCCACCCGGACCCGGATTTCCTTTGAAGCCGGTATGATTCAGCTCGGCGGTGATGCGATTTTCCTCTCACCCCGCGATACTCAGTTGGGTCGAGGCGAACCGCTTGAAGACACGGCCCGCGTGTTATCCAGCATGGTCGACATTATTATGGTGCGTACCTTTGCTCATACTCATTTGGAGCGCCTAGCCGCTTATTCTTCTGTACCAGTTATCAATGGGTTGACCGATTTTAGTCATCCCTGCCAGCTACTGGCAGATGTTCAGACCTACGTAGAACATCGCGGCAGTATTCAGGGTAAAACCGTGGTCTGGGTCGGTGATGGCAACAATATGTGCAACAGCTATATGAATGCCGCAGCCCAATTCGATTTTCAATTGCGCATCGCTGTCCCCGAGGGTTACGACCCTGATCCTGAGTTGTTGACCCGCTATGCCGACCGGGTAGAAATCATTCGTGACCCTCTGGCTGCTGCTAAAAATGCTGATCTCATTGCCACCGACGTGTGGGCGAGCATGGGCCAGGAAGAAGAACGTAAACAACGCGAACAAGCCTTTGCTGCGTATCAGGTCAACGCACAAGTGATGGCGCAGGCCAAATCCGATGCGTTATTCTTGCATTGCTTGCCGGCCCATCGCGGCGAAGAAGTCAGCGCCGAAGTCCTCGACGGTCCGCAAAGCCGGGTGTGGGATGAGGCGGAAAACCGACTGCACGCTCAGAAGGCGCTGATGGAGTTTCTGCTGCTGGGTTGAGCGAATGCCGCTTGACCTGTCGCATGGAACCTTCTCATACGATGACGCCCAAACGAAAATGATGATTTGATGCCGTCATAGGATTATGCCGAGCAGCCATGAAAGAATACGCACTTATCCTGGTTAGCACGATTCTGGTCAATAACTTCGTCCTGGTGAAGTTTTTAGGTCTGTGTCCGTTCATGGGTGTTTCGCGCAAGTTGGAAACGGCTGCCGGCATGGGCTTGGCCACGACTTTTGTATTGACGTTGTCATCAATATGCGCCTATTTGAGCAACGCCTATTTGCTAGCGCCCTTGGGTTTGGAATACTTGCGCACCATCACGTTTATTTTGGTGATTGCGGTGGTGGTGCAATTCACCGAAATGGTGGTGCACAAGACCAGCCCATTGTTGTATCAAGTATTAGGCATTTTCTTGCCCTTGATCACCACCAACTGTGCGGTGTTGGGGGTAGCCTTATTGAACATTCAAGAACAGAATGACTTCATCGAATCCGGGTTGTACGGTTTTGGCGCAGCCATTGGTTTCTCTCTGGTGTTAGTGTTGTTTGCCGCTCTACGTGAGCGCATCGCTGTTGCCGATGTGCCGGTCCACTTTCAAGGTGCGGCAATTTCATTGGTCACCGCCGGTTTGATGTCGTTGGCCTTTATGGGTTTTTCCGGTTTAGTGAGGGGATAGGATTAATCATGCTGACAGCCATTATTGCATTGAGTGCGCTGGCTGGAATTTTTGGTTTATTGCTGGGATTTGCCGCTGTGCAGTTTCGCGTGGAAGGCGATCCGGTCGCCGACCAAATTGATGCTTTGCTACCCCAGACGCAATGCGGTCAGTGCAGTTATCCGGGTTGTCGGCCTTATGCGGAGGCCATCGCGGCAGGCGAAGCTGAAATCAATCAATGTCCGCCCGGTGGCGAAGCGGGTGTACGTGCCTTAGCCGAACTGCTCGGCCGCGAACCCATCCCGCTCAATGCTGAAAACGGTGTTGAGAAACCCAAAGCGCTGGCGGTAATCGACGAGGCCACTTGCATCGGTTGCACGCTGTGTATTCAGGCTTGCCCGGTGGATGCAATTCTCGGTGCACCCAAATTGATGCACACCATTATCGCCCAGGAATGTACCGGTTGCGAACTGTGCATTCCTCCCTGCCCGGTCGATTGCATCAGCATGGTGCCGGTCAAAGAAACCGTTGAAAATTGGAAATGGCCTTATCCCGACGCTCCCGCACCGCTTGCAGCCACGGCTGAGCGCGTTGAATCAGAACAAAGCTCTTCACCGGTCGCCGCTTGATCGTTCTCCCTGGACCATTAACTTACTGTTTCGGCCTCTGCACAAAGCCATGTCATTAGCCCGATCATTCTCTCAATGGCGTTTTAACGGCGGTCTGCTACTCGATACCCATCTAGCCGAGTCCACTCAACAGCCGGTGCTGCACAGCACCTTGCCTGAATGGCTGATTTTGCCTCTCCAACAGCACATTGGCACTGCCCCTAAAATTGATGTTGAGATCGGGCAGACGGTCCGTAAAGGACAGCTGTTAGCCCATGCCGATGGCTATATCAGTGCTGCCTTACATGCGCCGAGTTCGGGCGTCATCACTGCCCTGGAAGAACGGCCTATAGCGCACCCATCGGGTTTATCCGCACTTTGCTTGATCTTGCATACGGATGGCCGGGACGAATGGGATGCATTGCCGCCACCGATCGCCGATTATAAAACGGCTGATCCGCTGACTTTACGCCAACGCATCCGTCAAGCGGGCATTGTCGGTCTGGGCGGGGCGGCTTTCCCGACCTCGGTCAAATTGAATCCCGTCCCGACCACGCCGATCCAGTTGCTGATTCTAAACGGCGCGGAATGCGAACCCTATATTACCTGTGACGACATGCTGATGTGCGAACGGGCGCACGACCTCATCGGCGGGGTGCTGATCATGCGGTACATGCTGTCGGTCGAAGAAGTGATCATCGGGGTAGAGGACAACAAGCCTGAAGCCTGTGCCGCGTTGGAAGCTGCCTTGGAGAAATTCGGTGCGGAAGCCGGAGGCATTGCGGTCCGTCAAGTTCCCACGATTTACCCGACCGGCGGCGAGAAACAACTGATCCGGGTGTTGACCGGTCAAGAAGTCCCCAGCAACGGACTCCCGGCGGATATCGGCGTAATTTGCCAAAATGTGGGAACTGCTGTCGCTGTTTACGAGGCGGTTACTCAGGGACGCCCGCTGATCTCCCGCTATATCACTGTCACCGGCAGCGGTATCCAGCAACCTCGGGTAATGGAAGCACTAATCGGCACTCCGATTAGTGAATTAGTCCACCAATGCGGAGGCTATACTGAAGCTGCCCAACGTTTGATCGTCGGCGGCCCAATGATGGGATTTGCGGTACCGAGCGATGAAGTCCCCATCGTAAAAGGTGCCAATTGCATTCTGGTTGCAACCACAGCGGAATTAGCCCCACCGGTACCGGCCATGCCCTGCATCCGCTGCGGTGCCTGCGCCGATGTGTGCCCAGCGGATCTGCTGCCGCAACAACTGTATTGGCACGCCAAAACCAAAGATTTCGACAAGGTTGCCGATTATCACTTGTTCGATTGTATCGAATGCGGCTGTTGTGCGGCAGTGTGCCCCAGTCATATCCCTTTGGTTCAGTATTACCGCTTTGCTAAAACCGAAATCTGGGCCAGAGAACGGGAACGGCAACAAGCCGATCTAGCCAGGCAACGCCATGAATTCCGCTTAGAACGCTTGGAACGAGATAAGCGGGAGAAAGAAACAAAACTGCGTAAACGAAAAGAAGCGCTGCAACAAAAATCCGCCGAAAAAACCGATGACACTAAAAAAGAAGTCATTGAAGCGGCCGTAAAGCGTGCTAAAGCGAAAAAGGCATCCCAGAAAACTGCCGACCCAGTAGCCCCAGTCTCTGATCCAGTTGGCATTGCGGAGTCGCTGGATAGCGTAAGCCAGGACCGAGACGCCTAACATAATGCAGTTCAGCACGGCGAGCTCGCCGCATATCTTTGTTGGACCCAGCGTATCTCGAATCATGCGCCGAGTCCTGTACGCCATGCTGCCCGGCATTATCGCTTTAGTGTGGTTTTTCGGCTGGGGCGTGCTGTTTAACATCGTTATCGCCAGCGTGGTTGCTGTTTTGGCAGAAACCCTGATGTTGTTTCTGCGAGGAAAGTCGCTGCGTTTGTTCCTGGGGGATTGCAGCGCGTTGGTCACCGCTTGGTTGCTGGCTGCCGCCTTGCCGTCATTGTTACCGTGGTGGATGACGGTGTTAGGTGTGGCATTCGCTATCGTTATTGCCAAACACCTTTACGGTGGCTTGGGTCACAATCCTTTCAATCCCGCGATGGTGGGGTATGTGATTTTGCTGATCTCGTTTCCGTTGGAGATGAGCACATGGCCGTCTGTCCAACATGGTTTGGACTTCGCCGACACCGCCCGCCTTATTTTCCTCAACCAATTACCGCCCGACATGATGCTGGATGCCCTGAGCAGCGCTACGCCGCTGGATACCGTAAAAACTCAGCTGGGTTTAGGACAGTCGATGGCGGATATCAGCACTGGCCCGGTTTTCGGAATCATTGCGGGTTATGGTTGGGAATGGGTCGCTTTAGGATTTCTAGCGGGCGGCTTGTGGCTGGTCTACACTCGGACTGCCGCCTGGCAAATCCCGCTCGGCCTGTTGAGCAGTCTGGCGTTGTTGGCCGGTATTTTCTATGTGCTGGAACCGCAAGCCTATGCCTCGCCCTGGTTTCATGTATTCAGCGTCTCGGCGATTTATGGCGCATTTTTCATTGCCACCGATCCCGTTTCGGCCAGTACCACACCGCGTGGTCGGTTGTTATACGGCGCGGGGGTGGGCGTATTAACCTTCGTGATCCGGGTGTTTGGCGGTTACCCGGACGGTATAGCGTTCGCCGTGCTGCTCATGAACATCGCCACGCCGACCATTGATCAGTACACGCAACCCCGCGTATTCGGGACCGTCCGTGGCAGAACAGACCAACCCGGAAAGTAACCCAACGTTAGTCCGCAACATGGCCGTCGCTGCTTTGGTGTTGGTCAGTTTCGCTGTGCTGGGTACGGGGCTAGTGGCATTGACCTTCAAAGCGACTGAGCAGATCATTGCTGACAATGAACAAGCCGCATTGTTGGCAAATCTCAATGCATTAGTTCCTCCTGCTCAGTACGATAACGCACTGACCGAAGATCTGATCTGGATTACCGATCAGGGCTTATTAGGCACGGAGGAACCGGTTCCGGTTTATCGGGCGTTTAAAGATGGCAAGCCGGTCGCGATGTTGGCTACTCCAGTGGCACCGGACGGATACAGCGGCACTATAAAACTTCTAGTCGGCGTTTATGCCGACGGCACCCTGGCAGGCGTCAGAGTTTTGGCGCACAAGGAAACGCCGGGACTGGGCGATGCCATCGAAGCGACCCGCTCCGACTGGGTTTTGACGTTCAGCGGCAAATCCTTGGGCAATCCGCAACCTAAAGCATGGGCGGTGAAAAAGGACGGCGGTGTCTTCGATCAATTCACCGGTGCCACCATCACGCCGCGCGCTGTGGTTAAAGCGGTGCGGCAATTTTTAGTTTACTTTCAACAGCACCGGGATCGGTTATTGGCTAATCCAGCAAATGCTCAAACAGGAGAAATCCCATGAGTGAAATCTCTTATTCCCAGATTATCCGCGACGGCTTGTGGGGTAACAATGCGGGTTTCGTCCAGCTGTTGGGTCTGTGTCCGTTGTTAGCTGTTTCCAATACGGTGATCAATGCCTTGGGTATGGGGTTGGCCACCACTCTGGTACTGCTAGCCTCCAATACCACCGTCTCGGCTATCCGCCGCTGGGTCAGGCCGGAGGTGCGCATTCCGGTGTTCGTGCTGGTAATCGCCTCCTTTGTCACTGCCATTGAATTAGCCATGAACGCCTTCTGGCATGAGCTTTACAATATTCTCGGTATTTTCATTCCCTTGATCGTTACCAATTGCATCATCATCGGTCGCGCCGAGGCGTTCGCGTCCAAACAGAGTGTGCCTAAAGCAGCCCTGGATGGGCTCACTATGGGATTGGGATTCGCGTTCGCCTTAGTGTTATTGGGAGGATTGCGGGAACTCATCGGTCAGGGCACGTTGTTCAGCCAAGCCCACCTGATGTTCGGCGAAGCCGCACGTGGGATGACGGTATATCTGATTGAGGATTATCGCGGCTTTTTATTGGCGATTTTGCCGCCAGGCGCGTTTATCGGCTTGGGGTTGTTGATCGCCTTGAAGAATCTCATTGATGCACACCAGCAGCGGCGAATGGCTAGGAAGGCGGTGGCTTTGCACGAAGCCAGTCCTGCTAGCCCTGCATAACCAATCGTTTATTAGC
>JAZBPA010000242.1:0-3546 GCA_036351435.1 Candidatus Competibacteraceae bacterium
CGGCAAAAATCCGCACCGAATTCCTCGAACCAGTGGAACTTGATACTGACCCCGAGCGGGTGAATGACAACGAGTATGTGGACAAGATGTACCATGAAATTGAGGGCCGTATTCAGGTAGGGGTCAATCGGTTGGCCCAACGTCGACGATTCCCCGTGTTCGGCTGATGCCGGTGCTTCCTCGCTCGCGTATCGGACTGGCCTTAGCGGGAGGCGGTCCTTTAGGCATTACCTATGAAATCGGTGCCTTGCTCGCCCTGGAAGAAGCGCTGGACGGCATTGCATTCCATGAGCTGCCTATCTACGTTGGGGTCAGTGCCGGTGCAGTCGTTGCTTCGGCTCTGGCTAACGGCTTTACCCCGGCTAAGCTCTGTCATGTCCTGGTGCTCAACCAATCCACTGCGTTTCCGGTTAATCCCGAGCACTTCCTCAGACTGGTATGGCATCGGTTTGGGCACCGACTGCCCAACCTGCCCGGTCGGCTGCTCAAAGCAGCCTGGGGCTCTTTGCAAAACCCACGCGATATTAGTCTGCAAGGAGCAATTGTCAGTCAACTGCTGGGCGCGTTACCGCCAGGCATGTGGGACAACGAACGTATCAATCACTTTCTCACCAAACTCTACCGCAGCCGGGGCCGAACCAATGACTTCCGTAAACTGAAACGGCAATTATTTGTGGTGGCCATGAATTTGGACACTGGCGAAATTGTTCGCTTTGGCGCGCCCGGTCAGAATCATGTGTCCATTTCTAAGGCGGTGCAGGCGAGTACCGCTGTGCCGGGGTTATTTCCGCCCGTAGCGATTGACGGTCGTTATTATGTGGACGGTGGTGTCAAGAAAACGGTTCATGCTTCAGCTGCACTGGACGCTGGCGCGGAACTGCTGATCTGCATCAACCCCATTGTTTCGTTCAATCCCCGGTTGGCGGAGCCCCAGCGCCAGAAAAATCTGACTTCCCTAGTCGAGGGTGGCTTGCCGGCGGTCATGGCGCAGGCCACGCGCATCGTGATCCATTCGCGGATGAAAGCCGGCTTGGCCCGCTATGCCATCCAATACCCCGACCAGGATGTCCTATTGTTTGAACCGAACCAACGGGATGCCGATATGTTTTTTGCGAAGATTTTCAGCTTCGCCCACCGGCTGCGTGTCTGTGAGCACGCCTATCAGGCTACTCGTGCCGATCTGCGCCACCGTCGAGAGGTTATTGAGCCGCTGTTAGCCCGCCATGGCATCACCTTGCGCACGGATATTTTGGCTGATCCGAACCGGCACTTTGACAGTCACTTGCATATCCCGCCGGAATTCCACCGAATGGCTGGATTGCAACATCCCGTTACCAATGAGTTGAGCGATGCCCTTGACCAGCTCGAATCTTGGGTGAAGAAACATCGGGGTCAGTCGTCCGCAGTCAACGCAGGGTGATCCTAGCGAAAGGTATTCACCGGCACGATCCCCTGAGCTATCGTTGCCGGCAGGGTGAGCCGATCCGGTGCAGTCAACGCCGTATGCATGAACGCGCCGATAATGCCCAGCGCTATGCCTGCTTCAGGTAGCTGAGTGAATAACGGAAATACATGGATCATGCTACGCCATACTTGGGCCTGTACCTTGACGCCAGCCTCCTGTGCCCGGCGCGCAACCCCCAGAGTATCCTCAAGCAGCAACTCGGTGCTGCCCACCATCAGCAACAGTGGGGGTAGCCCCTCGAAGTTGCCATAATACGGCGAGGCCAGCGGCTGAAAGTAATCGGCACTGCCGAGGTAAGTGTCCCTGAACAAATACAGGGCTTCAGGGTGAAACATGGGGTCCCGATGGGCGTTGGTAATCATGCTGGAACTGGGCGTGGCCAGTTCGCTGGCCGGGGACAACAAGACTGCCGCCGCCGGCATGGGTAACCCGGCTTGACGGGCGCTCTGCAGCGTAGTCAAAACCAGACAGCCACCGGCCGAATCACCCGACATGACGATGCGGTTCGCAGCGATTCCCTGTTCCAGCAAGGCCCGGTAAGCAGCCAAGCAATCTTCCGGAGCGGCGGGAAACGGGTGTTCCGGCGCCAGACGGTAGTCTGGGAGATAGGCTGTTGCGCCGAACTTGCTTGCCAATCGCCCGAGAAATCCGGCAAAGATTTTTGGTGCGTGAAAAGCGAATCCGCCACCATGTAAGTGAAGTAACACATGGTCCGGTTTCGACGCAGGCAGCACAAACTTCTCGCACGGCACGCCGCCCAGTTCAATGCGACTCGCCTGTTGATCCGACATAGGTTTGGCCAGTTTTACATCCATCCGAGCAATGAAATCGCGCAGCTGGGTCACATCAGCGTTCGCCCTTAACCTTGGGCGCACCACAGTGCGGAAGAACCCATTGAGTAAGCGACTTTCAACACTAACCATAGTTTAGAATGCGCTCCAGACGCACATCAGGACTGTCTCGTTGCCTGCACGCGAACGATTGCTGGGCAGTCTATAATCAAACCAAACTCTTAACGACCACACTTTAATCCGTGACATGTCTATCCGAGATTGGCCTGATAGTGAACGCCCGAGGGAAAAGTTACTAAAGCGAGGAGCAGGTGCGCTGTCCGATGCTGAGTTACTGGCGATTTTTTTGCGTATCGGCGTACCGGGGCGCAGCGCTGTCGATTTGGCCAGAGATTTGTTAAATCAATACGGTAGTTTGCGCCGTTTGATGGAAGCGGATCAAGCAGGTTTTTGTCAAACTCCGGGATTAGGTATGGCCAAGTATGTTCAGTTGCAAGCCGTACTGGAACTGGGGCGACGGTTTTTGGAATCAACGCTGCAACGCGGTGATGCCCTGCAGAGTGTGGATGATACGAGACGCTATCTGAGCGCAAAGCTGCGTCATCAAGCTCAAGAAGTGTTCGCCTGTTTATTTCTGGATAATCGGCATCGGGTCATCGCGTTCGAGGAGTTGTTCTACGGTACTATTGATGGTGCTTCAGTCCATCCTCGGCAAGTGGTCAAGCGCGCGTTGTATCATAACGCCGCTGCACTGATAATCGCCCACAATCACCCGTCCGGCATCGCCGAGCCTAGCCGCGCCGATGAGCAAATCACCCTGCGTCTCAAGGAAGCGGTCGCCCTGATTGATGTCAGATTGCTTGATCACTTCGTGGTCGGTGATGGCGAAACAGTCTCTTTTGCGGAACGCGGTTTGTTGTAACGCTCGCTGCTGTAATGTTTTAAAAGCGGTGGCGTTCGCGCAGTTGCAATAACAATCCCTGTGCGGCTTCTTCAACCAAATCCATCACCCGTTCGAAACCACCGAGTCCCCCATAGTAGGGATCAGGGACTTCTTGCTCCGAGCGGTCAGGGGCGTAGTCCATGAATAAGCGGATTTTGTCGTGCAGCTCAGAACGTGGGCATAGGCTCAACAAATCCTGGTAGTTGGCACGATCCATCGCCAGCAGGTAATCAAAATGATCGAAATCTTCCTGCACGATCCGACGGGCGCGTAGGGTGCTCAAATCCACGCCGCGACGCAGCGCTGTGGCCTGACTCCGTTCATCGGGCGCTGCACCTTCGTGATAG
>JAZBPA010000243.1:0-23167 GCA_036351435.1 Candidatus Competibacteraceae bacterium
AGGATTGCCAGCAGACGGCGACGGGGTTGAGAAGCACTAAGTGGGTGATAAGTTTTCGTATTCAATAACATAACCTCGGGCAAGGTGGTCCAAACGGGATGGCAGCGTCATAATAAACTCATCCTTACGCAATAATGCTGCTATTGCAACCAATTAGAGCATGTTGCATTGTTTTTTGGTTTATCGCGCTTCCGAACGGGCGTTATGGAGCACATTTGCAATAGCTGTAAAAATTGGAATAGCCTTCTCGTAACGAAGATCAATCGCACATCTGAGGCCAGCGCAAAAATTTCTCGAACGATTTCAGTGGCTAACGGAGTCAACCTCAATCGGTTTACGCCCAAGCAGTTTTAACAACAAGCGCCGTCCGGTGACTAGAACCGGATACAGTAGAGCAGTGAGCCTCGGCGAGCGGAATATCCGGTAATTGAACCGATTGAACAGGCCACTGCGACTGCTCATCAGCGCCAGCACATTGAGCGCTTGCGCGCCGTGGTAAACCTGGTCAGCATTACGCACCACAAAGCCTTTATCCAAATCCAGCCCCTGACGATATAAATCCGCCGTCAATGCAGGCTGTTGGCGAGCATCAAGCAATTGCACTGGGCCAGCGCTCTGCCGCAAACGCAGCCAGGTCACGTAGCTGCGACACATGGGGCAATCGCCATCATAGATAATGGTGACGCCAGCGTCTTTGGGTGCGCCGGGTGAAACCTGATTATCGACTGATTTTGAAGTCATTGGACAATCGTCAAGTCATGGTTCATATCCATTGCGAGGATGAACCGCACAGTTCACCGATCCAGCGAGGATAAGGATTGCGCGTAGCGAATGGCCCTTCCCAAACCCTTTTTTTCATCTAACCAATCAGCCAGATAGTTCCCTATTTCGCCATTTATTCCACCGCCGCCTTGCCTAGTTCACTTCCTGCCGTCCAAATCCGGTAGCGTACTTCGAAGCCTTCCGGCACATAGGTCACCACCGGCAGTTTGCTGTTGTAACGCTGCATGAAACCGTCGCCACGGACCCACACGAATTCCTCAGTTTTAACGGCGTCAGGTGAGCAGGCCATCAAGGTCGAAGCCGGACCGCTGACTTCCTTGAGGACGTAATAGGGAAACCCCCAGCCTTCGGCTACTTTACTCTCCAGCGAACCCATGAAGCGAGTTGGGTTGCAATCGACCAGCAGGGTTTTGCCCACCACGATTTCCACCAGCCGATCCGCCTCGTTCTCTAAGGCGGGCACCCGAAACACTTGACGGGTAAACCCTTCATCGGCTGCTGGGTAGGGCTTCATGCCGTATTGGTCCTCGGCGTTAATCATTATTAATGGAAAAAATACAGCTAACAGGACGATTAAGATTTTGCGCAACATGGATCAAGTTCCTTCTGCAAAATAGTGTTGAATGGGGCAATCACCCTTTAACCGCACCCGCCGTCAGACCGGACACGATCCGATGTTGGAAAATCAACACCAGCACCACCAACGGCAGCGTGACGATGATCGAAGCCGCCATGATATTGCCCCACGGCAATTCGAATTGACTAGCACCGCTGATCAAGGCAATAGCAACCGGCACGGTGCGTTGAGTATCGGTTAAAGTGAAAGTCAATGCGAACAGAAATTCGTTCCAAGCCGCAATGAAGGCCAATAGCCCGGTTGACACCAGAGCCGGCCACATCAGCGGCAGGAATACTTTGATGACGATGTCCCAGGGACTTGCGCCGTCCATGATCGCCGCTTCTTCCAATTCCTTGGGCAGATCGCGCATGAAAGTGGTCAACACCCAGACCGTAAACGGCAGGGTGAAAATCAGATAAGAAATCACCAGACTGAACAGATTGTTGTACAAGCCCAGCGCCCGGATCAATTCAAACAAGCCGGATAACACCGCGACTTGGGGAAACATGGATACGCTCAGAATGGTCAGCAGCAACAGCCCCCGCCCACGGAACTGAACCCGGCTTAAGGCAAAGGCCGCGGTCAAGCCGAAAAACAACGACAGCGCAACCACCGCAGCGGATACACCCAACGAGTTGAGAATATTGCGGGCGAACGGCTGCTCACCAAACACCGAACGATAGTTATCCCACTGCCAGTGTAGCGGGAAAAAATTCACACTGAACAGCGCCGAACCGGTTTTGAATGACGTAATGAAGGCGTAATAGAAGGGAAACACCGCATAGCCGATGATCAGCGCCACCAGCAGATAAAATCCCACTTGACTGCCTATCCGTTTCATCAGCTAGCGCTCCCCATCGAAGCGCACTCGACCCAACATGAGATACAGCAGGGTACACAAGGCGACGATGAAAAACAGCAGAGTTGAGGCCGCCGAACCGTAGCCCACATCCTGGAAGTCTACTAATTGCTGACGGGCATACACTGACATGGACATGGTGTCGCGGCTGTTAGAGGTCAACACGTAAATCAAATCGAAAATGCGCAACGCATCCAGCAACCGGAAAATTACCGCGACCAGCAGGGCCGGTTTGATCAAGGGTAAAGTGACTTTAAAGAACACTTTAACCGGATGTACGCCGTCCACCCGGGCCGCTTCATAACAATCGGTGGGTAGCATTTGTAGCGCAGCCAGAATCAACAACGCCATAAACGGGGTGGTCTTCCACACATCGACCATGATCACCGCGCTCATGGCCAGATCGGGACTGGCAGTCCAAGCCAGCGGTGCAGAAATCAACCCGATGCTCAGCAGCAGGTGATTCACAATTCCAAACTGATCATGCAACATCCAACCCCACATTTTGGCTGAAACGATGGTCGGAATCGCCCAGGGAATCAATACCGCTGCGCGTACCCAGGCACGTCCCTTGAATGAGGCGTTAAGCACCAACGCGATAATCAACCCCAGCACCGTTTCCAGACTGACCGAGATAAGCGCGAAACGAACCGTATTCCAAACCGCATTCCACCAATCGGGATCGGCTAATAACCCGTACCATTCGCCCTGGTAATAATCGAGATAGTTTTCGAAACCGACAAATCGGGCTGCGCTTAAATTCATCAATTGAGCATCGGTAAAGCCAAAGCCGATGGTGCGCACCAATGGCCAGCCTGCAACCAGCGCGAGGATGAGCAACATCGGTAGCAAGAATAACCAGGCGGTTCGGACTCGACGGCTGCCCAAACGGGAACGGGGCGACTTTACCATCGCCTGCCACCACGGCTCAGCCGTTTCAGCCGGTTTTCCAGCCGCGCTAGGCTGGTGCTGGCGCTGAGTTGGCCGGACAACACGCTGTGCACGGCGTTCCAAAATTCGCTGCTAAGCGGATTGTACTTAGCCCCTGTTACCGTGGACGGGCGCGGTACGGCGTTGACGAAGGTGTCATACAAATCGCCGAAGAATGGGTTGGCGGCTAATATTTCAGGATCTTGATACAACGCTTTGCGGGTGGGATTAAACGATCCCTCAATGGCCCGCCGTTTCTGTTCCGCCGCGCCGGTCAGATACAGCACCAAATCAGCGGCGATGGCCGGATGATTGGAATATTTCGATACCGCCAACTGGCCGCCGCCCAATGTAGCGGCATAACGGCCCGCAGCGCCACCTTTGGGTAAGGCCGCGACACCGACTTTGCCTTTAACCGCGCTGTCCGGGCTGCGGGCCAAGGCCCAGGCGTAAGGCCAGTTGCGCATGAACACCGCGTTTCCGGCTTGGAACACGCCACGGGCTTCCTCCTCGGCGTAATTCAACACGCCTTCCGGACTAATGGTCTTCATCCAACCGGCAGCCTGAGTCAGGGCGGCGATGGCCTGCGGATTATTGATAGTCACTTTGCCTTCTGCGTCGACAATTGTTCCGCCGTCATGACTGACCACCCATTCCAAGGCATTACAGGTCAACCCCTCATAAGCACGCCCTTGCCAGACAAAGCCCCATAGCTTGTCATTGCCGGCGGCCCTTTCAGCGGTTTGAATCTTCTTTGCAGTGGCGGTTAATTGCGCCCAGGTTTCGGGAACCGGCTCGCCATATTTGTCCAGCAAATCCTTGCGGTAGTACAACAGTCCAGCATCAATGAACCACGGCATCGCCACCAGCCGCCCATCGACAGTGTTGTTGCCAATAATTGCCTGGAAATGCGCTTGTTCGGTTCCGTCGGCATAGGGCGTTAAATCGATCAATTGACTGCTGAGGATGCCGGGCCAAATTACATCAATCAGGAATACATCCACATCCGCCGCACCTGCTGCCAGCAATTGTTGGTATAAGGCCAGCCGCTCGGTGCTTGAATTCGGTGTAGAAACAATATTTACCGTATGGCCGGTTTCCTTAGCCCAAGTATCGGCGCCGGTTCGGCATAGCTCGAGCTCCTGGCCAAGCGCGCTGCAGGCGATAGAAATCGTTGCCGCCTGCAGCGGAGAATGACTTATCCAGAGAGCCAACAGGGCCATTATTCCTAGCTCGCGCAGGCTTTTTTTCATCGCTACCTCCGGTTTGAGGGCCTGTTCAGCAAAAAAAAATTGAAAAAAATGTCAAATCAGGCTTGTGATGGGCTAGATAACCGATCTAGATCGTTCTATGCTTGCTACATTTAATCAGAATCAATTGCTTGTGAGTACCATGAGCACTGGCCGGCGGAGGAAATGTCGTTCACCGGGGCATGGCCGTGAAGTTTCATTACCGTACTAGATACTATCGAGTTTACTAGGGAAGTTTAGCGACACTGCCGACCCCATGCGACTTTAACCACGCCAAATTGAAGTAAACCAAGACCGACCTTCATCAACTGGGGAGACTAACCATGAATAAAGCGGAACTTACTGACGCCATCGCCAAAGAAAACACTGCACTGAGCAAAGTTCAAATCAGTGGCGTTGTGGACTCGCTGCTTGATACCGTACGTCAGGAACTGGCGAAAGGAGGCAGCGTCATGTTATTGGGGTTTGGTACGTTCTCGACTGCCAAACGTGCTGAACGAACCGGACGCCATCCACAGACCGGCGAACCCATGTCCATTCCTGCCGCCACTACTGTAAAGTTTGCTGCAGGTAAAGCATTCAAAGAATTAGTCAATCCTCCCAAAGGCGCAAAAGGGGGCAAAGGGAAAAAAGCCAAGAAGAAAAAATAAGCGGAAATTCAACAATAGCCCTGCAACCGGTCCAGGTGGGCAGGGCAAACAAGAACCATGGAATTGGATTAATCCGCAAGGCACAAATATATGGCTAAAAGCCCGTCTTCATTTATGCTGATTGTTGACGGGTATTTTTTTACTCGGTGTTCTGCCGGGTTTATTCCCTGCGCTTAACGTGGCGGCGTTGTTGCGGTTTGTTCACATTTATCAGTTATTCTCCGATAAGATTTATTCGATTAATCCAATTGTTGGAGGCCATCATGATGATTTCGTTACGTGTCCTACTCGGTTGTTCGCTGTTGTTGACCGGCCCGTTAGCATGGGCGGAGTTAAAAACCGAAGAACTGGAATACGCGGTGGGTGATGATCGCTTCACCGGCTATCTAGCTTATAACGATGCTATAAGTGGTGAACGCCCCGGCGTGTTAGTCGTGCATGAATGGTGGGGGCACAATGCCTATGCCCGTATGCGTGCGGAAATGTTGGCTGAGATGGGCTATACCGCACTCGCTGTGGACATGTACGGGGAAGGCAAAGTAGCTGAACATCCGGATGACGCCAAAAAGTTCATGCAGGCCGTGATCAGCAACATGCCGGCAGCGGAACAGCGTTTTAATACAGCCAAGACACTACTGCAAGACCATCCGACCGTTGATGGAGAACAACTTGCTGCTATCGGGTATTGCTTTGGCGGTGGCATCGTTCTGCATATGGCGCGAGCCGGTGCGGATCTGGATGGTGTGGTGAGTTTTCATGGCAGCCTCGGCACCAAAAAACCAGCCCAGGCGGGCGCAGTAAAAGCGGAAGTGCTGGCATTTACCGGTGCAGCTGATCCATTCGCCCCACCCGAGCAAGTAGAGGCGTTCGAAGAGGAAATGCGCTCAGCCGGTGCTACCTATGAGCTGGTCAGTTTCCCCGGCGTGAAACACAGTTTCACCAATCCAGATGCCGATAAAATCGCCGCAACCTACGGCATGCCATTGGCTTATGACGAGGCAGCGGATAAAGCATCCTGGACGCAGATGCAGCAGTTTTTCGACAAGCTGTTTGCAGAGTCAGAGTGATCCATTTGTGGTGTTTTTTGCATCCCCAGTGGGGATATACAACGCTTGATATGAGTTAGGTTCATGCACCTCGATTGTCAATTCAACAACCCTTCGTTATGAAACCAAACATCAAGAACCGAGATCACTGTGAAACATTCTCAAGGGTTTCAGCGCTTCTTTGATGCAGTATTAAGGCGAGGTCAACCACCGGACCGCCAGCCGCCACAGCATCTTTCGGATCGTGGGTGACCATAAGTGTGGGTAACCGCCTTTCCCGGGCATGGTCAAATACAAACTGACGGAATTGCCGACGATTGGACGCATCAAGCTTGGAAAACGGCTCATCCAGCAATAACACTTGCGGTTCCGAAAGCAGCGTACGCATTACTGACACTCGGGCCCGTTGTCCTCCGGATAGCGTGGCTGGATCACGCTTAGCAAATCCGCTTAGCCCCGCATCATCCAGTGCTTGTTCGACACATTGGCGGCGTTCCGCCCGATCCCGTACTGTCGCCTTGAGCGCGAATGCTAAGTTATCTCCGACCGAGAGATGTGGAAATAATAAATCGTCCTGAAACAAAATTCCGATCTGGCGTTGCTCAGGCGGCAGTTCGGTCACATCACGAGTACCGACCAGCACCCGTCCATCAGCTTGAAAGGCCGGGGCTAGGGTTCCACAGAGATAAGCCAGCAGGGTGGATTTACCGGAGCCACTCTCTCCCATGACTGCAGTGATTTCACCTGCCGGAACCGTAAGTGACAGCGAGTCAATCAGGCTATTCTGACCGAGCTTCAAACTGATATGGCACAGCTCCAATGCGCTCATTGTGACACCTGCAAACCGCGCCGATGGCGAAATAGCCAACTCGGTAACAACAGCGCCAGGCTAAACATGACAAACGGCGCGAGCATCTGTAGCAGTGCGTAAACACCAATAACCCGCCTATCCCCACCGGTCGATAAAGCCACAGCCTCGGTGGTCAGGGTCGGAAACCGGCCACCGCCGGCGAAAAGTGTCGGTAAATATTGACCCACGCTGACCGCAAACCCAACCGCTAACGCAATCAGAATCGGCCTGAACAACATCGGTAATTTGATAGTCAACCAAACTCGCAGCGGCGATGCGCCCAAACACAATGCCGTGCGCCCATAACGTTCATCCCAAGCGCGATAGGGATCAGACAAAGACAGAAACACATAAGGCAGCACGAATACTAAATGACTCCATAACAAAGCAAGCCACAGTCCGTCCATGTCGGTCACCACCAACAGAATTTGCGCGCCGAACAGAAACGCGACTTGGGGGACCAGCAAGGGTAAATACAACAGCCATAACGCCCGGTTGGATGGTCGTCGGCCGAAATGGGCCTCGTGTTCCAGACAACCTAATGTCAACACTAAAGCAATCAGTGCGGCCGACAGCGCCGTAGCGACGGTATTCCAAATGGGCTGAATCAGATCTTCCGAGTGCCGTTGCCAATTGGACAGACTAAAGCTTGCCGGCAAAGCGTCGGGATAACGCCAGAAATCGGCCAGCGACCAAACCCCCATGCCAATCAGTCCAATAATCGTCAGCGCACTACAGGACAACAACAGTACCGCCGCCGAATAGCGGAATCCCCGATCCTGTTGCGCGCGCCGACCCCGACGTATCCAACCCAGCCCCAACCATTTAACCAGTTGCTCCAGAGCGCACCACAGACTGATCACGCCGGCCACCAATAGCAGTTGCAACAGCGCACCTGCCGAGGCGACAAAGCGCAGGTTGAGGTCTGGATCATTAAACCAGCGTAATAACTGCACGGCCAGCGGCGGCGGAGTAGTAGGTCCCATTACTAAAGCGACATCGACCACTGAAGCACTGTAAGCCAGAACGGCAAAGATGGGTAAGCGCAATTGCGGATAAACGCTTGGCAATACTGCTTTCAACCAAGCGGTAATCGGCCCGTAGCCCAGCGTTCGCGCCACGGTACGGATGCGCGCCGCATCGACTTGGTTCAAAGCCGCCAGAGTCATTAACAGCAGAAACGGAATTTCTTTGACGACTAGACTGAGCACCAAGCTTAGTCCGTAGGGATCTTGAATGGTGATTAGATCGGGTGGTCGAGCAAAGTCGGTTGCCCATGGTGACAGCAGGCGCATAATCCACCCGCTTGGGGTGAGCAAAAACGCCAAACCGAAAGCAACCGTGACATGCGGTACCGCTAACAGTGGCGACAGCAACCGTTGCAGACGAGCGAATAAACGCGTCCCGTGCCAACCGGCACAAAATCCAATTACAACGGCCAATGACACGGCAGTAGCCAATAATCCGGTGCTAAACGATAGCCATACTGAGTAACACAAACCGGGCGCAGTGAATAACTGTCGCCACGGGAGTAGAGAAGGTTCGTTGGAACCCAAGGCGGGCAAGTAACCAAATGCCGGTAGTAAGGTGCCGAATAGACCAGCCAATACTGGCCCCAACAGCAACAACAGAGTCAGCGGAGGGAAAAACGATAAACCGGGCAGATTCCGCCAACGATGCTGAGTGGCGGACTCCCGATTTGCGATTAAGGCATCAACTGCCGGTGGCATAACGCCGTTGCCATTCCGCTTCGATGCGTTCCATCCAGGATGGGTGTGGTTCTAGCAGGGTTTTTCCCAACTCCGACGGTGACAGGGTAGCAATGCCCAAATCTAAGGCCTCGAAGCGAGCAAGGTCTTCAACGCTTAGTTTGGACAGATCCAACACCGTGAGCCCGCCCCAATAGGTCGGATCTTGCTTACGCACTTGTGCTGTCGGGGACAGCAGAAAATTAGCCAAAACCATTGCCCCTTCCTTGGCATTGGCATTGTAGGGAATGGCGACAAAATTAGTATTACCAATGGTCCCGCCTTCCAACACGAAGGTGCGCACGGTGTCCGGCAGTTCGTTATTGGCAATCGCCGAGGAGGCCTCCGGCGGACTGAAAGAAATCGCAATATCGATTTCACCATCACCGAGCAATCGGCGTTGAGCGGGACCGTTTTGTGGAAACACTTTACCCGAGCGCCACAACACCGGATTAAGCTCATCCAGATACGGCCATAGTGGCGCGGTGACTGCAGTAAATTCGGCATCGTTAGCCACCGGTTTTTGCAGCTTTTTGGGGTCATCGGTGAGTTCGATGAGCGCTTGTTTAAGAAACGTCGAGCCGAGGAAATTAGGCGGTTGCGGATAAGTGAAACGGCCCGGATTGGCTTTCGCCCAACTGGCCAACGCCCCTATGCTGAGGGGTGGTTCCGGTACTTGTGCACTATCGTACATGAACACGATCTGCGCCATGCCCCACGGGGCTTCCAGGCCCTCGACCGGCACTGTGAAATCGATTAACGTGGTGGGCTTGCCAATCGTGTCGACTAAACTGAAATTCGGCAGTTGCTCGACCCACGGTCCGAACAACAACCCTTCGCGTTTCATGGCGGCGAAATTCTCGCCATTAATCCAGATTAGATCGACCGAACCGCCGGAATTACGCCCGGCGGCTTTTTCCGCCACCACCCGGGAAACTGCTTCGGCCGTATCGGTAACTTTAACGTGCTCGACCGTAACCCCATAGCGCGCTAGTACCTGATCGCCAGCCCAGTCGATGTAGGCATTGATTTTTTCATCCCCCGCCCAGGCATTCCAATAGACAGTCTGCCCTTTGGCTTTGGCGACAATGGCTTCCCATGATTCCGCTGCGGTAGCAACAGAAGTCACTAGCAGCAATGCTAATGCCGGTAACAATTTCAGCATATTTATAATTCCTTGGAGATTGGGTTGGACTGTCGGTTAAGCAGCTGACCGACGTCGCGCCAAGCGTTGTTGACGCAGCGATTCGATCACCGGTTCCAACACTTGTTCATGAAATCGATCGCAGCCGATACACAGGTTCTGATAAGGCTTGCCTTGGGGCGTGGTGGTGCGGGACTGTTCGATAAATTGCGCCACATCCCAACCATAAGTGATGCCCATACGCTCAGGATGGCCGGTAGCAATCGCTTCGAAAACGGGATGGCCTTGCAAGCTATCAAGAATGTCGATCAGCGGTTCCTCGGCCAGACTACCGATCGGCCGTTTGGTTTTCATGCAGCAGGGATAGATGTTGCCATTCGGCTCGATAGAGACTTCCGAACCGGAATAGCCGTGGCGCAGAAAATTCAGCCCGCCCGACCATGCATTGCAGAAGTTATCCTGCAAAGTAGCGGTTGATAAGCCATTTTCCCAAGCGCGACCGCGTGGCCATAATTTACCGATCCAAGCGTCTGGGGTGGCACCGAAAAAGCTGAACAGCGGACCGGTTTCGTCCAGCCATTTGCGGTTACCGCTAGCCAGTTGTGACAAGGACATACCGGCCTGTTCGAACCAGCCAGTGAGTTGATCTTGCAAAGAGAACTTTTTGTCGCCCTGCATACCGACGTGGTAATCATCCATCCCGGCCACAGAAATCATCCAAATATCCCGCGCTAGCAGTTCGTCGATGATAGATTCGGTGAGCAGATCGCCGGTGGTTTGCACCACAATCTTGACGCCACCTTGGCTCCGGTATTTGTCCCGCAGACGCTCTAACAGCGGATACAAAATACGTTCACGAACAGGATCGATCAGCACTTCGCCGCCGGAGAGGATGATCCGGCTGGGTTTTTCCTGGGGTTTGCCATCCGCGTCGATGTCTTCAAGATCAAGATAGCGCATTCGAGGGGGCAGATGCTCAACGATAGCGGGAAAACAGGTCTCGGCTTCTTTAACCACCGCCTCTAGCTGAGAGCGGATATAAGGGCGAAAGCGGTCTTCGTAACAGTGCTTGCAACGCCGGTGGCAAGCCCAAGTAATAGCGTAATAAATCGATTCCACAGGCACTTTCTCAACAGTCGAATGGGTAACGGATTACCTTACGCAGCAGAGCCGCGTTTGGATACCCGTTCGTTGAAAAAAGCTGCCTTTTGAGAGTACTCCGGAGCTATCGTCAGCCACACAGCTTAAAGTTTTCCAGAAAGTAGATCATCTCAGGGGACTGGTAAATGCCGAATGCCCAGGTCAAGATGAGCGCCAATACAAACACACCCAGCAGTAACAATGCGACACTCATCGGTTTCAAGTGGGTCATGCAGAGACCTTGGCGACCCGTTCAGTCGCCGGCGTTTCTTTAATCGGCCAATTCAGCAAGGCGGCCAGCAGGCTGAGACCGATCGCGATAGCCCAGGTGCTGTCGTAGGACCCGGTACGATCATACAGCCAACCGCCTAACCAACCGCCCGCGAACGATCCTAGTTGATGGGCAAAAAAGACAATACCACCAAGCATGGATAGATGTTTCACGCCCCACACCGAAGCCACTGTACCATTGGTCAGTGGCACGGTAGACAGCCAGAACAAGCCCATGAGTATGCCAAATGCATACGCGGAACTGGCCGTCAGGGGCAGGAACAGAAATGCTGCGATAGCTGCTGCTCTACCGAGATAAATCCAGCTCAGCAACATCGGTTTGCGTTGCCGCCCTCCCCACAGGCCTGCGTAATAGGTCCCTGCGATATTCACCAAACCGATTAATGCCAGTACGGTGGTCGCCACTGCCGAATTCAACCCTTCATCGGCTAGAAAAGCCGGTAGGTGAACCGCGATAAATACGACTTGAAAACCACACACGAAAAACCCCAACGATAGCAACCAGAAGTCGCGCATGGCGAAAGCCTCCGCAATCGCTTGGCGCGCAGTAGTGTGGACTGTCATTACCGGTTGTGTCCGCGCTGCCTCTTTCATGCCGAACGCCAATGGCAACATTAATATGGCCAGCGTTGATAGTGCAATCAAAGCACCTTGCCAGTTCAGCCAATAGATGAAACCTAAGCTGATCGGCAGCATGATAAATTGTCCGAACGAGCCAACGGCCATGGTGATCCCCATCGCCAACGAGCGATGTTCGGGAGATACCAAACGACTGATAGTGCCAAAAATTATAGGGAAGGTCGTTCCCGACAGACCCAGTCCGATGAGCACACCAGCACCCAGGATGAAGGTAAGCTCACCGGAAACGCCCGACATCACCCAAAGTCCGATGGTGTAGAGAACAGCACCGACTACCACGATGCGCAGCGCACCATAGCGATCACTCAACATACCGGTAAACGGTTGGCTGGCTCCCCAGATTAAGTTCTGTAGAGCGATGGCAAAGGCAAAAACCTCACGTCCCCAGCCTTGTTCTACCGTGACCGGCTGCAGGAACAAACCAAAGGTATGGCGGATGCCGAGTGAAAATAGCAGGATTACTGAGCCACACACCAGCGCAGTGACCGCCCCCGCCCATTTCCCACCAGCTTTTGCTGTATTACTCATAGCCTATACCTTGTTGTCGCTACCCGCTGACGGGCGAGAGTTAATAATCAGATGAAATCGACCTAAAGCGACCTGAGCTGATTCAGGTCGTTGGCTAACTCAAACAGCAGTTCAGCCTTGTCACCCAGGAGCTGTCGCATGGTCTGTTGTGCTTTTGACCAAAGCGGTTTTGCTGAAGCGAGCGCGGCGCTTCCCTTGGCCGTTAGCGCGATGCCCCGCTCACGCCTGTCCTCCGCAGTTTGTAAGCGTACTAAATCCTCGCGTTCTAAAACGCGTAGATTGCGTCCCAAAGTGCTGCGCTCCAACCCGACTTGTCTCGCTAGTTCGCTGATACTCGGACAGCCCATATCATCAATATTACGCAACAGGCGGTACATGGTGATCTTGAGACCTGAAGGGGCCAGTGCCTCGTCGTACAATGCTGTCGACGCTTGCGCGGCTTGGCGCAGGTTGGTGCATAAACAGGGCGAACATTTCATAGATACGTGTATATACCCGTTATTATTCGATGTAAAGAAAAATTCGCTGATTTGTTCCTAACGCTGCTGTCATAGAACCGAGATACCGTATCCTTAAGCCTTTATTTCAATGGGCAACTTTTTATCACGCAATCTGCCAGAGATGCAGGTTGACCTACTTTGAGAGTGCACTATGAAAATCGCAGTGTTCAGTACCAAACCCTATGATCGTCAATTCCTGGAAGCAGCAAATCAAGAACACGGTCATGAACTGACGTTTTTCAAGCCCGGCTTATCGCCTGAAACCGTATCGTTAGCTCGGGATTTTGATGGGATTTGTGTGTTTGTTAACGATGAGTTAGACGCCTATGTGATTGCCAAGCTGGCGCAATTCGGCGTGCGGTTGGTAGCGCTTCGCTGTGCTGGTTTTAATAATGTCGACCTAGCCGCTGCCGAAGCCCATGAATTGACCATCGTACGGGTGCCGGCATATTCACCACATGCGGTGGCTGAACATACAGTCGGGTTGTTACTGACCCTGAATAGAAAAATTCATCGTGCCTATGCCCGGGTACGGGAGGGTAATTTCTCTCTGGATGGATTACTGGGATTCGATATTTACGGGCGGACCGCCGGAATTATCGGCACCGGTAAGATTGGCGCAGAAGTGGCCAAGATTCTTAATGGATTTGGTTGCCGGTTGCTGGCCTATGATCAATTCGTTAATCCGGAATGCGTGGCTCTTGGCGTTGAGTATATGGATTTAGCAGAGCTATTCGCCGAATCTGACATCATTACCCTGCATTGCCCGCTGACACCGGAAACACATCATTTGATTAATGCGGATACGTTACGGCAAATGAAGAAAGGGGTGACCATCATCAACACCAGTCGCGGCGCTTTAATCGACTCTCAAGCGGTGATACAAGGCTTGAAATCAGGGCATATTGGATATCTGGGTTTGGACGTTTACGAAGAAGAGGGCGATTTGTTTTTCGAGGATCTGTCCGACCGAGTCATTGATGACGATGTGTTTGTTCGCTTAGTGACGTTTCCCAATGTCCTGGTGACCGGACATCAGGCCTTTCTGACCCGTAATGCCTTGCAAAATATCGCGGATACCACGTTAACCAATATCACGGCATACCAACGGGGCGAAGCGTGTGGCAATGAAGTCACAATTGAATTGAAAAAATAGCTTGCTCGGTGAAGTCCCTTTTACCATTCGTCTACATTGGGATAATCACCCAGTAAGCGACTTTTTTATTGAGGTTAATGGCTATGGATTCGGTGACTCAAATCGTTTTAGGCGCCGCAGTTGGCGAGGCTGTTCTGGGTCGCAAGGTTGGCCCCCGTGCGGCAGTGTGGGGGGGTATTTGCGGCACTATACCGGATCTAGATGTGTTTATACCGATGGGAAATGCGGTGGCGGACTTCACCTATCACCGCTCATTCAGCCATTCTCTGCTGGTGTTGGCGGTGTTAACACCGTTGATCGTGTGGCTGATTATTAAAATTCACCCACAGACTAAAGACCTTAAGTGGCGTTGGGCGGTACTGGTTTATGCTGTCTTTGCCACCCATGCGTTGCTGGATTCGTTCACGGTTTACGGAACCCAGATTTTTTGGCCGCTGACGGAATATCCTGTTTCGATCGGCGCGATATTTATCATCGATCCGGCTTACACGCTGCCGTTGCTGATAGGGTTGTTGACGGCACTTATTCTGCGCCGCAGCCCGTTAGGACATCGCGCCAATTATGTCGGACTCGGCCTAAGTTCGGCGTATCTGCTGTGGGGACTGGGACTGCAATGGCATTTGGAACGCGTCGCCGGCCAGTCATTGGCAGCGCAAGGTATCGAATACCAGCGATTATTGGTCCAGCCAACGCCGTTTAATTCGGTGCTTTGGCGGATTGTCGCGGTTAACGATGATCATTATCGGGTGGGTTATCATTCATTGTTAGACAAAGATGATGAGATCAATACCACCCGCATTGAGAGCACGCCGGAGTTGCTTTCCGGTTTGGAAACCCATTGGCCGGTAACGCGGTTGCAGTGGTTTACCCACGGTTATTACTCCGTGGAACAAGAAGGTAACGCTATCGTGATCAGCGATTTGCGTATGGGCCTTGAGCCTGACTATGTGTTCAGATTCAAGATAGGTGAGTTGGGAAATCCCCATCCGCGGCCGTTGACCAGTACACAGCTCCCGGTAGCGCGGAATTTGGATCGGTTGCCGCTGCTCTGGCAAAGGATCTGGAATGCAAGTATTACCTTTTGATTGCTTCAGAACTGCCCGAGTATGCCAGCACATCAGCTGCGGGCTAGCTTCTAACGAATTTTTACAAGCGAACGTGATGTACAACATAAGGTCTTATGACGATGACAGAAACCCATGCCCATTGTTGCGCCGGCCCTAAGGACGACCAACAACTTAAGGACCCGGTTTGCGGTATGACCGTATCAGCCGACAGTAAACTGACCTATGCCCACGCGGGCACGATCTATCGGTTCTGCTGCCAGCCCTGTCTGGATAAATTCAAAGCCGAGCCGGATCACTATTTGGCTGGCGCTAGCCAAAGCTCCAAACCAGCCAAACCCGCTCCGCAAGGCACCATCTACACCTGCCCGATGCATTTGGAGATTCGTCAGGAGGGACCAGGAAGTTGCCCGAAATGCGGTATGGCATTGGAACCGGAAGGGATACCTGTACCCGCAACCAAAACCGAATATACCTGCCCCATGCACCCGGAGATCGTTGAAGACCAGCCGGGTAGCTGTCCCAAATGTGGCATGGCTCTGGAGCCTGAAACGATCACCCTCGAAGACGAGGAAAACCCGGAACTCAAGGATATGAGCCGCCGGTTTTGGGTCAGTGCTGCGTTCACAATCCCGCTGGTCATTATCGCGATGGGACGACATTTTCCGGGAGTGTCTTTCGACTGGCTGGCTGCGCCACAAACCTTAAATTGGTTTGAGTTGGTACTGGCTACGCCGATTGTGCTGTGGGGCGGCTGGCCGTTTTTCGAACGCGGTTGGCAATCTCTAGTTTACCGCAGCCTTAATATGTTCACCTTGATCGGGTTAGGAGTTGGTGTTGCATATACCTACAGCATCATCGCCACGCTATTCCCCGCATTATTCCCTGACTCGTTTCGAAACGCTCACGACGAAGTAGCGGTTTACTTTGAGGCAGCCGCCGTGATTGTAACTCTGGTGTTGTTGGGGCAAATCATGGAGTTACGAGCACGCAATCAAACCGGTGCCGCGATCAAGGCATTGTTGGGGTTAGCGCCGAAAACCGCAAGACGCATCAACCAAGACGGTAGCGATGAGGACGTGCCGTTGGATCAGATTATTTCCGGTGACCGACTTCGCATTCGCCCCGGTGAAAAAGTGCCGGTGGACGGCGTTGTGCTGGCAGGTCACAGCAGTGTGGATGAAGCCATGGTCACCGGTGAGCCGATTCCGCTAGAGAAAAACCCCGGTGATCCGGTGATCGGTGCCACAGTCAACGGCACCGGTAGTTTAGTCATTGAGGCGCAAAGGGTTGGCACCGATACGCTGTTATCGCAAATCGTGCAAATGGTGGCGCAAGCCCAACGCAGCCGTGCGCCAATTCAGAAAATGGCCGATTTAGTTGCCGGCTACTTTGTGCCTATTGTCGTGGCTGTTGCCGCGGTTACTTTCATCGTTTGGGGGATCTTCGGGCCGGCCCCGGCGATGGCCTACGCCATCATCAACGCCGTAGCAGTGCTCATCATCGCATGTCCTTGTGCGCTGGGGTTAGCCACACCGATGTCGATTATGACCGCTACCGGCAAGGGCGCAACGGTTGGGGTGTTGTTCAAGAACGCAGAGGCCATCGAAGTGATGCGTCAAATCGACACCTTGGTAGTGGATAAGACCGGTACTCTGACCGAAGGCAAGCCGAAATTGGTTGCAGTGATTCCCGGCCCGAATCTGGACGAATCGTCACTGTTACGACTCGTAGCGACTTTGGAGCGGGGCAGTGAACATCCGCTGGCTACCGCCATTGTCAACGGTGCACAGGAGCGGGATATTACGCTTGGCAACGCCGAACAATTCGAGTCGCTAACCGGCAAAGGTGTGCTGGGTCAAGTGGATGGTCGTCGAGTGGGCTTAGGCAACCGCGCCTTGCTGCAAGAACTGAAGATCGATCCAGGCGCGCTGGACGACCAAGCGGAAACGCTGCGGACCGATGGCCAAACGGTGATGTTCGTCACGGTTGACGAGCAACCGGCAGGTTTGATCGGAGTCGCCGACCCCATTAAAGAAACGACACCCGGTGCTATCCAAGCGCTCCACGCGGAGGGGTTGAATATCGTCATGCTGACCGGCGACAGCGAAACCACCGCCCTAGCCGTGGCGAAGAAGCTCGGCTTGGATCAGGTCATCGCCGGGGTGTTGCCGGATCAAAAGGCGGATAAAGTCAAAGCCCTGCAGAACGAAGGCAAGTGGGTCGCAATGGCCGGCGATGGTGTAAACGATGCACCGGCGCTGGCCCAAGCTCAGGTAGGCATCGCTATGGGCACCGGCACCGATGTGGCTATGGAAAGCGCTGGTGTTACTCTGGTTAAAGGTGATTTAACCGGCATTATCCGCGCCCGGCAACTGAGCCGCGCGACAATGCGCAATATTCGCCAGAATCTGTTCTTCGCGTTCGTTTACAACTCGCTGGGTGTGCCGATAGCAGCGGGTGTGCTGTATCCTTTCTTCGGCATCCTGCTCTCTCCGATTATCGCAGCGGCGGCGATGAGCATGAGTTCGGTCTCAGTTATTTTCAATGCGCTGCGCCTTAATCGTGTACAACTGTAATTGATGGGCGCTCTGCGTGCCAACTGGATCAAGACATCATTTACATACGCTGATTTTCAGCGTTTACAGAATCAATCATAAATACCCATTAACGAGGATTTAAGAATGCCCCAGCGCTTTATTCATTGCTTGACGATTTTGCTATTTACTGTCATTGCGCTTCCTTTCGCGCATACCGTAGTAGCGGAAGATGACTTTGTACGTTCCGAAGAATTCGACCAACGGATTCGTGACTATCTACTCGAAAATCCGGAAGTCATCATGGAGTCGGTGCAACGGTTTCAGGTTGAACAGCAGCGGGCTCAGGCGGACAGAGCGCAGCAGGCGGTACTGAGTCGTCGGGATGAGATTTTCAATAACCCCGATGATCCGGTTGCCGGAAACCCAGCCGGTGATGTCACGGTCGTCGAGTTTATGGACTACAACTGCCCCTACTGCCGTAAGGCGTACAAATCGCTTCTCCAACTCACCAAAGATGATCCGAATATAAAGCTGCTGTTTAAGGAAATGCCGGTGCTCGGCGAGGGATCTGAATTTGCCGCCCGTGCAGCGTTGGCGGCACAGCAACAAAACCTATACATGGCGTTTCACAATGCGCTAATGGAGTTTAATGGACGTTTGAACGAGCAAGCGATTCTCTCTATTGCAGAACAAAGCGGGTTAAATGTTGATCAGCTCAAGCAAGATATGACTGATCCTAAAATCCAAGCCACGATTGATCGCAATATGCAACTCGCGCAAGCCTTGGGGGTCAGAGGCACGCCTGCGTTTGTCATTGGCGATGAAGTTGTGCGTGGCGCAGCGGATCTCAATAAACTCAAGCAATCGGTGGCCAAGGCCCGCAAAGCGGATAAGTGACGATCAAACCTCATGTAGCGTTTCCCACGACGCGTTAGTCGTGGGAAACGCTGATCGGCATCCTTGAGCCTCCATCAGATGGACTCATTATTGAGCTTGAAAAAATCGTGTCAGAAACTCAGTCAGCCTCGTTGTGGTATCCCTTCGGGGGCGGAGTCCAACCACGTTCGGTGCGATCATGCAGTTGCATACGGTCCTCGGTCATCATATCTTTCAGCGTCTCACCATGTTCCCGTGCACGTGCCAAAAATGCCCGGTTTCGCGCAATGTCGGGATTCTCATCCCACAGCTCATAACGCTGCTGCAAGCCCAGCTCATCGTGGCGCCGAAACGCTCTCGCCATTTTTGCGACTCTGAATGGATGTAAGCCCAATGCCTTGAGCGCCTCTGCACCCAATTCCAGTGAAGCTTCAAACATTTCCCTCACCGCCACGTCAGCGCCTGCCTTTTTCAGTAGATAGAGATGATTTACGTCGAACGCGCGGGCGAGGATTTTGAGGTGTGGATAATGGCGACGAACATACTCGACCATCTCGACGGCACGATCACGATCATCAATGGCTACGATAAATAGTTTGGCGTTATCTATCCCGGCTGAGTGCAAGAGCTCGGGGCGTGAGGCATCCCCGTAATAACTCTTGATCCCGAATATACGCAGCATATCAATCATCGCTGCTTCGTGGTCCAGCACTACGGTAGGTACATCACTAGCTACAAGCAGACGGTTGACAATCTGTCCGAAGCGACCCACTCCGGCAATCACCACAGTGCCCTGCTCGTCGATTGCATCAGGCTGTTGCACATCATCGCCGCCTTCTAGTCGAGGTAGAATCAGCTTTTCATAGAAAATAAACAAAGCCGGTGTCAGCAGCATCGAAAGCGCAACAACTAGCGCAAGGGTCTTGGCCAAATCGGTTGGGATAACACTGTTTTGGGTGCAGAAGCTCAGCAATACAAAGCCGAATTCCCCGGCTTGCGCCAAGCCGAGAGTGAATAGCCAGCTGTCTCCAGATTTGAGCCGAAACAAGCGCGCGAGCCCAAATAAAACCAACGCCTTAACTGTTATAACACCTAGGGTTAGTCCCAACACGGTGGCAAAATCACCGAACAACACAGCGAAATCAATACCCGCTCCAACGGTAATAAAAAACAGCCCAAGCAATAGCCCTTTGAAAGGCTCGATATCCGATTCGAGTTCGTGACGGAATTCGCTGTTGGCCAGCACCACTCCGGCGAGAAAGGTGCCTAAGGCCGGAGATAGATCGACTAAAGTCATCAATAATGCAATACCGATCACCAATAGCAGAGCGCTAGCGGTGAATATTTCCCGCAAGCGTGAATCGGCGATGAAGCGAAACAAGGGTCGCGATAAGAAGTGCCCGCCGAACAACACCAATGCAACTGCTCCGAGCACCACCAGCGCATGACCCCAGCCGGGAAGATGCTCAACCAAACTGGTTAACTCGTGATGACCGGTTTCTCCGTGACCGTCTGAACTAGCAACGTTTTCCAAGCCGTTCCCAGCCAGCTCAGGCAAGGCGAGCAGCGGAATCAGCGCCAGCATGGGAATAACAGCAATGTCCTGAAACAGCAGCACAGAAAAGCTTGAGTTGCCCCCTTCAGTTTTGATCAGTCCTTTCTCGTTCAGGGTCTGTAAGACAATAGCAGTCGAGGACAGCGAAAAAATCAGCCCGATGGCGAGTGCAACACTCCAGTAAACACCGAACAGCACGGAAACCCCGGTAATCAATCCGGCGGTTGCGGCAACTTGCAAACCGCCGAGACCGAGCAGCCGATTGCGCATCTTCCACAGTATGTGTGGTTCTAGTTCCAAGCCGACCAGAAACAGCATCATCACCACGCCAAACTCAGCGAAGTGTTGTATTTCCTGGGTTTCGGAACCCACCAGACCGATGATCGGCCCGATGACGATACCGGCGATTAGATAGCCCAGTACCGAACCCAGCCCCAACCGTTTAGCAACCGGGACGGCAATGACAGCGGCACAGAGATAAACGAAGGCTTGAAACAACAATCCACTCACGAATCATGATCCCCGAATGATGGCGTCAAGGTCGCCGTTAAGCTGAGTTAAGTCTTGCGCGGCGGTGATATCTAGCCGGTCGTCGCGCAAAGCTTCAAGAACCCGTACCCAATCGATGACATGAGTATTCACCCGCCCGTCATCAACCGCAGTTAGTGCGCTGAATAAAGCAAATGGCGGCAAATAGAGCATACCGCAGAGGATGGCAGTTTGTTCCAACGGTTGTAGCAATTCGCGGATCGTAAAATGATTGTAGCCTTGTGCGCAGTAGGCAACTTCGGGCCCGCCCGCAGTCAGTGCGCTGAGAAAGATCTTGCCTTGTAACGCCGTTCCACCGGAACCGTAGGCGAAGCCGTGCTCCAGCACCAAATCTTGCCATTCCTTGAGGATCGCCGGCGTTGAATACCAGTACAGCGGGTGCATAAAGACGACAACGTCATGATCGAGCAAGCGCGCTTGCTCTCGTTCGACATCAATGTCGAGCGCCGGATATTCAGCGTAAAGATCGACAAATGTCACCCCATCGACACGGGCAGTCGCCTCGGCAAGCGGACGGTTGACTTCGGAGCGTTCAAGTGAAGGATGGGCAAATAGAACCAGAATGCGGCGTTCCACAGGGTCATGACTCACGGCAACTGTTGCAATTCGCGCAGCAGCTCTTCGGGGTCAGCGCGTTTTTTATAATCAACATCAACGAAGGCGTACCGCACGGTCCGGTCAGCATCAATA
This sequence comes from Candidatus Competibacteraceae bacterium, assembly GCA_036351435.1. Lineage (GTDB taxonomy): Bacteria > Pseudomonadota > Gammaproteobacteria > Competibacterales > Competibacteraceae > JAAUQA01. Next base: position 21,408 of record JAZBPA010000243.1, read on the forward strand.
ATAAATGTCGCCGCTAACGGCAACTCCCAAGCATCGTTAGCTTGGTTTTGTTCCAGATCGACGCCATACGCTTGGTAAATCGGTTTCAGCTGCTCATTGAGCGCAAAAACAATATTGATCTGACGCGCATAGTTATTGTTGCCATCGCTGAGCACCGAAAATTTCAAGCCATGCTTTTCAGACGTGCTCAGGGAATTGTCCGGCGTTTCCGGGGTTATCGCCACCAAGGTCGCACCCGCAGCTTCCATTTCAGGCAAGTGCTCCTGATAGGCATGAAGTTGCAAATTACAATAAGGACACCAGCCACCCCGGTAAAACGTCACGATAGCTTTGCGGTTACCAATGGCCTCATAGAGGCTAGTCGTTTCACCTTTGGCGGTGACAAATTCACCATCAGGCAATTGATCTCCAACCCTGGGGGCATTATTGCCAAGGCCGGATTCTCGCAGTGACTGTTCCGCAGCATCCATGATGGCTTGCCTATCAGCTGGCGTTTCTTTCTTGTGCGAGGCTGAAAGTGCGTCGAGTTGTTCGGTTAGGGTTTCAGCAACTGCCGAGAGTGCACCGGCAAGTAAAAGAATAACGACGGCCAAAGGCGTGACGAGTTTTCGCATCAGTTTTGTTCCTCATTCCACCGCAAGTGCTGCGGATTCCAAGACGCATAAAGTGTAGTTGGGGTTGGATTGCTGCGTAAGGTTCAGCAGTGCAAGTTATTCAGCTCGCTACAACCGTGGGTCAACCGGTTCACTCTCCAGGGCCAGCACACCGAAAACGCATTCATGCACGCGGTACAGCGGCTCGCCCTCGGCAAACCGGTGCAGCGCCTCAAGACCAAGAGAAAATTCACGCAACGCCAGAGAACGCTTCACCGAAAGGCCGCGCTCTCGCAGCCTTTCCATTTGTTCGGGCAGGGTGTATTCAGGGCCGTAAATAATTCGCAGATATTCTCGGCCGCGGCATTTGATGGCGGGCTGAACCAGGCCGCGCCGACCCTTGGTAAGCCAATGCAGCGGTTTAATCACCATACCCTCACCGCCTTGCTGGGTAAGCTCTTCCCACCATGCTATGCCGTTCTTTTCATTGTCCGAATCGGTAACATCAACGGTACGGAATGCTGTCGCCTGTAGCAGCTCATCTTCTGCTGCACACAGCTCGGCGAGGGTTGCCATGTGCCACTCGTGATTCTTATCAACGTGGACTTGTTTTTCTGTCGCTAGCAAGTGAAAAGGCACGATTTTCAGATCACTGAGCGTGTCGACCTTCCAACAATAGCGGCGATAAGCATCGACAAAACCAGCGACACACTGTTGGCGCTGTTGATAACGTTCAAGTAACTCTGCGGTTCCGGGGTTGTTCACCGATGCCTGGGTCAGCGCGGTGATCGCCGCATCCAAGGAGGCTTCGCCTGCTGCACCGGTGGATGCATATTGGTTTCTCAGCAGTTCTTGCGCCTTTGCCGACCACGGCATGATTTCCACGTCCAGGCAAATCCAGTCGGTTGCGAATTGCTGCCATAATCCTGCCCAATCCATCGCTTTGCAGAGACGATCAATAATCTGCGTTTGCTGAGTATCACCGACAAAGAACGGCCGTCCGGTACGGGTATACAGGGCTCCCTTATCACCACCCACGACGCCAAAACGCCGTTTCGCGGTTTCTTCGTCCCGGCACAGGACGACTACTGCTCGTGAGCCCATGTGCTTTTCTTGGCAAACAACTTTGGGAACACCTTGATGTTTGAAATACTCGAATGCTTCCAG
>JAZBPA010000244.1:0-2488 GCA_036351435.1 Candidatus Competibacteraceae bacterium
GGCTCGTTATGCCCATGTTTTGAGCAGTGAACTGGGCATTGCGAAAGGTGAAAGGGTAGCGGTGCAGGTGGAAAAATCGCCGCAAGCGCTGTTTCTATATCTCGCCTGCCTGCGGGCAGGATTGATCTACTTCCCATTGAACACGGCCTATCCCCGAGCGGAATTGGATTATTTCCTCGGGGATGCCGAACCGCAAGTTTTCATCTGTGCACCTCAAACCTTACCAATGGCTCAGGAACTGGCCATCGCACGCAATGTGCCACATGTTTACACATTGGATGCCGACGGCTCCGGTTCCTGGACCGAACGGTGTCAATCAGCACAGACCGCCTTCGATACGGTCGTCTGCCAAGCAGATGACACGGCCACATTGTTGTACACATCGGGTACAACCGGACGACCGAAAGGCGCAATGCTCAGCCACGGCAATCTGGCGGCTAACAGCTTGACGTTGCATCACGCTTGGGGCTGGCAAGACGGTGATGTATTACTGCACGCCTTGCCGTTGTTTCATGCCCACGGCTTATTCGTCGCTTGTCATTGCGCGCTGCTGAATGGTAGTTCGATGTTGTTTTTGCCAAAATTCGAGGCGCGGGCACTGATGAACTGGTTACCCCAAGCAACCGTGTTTATGGGTGTTCCCACTTATTACACCCGCTTACTGGCCGAAGCCGATTTCGGACGGCAACACTGCGCTAACATGCGCTTGTTCATCTCCGGTTCCGCCCCCTTGTTGGAACAGACGTTCACTGCTTTTCAGGAACGCACCGGGCATACGATTCTGGAACGTTACGGCATGACTGAAACCGTCATGAATATTTCTAATCCGCTGAACGGTCCGCGCCATGCGGGTACCGTCGGCTTACCGTTACCGGGGGTATCGATTAGGATTATCGACGACCAAGGTAACGATGTTGATGTTGGGCACATCGGACGTCTGCTGGTCAAAGGCGATAACGTCTTTAAAGCCTACTGGCGTCGCCCGGAAAAAACCGCCGAGGAGTTCACCACAGACGGCTACTTCATCACCGGCGATCTGGCCCTGCGGGATGAAGACGGCTATATCACTTTGGTTGGTCGAAGTAAGGATTTGATTATTACCGGAGGCTACAATGTCTATCCAAAAGAAGTCGAACGGTGTATTGATTTGCTTGACGGTGTCATTGAATCCGCCGTGATTGGTGTGCCACATAACGATTACGGCGAGGCGGTGGTGGCGGTAGTGGTTAAGGATAAGGATCGTGCCGACGTGACCGATGAATCATTGCGTGTAGCGCTGGAAACCCAGCTGGGAGGTTACAAAATACCCAAGCGGATTATTTTTACGGCGGAATTACCGCGTAACGCGATGGGCAAAGTATTGAAAAACGTATTGCGGGATGAATACTGTTATCAATCTGCCGTTGGCAGAGGAGCGTAGGGTCTGAAAATCTGGATTGATGCGGACGCCTGTCCGAACCCCGTCAAAGAGATCGTGTTTCGCGCGTCAAAACGACGACGTGTTCTCGTCACCCTGGTGGCTAACCAGGCGCTGAAAACACCGCCTTCGCCGCTGATCAAGGCGATAACAGTCAGCCCGGGATTCGATGTGGCCGATAATTATCTATTGCAACACGCGGACCCCGCTGATCTAGTCGTTACCGCCGATATTCCGCTGGCTGCGGAACTGGTCAAGCGCGGTGTAACGGCGCTCAATCCGCGCGGGGAACTCTATACCGAAGATAATGTGGGTGAACGATTGGCCTCGCGGAACCTGATGGAGGAATTGCGCTCAACCGGCGTGGTCGGTGGTGGACCGCCACCGTATAGTGATCGAGATAAGCAATCCTTTGCGAACAGTCTGGATCGTTGGTTGGCAAAGAACCGTTAGCTTGTTGCTTGGCCTGGACGCAGGAGAACAGAGAGAGTGGATAATGATTTTTGGCACCGGCGTTGGCGCAAAAATGAAATCGCTTTTCATCAGCAAGCTGGTTGTCGTCATTTGCAAGAATTTTGGCCAACCCTAAGTTTGGCAAGCGGGCAGCAAGTATTCGTTCCCTTATGCGGCAAGAGTTTGGATATGATCTGGCTGGCCCAACAAGAACACCCGGTGCTCGGGATTGAACTGAGTGACGTGGCGGTCGCCGATTTTTTCCGGGAGAATGGACTAACGCCACAACGGATGTCGGTCGGTGAGTTCGAGACCTGGGAAAGCGATGCGATCACATTGCTTTGCGGTGATTTTTTCGCGTTGACGGCAACGGACGTGGAAAACGTGGCCGGCGTTTATGATCGCGCGGCTTTGATCGCCCTACCTCCGGCTATGCGGCAGGATTACGTTGAACATTTACTGGGTATTCTGCCGCCTGATACGCCCATCTTGCTGGTAACGCTGGAATATCCCCAGGAACTCATGAATGGGCCACCGTTCTGTGTAAGGGAGGAGGAAGTACGGGCGCTTTACAGTGGACACTACGTCGTTGAGCTATTGAAAACCCATGATGCGTTA
>JAZBPA010000245.1:0-9644 GCA_036351435.1 Candidatus Competibacteraceae bacterium
TATCGGTGTATCCGGCGGATTGGACTCTACTCATGCATTGATCGTAGCGGCCAGAACTATGGATCGCTTGGAATTGCCGCGCAGCAATATTCTGGCCTATACCTTACCTGGGTTTGCAACCAGTAGCGGGACGTTGCGCAATGCTCATGGCCTGATGACAGCATTGGGGGTTACCGGCCAAGAACTCGATATTCGCCCATCTTGTCTGCAGATGTTCCGGGATTTGGGTCATCCATTTGCCGACGGTGAGCCGCTGCACGATATTAGTTTCGAAAACGTGCAGGCCGGAGAGCGCACCTCGCACCTGTTCCGGTTAGCCAATTTTCACAACGCGCTGGTGCTAGGCACCGGAGATTTAAGCGAATTAGCATTGGGATGGTGTACTTATGGGGTGGGTGATCACATGTCCCATTACAACGTCAACGCCTCAGTGCCCAAGACCTTAATCCAGCATCTGCTGCGTTGGGTGATCGCCACCCAACAATTCGACCCACAAACCTGCTCTATTCTGCAATCAATTGTGGATACCGAAATATCGCCGGAATTGGTCCCTCACAGCGATGACGCAGAAAATCACCAACCGGCGCAAAGCACGCAAGAGGTAATCGGTCCCTACGAGTTACAGGACTTTAATCTTTACTACATCACCCGCTACGGATTTCGTCCCAGCAAAGTCGCTTTCCTCAGCGATCACGCCTGGAGTGATAAAACGCGGGGTGCTTGGCCGGATTCACTGCCAGCCGATCAATACAACGAATATACCCTCGCTGTGATCAAGCACTGGTTAGAGACTTTTTTATTCCGATTCTTCCAAACCAGCCAATTCAAGCGTTCTTGCGTGCCCAATTCGCCCAAAGTGGGTTCGGGTGGTTCATTGTCACCGCGTGGTGACTGGCGTGCACCGAGTGATTCAGAAGCCACAATCTGGTTGGAGGAGCTACGGCGAAGGGTACCTGAAAAGTAATTTGTCCAAAATTTTTCTTGAGCCTTAGGTTTTATCAACTTCGTTGTCAATAGAGGGTAAAGGGTTAATTTGGATTGATTGGCCCAAAACACGAGAGATAACCGCATGCTGCCGCTCCAGGGGACTGCTGGTCCAAAACTGTTGAGTCCCTAATTGGCTATTATCGGTGTGCAGTTGGGACGTCACTAATCTGTGTTGGAGTTGTAATGCAACGGCAGGGCCGGTATCAATGATATGCACTGCCGGTCCGGCGATTTGTGCGATTAGCGTGCGCAACAACGGGTAATGGGTACAACCTAATACTAGCGTATCCGCGCCTCTGGCCAACAGCGGTAAAACATAACGTACAACCAACGCGCGTGTCGCTGACCCTGTAAAATCTCCCGCTTCAATTTGCTCAACCAGACCGGGGCACGGTTGCACGATGATCTCCAAATTCTCAGTAGAGCGGGTTAGCAAGGTGGAAAACCGGTCACTGTTGAGAGTGCCTTCCGTAGCGAGTACGCCAATCACTTTGGATTTGGAAATCGCGGCAGCCGGTTTGATCCCCGGCTCCATACCAACGATAGGGATCACGAACTTTTGCCTCAATTTTTCAATTGCCACTGCAGTAGCGGTATTGCACGCTACGACGATAGCCTTAGCGCCGCGTTCCAGCAAAAATTCGCTAATGCTTAGCGCCCGTTGAATGATAAACGCAGCCGAGCGATGGCCATATGGGGCGAACCCCGAGTCCGCCACGTATAACAAGTCCTCATTCGGCAACAATGCCCGAATCTCTCGCAACACCGACAATCCACCGATGCCGGAATCGAATACTCCAATCGGTTGTTTCATTATATCGGTTTCGAACAACGCTCAAATTCGGCTGGCTGCAATTATAGATAGTCTGTGGTCTTTGATGATAACGCGCTCGCTTGACGCAAAGCACAAATCCGGTATGGTTGTTAGCCGACGGTTCCCCTCTGGGGATTAATAGGGAACACGGTCAAGCCTTGCTTAATACCGTGGCTGCCCCCGCAACTGTAGGCGGTGAGCTGCTATCCACTAGGCCACTGGGAAACCGGGAAGGCTGGATAGCGACGATGACCCGCAAGCCAGGAGACCTGCCGTCGAACGCGTCACCTAACCAGCGAACGGGGTGCTACCTGGTACGGTAACTGTAGTGGTGACGCATCGATTTTAGCGTCACTGTTGCGGTAACCGTCATGGATCGCCTGTTTATTCACTTTATACTGTTGCGCCGCGCTGCGGGGCAACGCCTGCTCCTGCTAGCCATCTTGCTGGTGATGATTGCGCCTGGGTTGGCTACGCCTGTCAAATCAACCGACCGTGATTGTGTTGAACAGTACGATCCTCAAGTCGATTACTTTCCTGACAAAGCCGATTTAACTCATGCGCGTGGCTTTACGCTAGAGTATTTCGGTCATTATAAGATACTCACCGTAGTGACGCCTTGGCCGGGCGCTGCGCGGAGCTTTCGTTATGTGTTAGTGCAATGCGGTACACCGCCACCCGACGGGTTTAGCGATGCTCAGTTCATTGAGGTACCCATTGTTAAAGTGATCGCACTGACCAAGCCTCAATTACCACACTTAGAATTACTGGATGTGTTGGATGGACTGCTGGCTTTGGATTCACTGGACCGCGTTTACTCGCAGACGGTGAACCAGAAAATAGATGAGGATAAGCTAGTTGCGGTCGGTTGGGGAACGACGATTGATGCTGAACGTATTTTGGCCTTAGAACCCGATTTGGTTATGGCTACGGCCTATGATCAGCCACAACACAATGTGCACCCCATTCTGCAAAGGGTCGGGATTCCGGTGGTAATCAATGCCGAATACACTGAACCCACTCCTTTAGGTCGGACCGAATGGCTGAAGTTTACCGCCGCGTTGTTTAATAAAGAGCAACGGGCAGAGCGTTTATTCAACGACATCGCCACTCGTTACCACGCCTATGCGGAACTGACCCACGATCTTCCAGCTGAGCAACGGCCTACCGTGCTGACCGGCGCGCTGTATGGCAGTGCCTGGTTCGTTCCCAGCGGCAACAGCTATCTCGCCCAATTACTGCATATTGCTGGTGGCGATTATCTATGGGCTGATACCGATACCGTCGGCAACATCCCGCTGGATTTCGAGGCCGTTTACGCGCGGGCTTGGCAAGCAGATTATTGGCTCACCACTAAGAATGAATGGCTGACCCGCGCCGATATGCAAGCGGCGGATGCCCGCTATGAAGTATTCACGGCTTACCAACAGGGGCGGGTTTACAATAACAACGCCCGTCTCAGTGCGACTGGCGGTAACGATTATTGGGAACGGGCGACATTGGAACCGGATATGATTTTGGCCGATCTCATAAAGATTTTTCATCCCGATCTGGTTCCAAAACACACCCTGAAGTATTTTCGAAAATTACCGTAATGCCCATAACGCCGTATCCAATCTCTAAATCCCCGCTAGATTCCTCAGCTGTTTGGCGAGCCACTCCGGGTCTGCGTCAGTTCGCTTTGTTAGGATTGAGCATAGCCTTGCTGGGGGCCTTTTTAGCGAGTCTGGCGCTCGGTTCCGTAGCAATTCCTCTCAGCGAGGTAATCACCATCTTGCAGGGGGGCGAACCGAGTCAGACCAGCTGGCTTTACATCGTACTCACTCTGCGCTTACCCAGAGCACTGACCGCGATTCTGGCCGGAGCTGCTTTGGCGGTCAGTGGCTTACAGATGCAGACTCTGTTTCGAAATCCGTTGGCAGAACCATTCATTCTTGGCATCAGCGCCGGCGCCAGTCTCGGGGTGGCCTTGGTCACGCTGGCAACCGGCACGGTAGGGGCGTTGGCTGGCTTGGGCTGGTTTGGTCATCTGGGTTTGACCGGTGCCGCCATCAGCGGTGCAGCGGTGGTGATGAGTTTAGTGTGGGTGATTGGGCGGCGAATTCGCCATAACACCACCCTGTTGATTCTCGGTCTAATGTTCGGCTACGTCGCGTCAGCCATCGTCAGTGTGCTGATCCACTTCGGTGCTCCCGAACAAGTGCAGCTTTATTTGAACTGGACCTTCGGCAGTTTCAGCAATGTAAACGGTCAGCAGCTCGCCGTGTTAGCCACAGTGGTTGGAGTGGGGTTAATCATCGCCTATTTCCTGTCCAAACCGTTGAATGCCTTATTATTGGGCGAGGCGTATGCGCGCAGTATGGGGCTCAGCGTGACTGTGGCACGCTACTGGGTCATCGCTAGCGCTGCGCTGCTGGCCGGTACGACCACGGCTTACTGCGGTCCCATCGCGTTTCTTGGCATCGCCGTACCGCATCTGTGTCGGGCCTTATTTCGTACCGCCGATCATCGGGTGTTGTTACCGGCTTGCCTATTGTTGGGCGGCTTGCTCGCGTTGCTTGCCGATTGTGTGGCGCGGTTACCGGGCAGCGATATTAGTTTGCCGCTCAATGCCGTCACGGCGCTGATCGGCGCACCCACTGTAATGTGGATTCTGTTACACCAAGGTCAGCGAGTCGAGCCTGCCTCCGCGTGAAACCGGTTCTGGAAACTTGCGATCTTGCGATTGGCTACAGCTCTCCGGTACGACGGCGGGTTGCCGAGCATATTGCGGTCCAGCTGTGGCCGGGCGAGTTAGTCTGTTTGTTAGGTCCTAATGGCGCGGGCAAATCGACACTGTTGCGCACGCTGGCCAGAATGCAGCGGCCACTGGCAGGTCAAGTCAGGTTGCAAGGGGAGGATATGGGACAACTGAAACCCCGCGATCTGGCCCGCCGTTTGAGTGTGGTGTTGACCGAACGGGTCGAGGTCAACCGGTTGACGGTGGCCGCATTAGTCGCGTTGGGTCGTTATCCCTACACCGAGTGGTCCGGGCAACTCAGTGCCGCTGACGACAAAATTATCCATTGGGCTTTGCAAACCGTCGGCATTGTCGAATTAGCACACCGTTCGGAGACCGAACTCAGCGATGGAGAACGGCAAAAAGCCATGCTGGCGCGCGCGCTGGCCCAGGAACCGACAGTATTAATCCTGGACGAACCCACCGCGTTTCTCGATTTGCCGCGCCGGGTGGTGATCATGAATACCTTGCGCCGCTTAGCCCGTGAAGGTAATTACGCGATTTTATTATCCACTCATGATTTGGATTTGGCGCTGCGCTGCGCCGATAGAATTTGGCTGTTGCCGTTACAGGGGGCTGTACAAGTTGGCGCGCCGGAAGATTTGGTATTAACCGGTGCTCTGCAAAGCGTGTTTCAAAGCGAGGGGGTTGAATTCGACCCGTATACCGGCTCATTTAAATTATCGCAGCCCACGGTCGGTCGCGTGGCGCTGAGCGGTGATGGATTACCCCGCCTTTGGACCGAACGCGCCTTGGAACGGGCTGGGTTTTGCCTGGATGAACGGACCGCCGCTGTACGGATAACAGTAACTGTTGACACTACAGGACTACTATGGTGGATCGACTGGGATAATAGCCGTCTTGAATGTCGTTCTCTGTTGGAATTAGTTGCCCGATTGACTGCTGGAAAATAAAATCGCAGCAAATCCAGAAGGTTCGGATCAATCCTCACAAAAGTCGATCGCAGGTATTAGGAACGCTTTCGAACCTTGAGTATAATAATGGTTAAGCGCTATCCAAGCCTCGCGCTTAACCCACCGCCACGCATAACGATATTAAGGTGGGGTTATCGAACTAAAATACCCAACTGAACTTTCAAGGAGTCACCGGTAGCATGGCGTTTCCCAAGCCCGAAGCTCCCCCTATGAGCTATTCGCAGGTTATCCCTCTGCGTATACAGGTACAGCTGGCGCTGCAGGACTATTTCCATCAATTGGGGGAGCAAGCACCCGCCAATTTATACAAGCTGGTAATGGAAGAAGTCGAACAGCCGCTGCTGGAATCCGCCATGCGTTACACACGCGGCAACCAAACACGCGCGGCGGAGATTCTCGGTATTAACCGCAGCACTTTGCGCAAGAAGCTCAAGCACTATCATTTAGAATAGTGCTATTCCGGCGCAGCGCTGAATTGAATCATTCTGGAGGATAACGTAATGGTTGTTCCGGCAACGATGCGGGCCATGGTGCTCGAAGCCCCTCGACAGCCATTGCGTGACCTGGAATTGCCGGTACCACAGCCGAATTCCGACCAAGTCTTGGTCCGAGTACAGGCGTGCGGGGTGTGCCGAACGGATTTACACGTGCTGGACGGCGAGCTCACCCAACCCAAATTGCCCTTGATATTGGGTCATGAGATCGTCGGTACAGTCGTTAAATTGGGCAAAGACGTCAGTCGGTTTCGGCTCGGCGACCGGGTCGGCATTCCTTGGTTAGGTTATACCTGCGACGTTTGCCGGTACTGTCGCAAAAATCAGGAAAATCTCTGCGAACAAGCGCGTTTCACGGGCTACACGCTGGACGGTGGTTACGCCGAATACACTGTCGCTGACCAAAGATACTGCTTTCAGCTACCGGCTTATTACGGTGATGCCGAAGCAGCGCCGTTACTTTGCGCCGGGCTGATTGGTTACCGTACCTATCGTTTGGCCGGCGAGCATATTGAGCATTTAGGCATTTACGGCTTCGGTGCTGCTGCGCATATCATTGCGCAAGTAGCCGTGCATCAAGGCATCAAGATTTATGCATTCACTAAACCGGGTGACCAAGAAGGACAATCATTCGCGCGCCGCCTAGGTGCCATTTGGGCAGGCGATGCTGGAGCAACTCCACCGGTGGAATTAGATGCCGCAATGATCTTCGCTCCGGTCGGTGACTTAGTTGTTGACGCGTTGCGGGTGACGGCCAAAGGTGGCGTGGTAGTCAGCGGTGGTATTCACATGAGCGATATTCCAAGCTTTCCCTATAGCCTGCTATGGGAAGAACGGGTGATCCGCTCGGTGGCTAACCTGACCCGCCAAGATGGCGAGGAATTTCTCACCGTCGCCCCGCAAGTGCCGGTCACTACTGAGGTTACGCGGTTTCCCTTGCAACAGGCCAATGATGCCCTGCAATGTCTGCGGGACGGCCAAATCGAAGGCGCCGCAGTGTTGATGATGTGAAATCTGCTAAACGGCACAGCCAACGCTGCATTGTGTGACAAACACATCTCCAACTGACAGCAGCATAGTCGTCTGCGCTATGCCTTGCTAAGCTTAACGGATCGAATAGCCCATCTGACTGATCGGACAGCGACGGTGATGGCTAGCAAACCACACACTATACCGACTCGAAGGAGCCATTATGTCCTCTGCTGATTCAACCTCTTCTGCGGCAACTGCCGGATCTCAACCTGGGTTTATGGGGCGGTTTCTACGACGTGAATTTCCCTACATACTCCTGATAATGCTGGCGTTGCTTGGCATTGCTTATACTGATATAGCCCCGACTCATTCAGGCATGTATTGGCAAGTGCTCGCGCTAGTGTACGGGGTATTAGCCGTCTTTACCGATTGGAGCCAGGCATCAGCCAGGGTTGGTGGGCGCGTGCGGCTGATTTGGACTCAGATTCTGCACTGGGGAGCCTTTTTTGCGACTATGCGGTTGGTGTTTCTACCGGTTATGCAGGAAAATCTGAACAGCGATGTGACCGGCTTGGTCTTGCTGTTTTTGTTGACCCTCAGCACGTTTCTGGCTGGAATCTACATCAACTTACGGCTCTGCGTCGTCGCTGTGTTTCTCGGAGTGGGCACCGTGTCCATTGCCTTATTGGACCAGGCTAGCCTCATGATGACGATGTTGGGGGCCCTCGCCGTGGTTGGGCTGATGCTATGGACTCGCTACAAATCCGGGCTGGAATAATGCTAATACATCGGTTCCCGCGCTGCTGCGTGGGAACCCATTAACCGGGTTTTCTTTCTTCAGGAGCGATTGTGGGGGAACGAAAGAAAACTTTGTATAACATACCTTTGCCAAGCAGCCGGCTGATCTCCCGCAGTGAAAAAAACAAACCGAAGATCAACAATAACGCCATTTGATGCGCCGCAATTCCTGCGCCGGACAACCTCAAGAGTAATTCAGCAGGCTGGTGCCCATTCCATAATTCGAATACCAAGTGCTCAAGCATATTGTAGACATCAACCACCACAGTGGTCAGGATGGTTTTATAGAGCACCGCCAGAATCAATGGTTTATGGGAATACCGGTTAGCAATTGATGATCGCTCAAACAAGACAACGACTTTGCCCAGCGTCATCGCCCCGAACAACGCGACGACGTAGCCATACCCTAAATAATTTATGCCGTACTGTTGGAGTATTAACCCCTTGGAAGTCGCCATAATGACAAAGCAAACTGCCAAATAGGCGATTACAATCCATACTTCAATTGTCTCACGAATCAGAAATTCTTTTAATGAGGCTTTATCCTTAATCCAGTCCGGCAAGGGCCGGTTCCCAAACTTAGCTGCTAGCCACCGTCGGGTAGCTTTGTTTAATTTGCTTAATGCACTCAACACACTGACACAGCCCCACGAATTGTTATTTGTAACTCAATAAAGCATAGCCACCTCACAGTCGGAGAATGATTAATCATGAAAAAGTTGTCGTCCTGGATCATCTTAGCTGCTGGTTTGTTATGCGGCCATTGGGCTACGGCGGATGATTCGCCGACTGACGCGGTATTCCAATACTCCACCATTAATGCACTGCTTGACGGGTTGTATGACGGTGACTTAACCATCAAGCACCTGTCAGACTACGGCAATATGGGGTTAGGAACGGTCAATGGTGTCGACGGTGAATTGATTGTTTTAGACGGCGAATTCTATCACGTCAAGGCGGACGGTCACGCCTACCCACTCACTCCCGAACGCGAAACACCCTTTGCGGTAGTCAAATACTTCACCACCGATCACAGCGAACCATTACCGGCAAAGCTGGATTATGCAGCGCTGCAAAAACACTTGGATAAGGGGATCAAGACACCTAACTTTTTCCAGGCTATCCGCATCGACGGCACCTTTTCATTCCTCAAAGTACGCAGTATACCCAAGCAGAGCAAACCCTATCGCCCGTTGGCAGAAGTCGTCCATGACGATCAAGTGACTTTTGATTATGAGAATGCCAAGGGTTCGCTGATCGGCTTCCGTACTCCTGAGTATATGAAGGGTTTGAACGTGCCCGGTTATCACTTTCATTTTCTCAGCGAAAACCGCAAGTTCGGTGGTCATGTATTGGCTCTGGTTACTACGGGGGGTACGATCCAATTCGACGAAGCGGCCAGTTTTCAGATGGCATTGCCGGAGGTGGAAGCATTTGCCGAACTCAATCTAGGTGCTTCGCGGAAGAAGGAACTGGATAAAGTCGAGAAGGGGCAATAGGATGCAGTGATAGAGGATCCGCATCGCTATAGCATTTAGCCAGCTCCATTGTTACGAACCACTTCTAATAGCGCTGCGGTTCCTAGATTATCATTAGTGTCCAGGGCGGCTACTTTTTCGAGCAAAGGAATCGCTTTCCCCGCTTCGCCCTGTCGGGCAAACAAATAGGCTTCGCCTTTCAGGCACAGCAGATAAAATCGGACCATCACCATGTGGTGTTCATGGTCTTCAAAAAGCCGTGTTTCATTCAGCAAGCGCCAATCGTCGGGCAACCCCAATTTTCGCCCAACGATGTCACGGGTTTTTAGAATGATGTCCAGCGCTTCCGGGAAACGGTGTTGATAGAAGTAGAAGCGAAATAAAGAA
>JAZBPA010000246.1:0-34951 GCA_036351435.1 Candidatus Competibacteraceae bacterium
ACCCGACTCGCCCCTAACTAGGAAAGTTGGTGCCTGAATTGCGGTTAAGAAAGCCAGCACCTGTTCTTCGGTTAGATACATCGGTGATTTCACCGTTAAGCGTGGATCAGTGCGCCAACCAAGACCTGACCCCACTGATTTGGTCCCACGGGTGGCAATGATAACCGCCGCTTCATGCGAAAGGCCGGTAAATTCGTGACGGGCGCGCGCGGCTTCATCCACATCGACATAAACCGGCATGGCTTTCTGTTCCAGTCGGTCCATTTGGTTCATAGCGGTTGCCAATTGCGCTGGTCCTTCGACGGGATTTCCGGATAATGGTCCCAGTCCCTCAATGAGGGCTAATTGCGTGACGCGTTCGGGAAAGGCCGCCGCCACGAAGCTGGCGATACCCGCGCCCAAAGAATGTCCCAGCAACGCGAATCGCTGCCAGTGCAGTGCATCTGCTGCCGCTACAACATCCTGAATAAAATCGATGAAATGATAATGCATAGCTACCGGGCGGTGCTCCGACAGTCCGTGACCGGGCAGATCTAATGCCACCAAGCGCACGCTGGTCAACATAGGCGCCAGACGATCGAAACTGGCCGCGTTGTCTAGCCATCCGTGTAAAGCAAGTACGGGTAAAGCATCGACCGGACCCCAAGCGCGGGCGGCAAGCTTGAGAAAACGAGTGTTTAGTGTTAATTCTTCGGGCATATAGAGTATCTGTTACCTGTGAGAAATTCGCGTTGAGACATTTATTGCCAAATAAAGATCACGACGGTATATATCGATCAGCCACAGTATTCGTTCGGTTTCGCAAGTCACCGGTATCTTGGTCGCTCAGTGGCATTGAGTCGTAGCGCCAGGAACTCACAGATTTTACTCTATGAATTGTTGATCTTTTTTCTCCACCAAGGAACCTTATGTCCGCCATCCTGCCGCCGACCGAAGGCGTCGAACAAATTCCGCTCAAGACCTTCACCGAAAAAGCGTATCTGGATTATTCCATGTACGTGATTCTGGACCGCGCCCTGCCGCATATCGGCGACGGGTTGAAACCGGTACAACGGCGGATCATTTATGCCATGTCCGAGTTGGGCCTGACCGCCGCGAATAAACATAAAAAATCCGCTCGAACCGTAGGCGATGTGCTAGGCAAATACCATCCGCACGGCGATGCCGCCTGTTATGAAGCGATGGTGCTCATGGCTCAGCCGTTTTCCTACCGCTATCCATTGATAGACGGCCAGGGCAACTGGGGTTCCAGCGACGATCCCAAATCGTTCGCCGCGATGCGCTATACCGAATCGCGCTTATCCCCCTTCGCCCAGGTGCTGCTTGCCGAGTTAGGTCAAGGCACAGTGGACTGGACGGCCAATTTCGATGGCACCTTGGAAGAACCCATCCAACTCCCCGCCCGTTTGCCGCATGTGTTGTTGAACGGCACCAGCGGCATTGCCGTCGGCATGGCAACCGATATTCCGCCACATAATTTGCGCGAAATCGCAGCGGCTTGCGTGCAATTACTGGACGATCCGCAAACCGATATCGAAACACTTTGCGAACTGATCCAAGGGCCGGATTATCCGGGTGGTGCGGAGATCATTACCCCACCCGAGGAAATCCAACGACTCTACCAAACCGGCTACGGCACCGTGCGGATGCGCGCCTGTTTCGAGCGGGAAAACAGCGATGTGGTGATCACCGCACTGCCCCATCAAACCTCGGGAGCGCGAGTGTTGGAGCAGATCGCCGCGCAGATGAACGCCAAGAAATTGCCGATGGTGGAGGATTTACGAGATGAATCTGATCACGAAAACCCCATTCGATTGGTGATTACACTGCGCTCCAATCGGGTGGACAGCACCTCGTTAATGGATCATCTATTCGCTACCACCGATCTGGAACGCAGTTATCGCATCAACCTCAACATGATTGGGCTGGATGGCCGACCGCAGGTCAAAAATCTGCGCGATATTCTGACTGAATGGTTGCAATATCGGTTGATCACCGTGCGCCGTCGCTTGCAATTTCGCTTGGATCGAGTAGAGCATCGGTTGCATTTGTTGGAAGGCTTGTTGATCGCTTTTCTCAATCTGGACGAAGTGATTCGGATTATCCGCAGCGTAGACCATCCCAAAGCCGCGCTGATCAGTCGTTTCGGTCTATCCGAGACCCAAGCCGATGCGGTGCTGGAAACCCGCTTACGGCAACTGGCGCGCTTGGAGGAAATGAAAATCCGCGCCGAACAGGACGAACTGGGCAAGGAGCAGGCCGAATTGCAAACCTTGCTGAGTTCGGACAGCCGATTGAAAAGTCTGATCCGCCGGGAAATCCAGCAGGATGCCGCCGAATACGGCGATGCGCGCCGCTCCCAATTAGTGGCACGGCGACCCGCCCAAGCCATGGATGAAACCAGCCTGACGCCCAGCGAACCGATAGTCGTGGTGCTATCGCAAAAAGGTTGGGTACGGGCCGCGAAAAAAGAAATTGATGCGGAAACACTGAGCTACAAGGCCGGCGATGGCTTTTTGCGCCAAGCCCAGGGCCGCAGCAATCAATCAGCGGTATTCTTGGATTCCACCGGCCGCAGCTACGCGCTGCCCGCACATACGCTAGCTTCGGCGCGGGGTTACGGAGAACCGTTGACGGGGCGCTTCAGTCCACCGGATGGGGCACGCTTCGTGAGCGTTCTGTTGGATAATCCAGAGACATGTTATCTCTTGGCATCCGACGCCGGCTATGGCTTTATCTGCACGATTGAGGATTTGCTGGGCAGGAATAAAGCCGGCAAGGTGGTGCTGAATTTGTCGCCGGGTGCTCAACCACTGTTGCCAGTGCCTGTCGCTGACCCGGAACAGGATAGTTTATTGGCTGTTTCCAGTGACGGTCATCTGCTGGTTTATCCGGTACACGAGTTACCCCGGATGGCCAAGGGCAAAGGCAATCGAATCATCAGCCTGCCCACTGCGCGGTCGTCCGAGCAGCAACCTACGCTAGTCGCGCTGCTGTGTGCCGGCCCCGAAGCGAGTGTGGTGTTCCAATGTGGCAAACGCCAGCTGACCTTAAAACCTGCCGATTGGGCGCTGTATAACGGCAAACGTGGACAACGCGGAAAAACCTTACCGCGAGGCTTTCAGCGGGTGGAAAAGCTCTTCCTAGAAATCTTAGGATCCATGGGGTGAGTCAGTGTAGTAGGCTGAACTGCTTTAAGCACGCAAGCCTTCAGCAACAGGCCAGGTATATGGGATATATGGCAGCAATCCTGTTCCTTGGCGCATCAAACAGACAACCTTGCAAAACGGGAAGAGACCATATACGTTCACCAGAGTGAGCAGGATAAAAACAAGACACTAGAAACGGTTTTCAAGACCTTGCCTAGAAGGTATGAAGGGATCGTGTTGATCGGAGATCGTAGTCAGTTTCATTTTCCCATGAAGCAAGGTCAGCACGACAGATCCGAGGACCAGTTTAAGATTTTTATGCCCATTTGGGCATTTTTGAAATTTTGAGAACCCCGATTTCGCTGAGCACCCCATGGATAACAAAGATAACACCCAAGAAAGCATACAAACGTCATCTCCTTGCCCCAGCCTAACCTCAGATAATTTACTCTTGTCCCGTCGTCGTTTCTTTCAAGCTGCCGGTGGGTCGGGATTATTAGCACTAACCGGTGGAGTGGGAACGGTGGGTGTTGTAGCTATGCCTGCAGTTGTTAAAGCTGAGGAATTAGGCCCGTTAAATATCAGTAGGCGACGCTACGAAGAGTATTGGTTACGCAGTCAGTCCGCGCGATCACATTTCTTTGCCGGTCAACCACCCCAACTGTGCAATGATGATGAGGCGTTATACGCTGATAAGCGGGCCAATTTTTCCAAATGTTTGCCTCATAATGATCTGGGCGAAGTTGATCCGGCTGCTTATCAGTCCTTAAATACCGCGTTAGCCACCGGTAGTCCTGCCGATTTTGACGCGATCACGCTAGCTTCAGAGGCAGGCTTAAACAGCGGCCAACGATTAGCTAATCCGCAAGCAGCTTATGCCTTTGAAATGACCGGCATTGGCAGTCATGCTACCCGCATCCCGCCAGCACCAGCCTTTGTCAGTGCGGAAATGGCGGCGGAAATGGCGGAAGTCTATTGGCAAGCGCTAACCCGCGATGTACCCCACAGCGACTATTTATTCGATCCACAGATCGCCGCAGCGGTGGATGATCTCAATCGTTTGTCGGTCATTATCGGGCCGACGTCGAATGCTCAAGTAACCCCGGATACGTTGTTTCGGGGGATGACGCCGGGTGACCTGATTGGACCGTACGTCAGTCAGTTTCTGTGGTTGCCAATTCCCTACGGTATGGCAACGATTGACCAGCAATACCGTTTTCCGTCGACGGGCGTCGATTTCATGCTTGATTACGACGAGTGGCTAGCGATACAACGCGGCGCCTTACCCACCGCCGCGCTGCAATTTCAAGCGGCGCCGCGTTATATTCTGACTAATCGGGATCTTGGGGAATATGTGCATGTCGACTTTCCATTTCAGGCGTTTTTCAATGCTGCGTTGATCATGTTCAATTTTGGCCCCGAAGCCTTGGCCCTGGAAAATCCTTATCGCGATTCGTTTACCCAGGATGGTTTCGTCACCTTCGGCTTGCCGGATATCAATCATCTGGTAACCAAAGCGGCGGGCGTCGCGATGAAAAGCGCTTGGCATCAGAAATGGTTGGTGCATCGGCGCTTGCGTCCAGAAATGTATGCCGGTCGTATTGAGAATCAACGGCTGGGTAACAAAAATTACGGCATTGCTGCCGAATTGCTGGATTCCGCAGCCGTTGCGCAAGCAGTTTCCCGTAATGGCCACGCATTGCTTCCGCTGGCCTATCCAGAAGGATCACCGACTCATCCGGCCTACCCAGCAGGCCATGCGGTATTTTCGGGTGCTTGCGCCACCGTATTGAAGGCGTTGTTCAACGAAGATTTCGTGATCCCAAATCCAGTGCGCCCAACGCCCGACGGCACAGCCTTGGAACCATTGTCGGACGCTGTTGATCTCAGTTTGGGTGGCGAAATCAATAAGCTGGCGAGCAATATTCCACTGGCACGCGACGCTGCAGGCGTGCATTATCGGTCCGATGGCAGCCAGGGATTATTAGCTGGTGAGCAGCAAGCTATCGGTATCTTGCAGGATTACAGTAAAACCTATACTGAAGCTTTCGCTGGTTTTACCCTGACTCGTTTCGACGGTACCCCCATTTCCATCATCAACGGTGAAGTCTTTCAATAAACCGCCTATGCATAACCACTCATGAGCAAAACTAAACGCCAGCGAGCCTGGCGCCAGAGCGATCCGCTGCTCGAACGGGAACAAGAAAAGTACGGTCGCGCTATTCCCAGCCGCGAATTTATAATTGAGCTCCTAGAAAAAAAAGGCGCTCCGCTTACCCGAGAAGAGCTGTACGACGAATTGCAGCTGAAGGATGAGTGGGAAATCGAGGCATTGCGCCGCCGTCTACGTGCTATGGAACGGGACGGTCAGCTAATCCGCAACCGCCGGCGAGGCTATGGGTTGATCAGCAAAATGGATTTAGTCCCCGGACGAGTGATCGGCCATCCCGAAGGATACGGCTTTCTCGCTCCCGATACCGGCGGCGATGATCTTTATATCTCTCCGCATCAGATGCGCTCCCTGTTGCACGGCGATCGTGCCGTAATGCGTGTAGCTGGTGTCGATCACCGGGGCCGTCGCGAAGGTGCGCTGGTGGAAATTCTGGAGCGTAACACCCAACGGGTGGTCGGGCGATTTTTCCAGGAACGCGGCCTTGGTTTTGTCGTGCCGGACAACCGGCGGGTTAACCAGGACATTATGGTGCCCCCGGAGTATCAAGACGAGGTACAACCCGGTCAGATCGTCATCGTCGAGATCGTTGAACAGCCCAACAAGCGCAGCCGCCCTATCGGTCGTATAAAAGAAGTATTGGGCGATCACATGGCGCCCGGCATGGAAGTGGAAATCGCGATTGTCAGTCACGATATTCCCATAGAATGGCCGGAAGAGGTGTTGGAGGAAACTCAACAGTTTAGCGATGAGGTACCCGAAACTGCTAAACGGGAACGTTGGGATCTACGCCATCTTCCATTGGTGACCATCGACGGGATTACCGCGCGCGATTTCGACGATGCGGTGTATTGTGAAAAACGCGGCCAAAACTGGCGCTTGCTGGTCGCTATTGCCGATGTCTCTTGGTATGTCCAACCCGGCACGGCGCTGGATAAAGAAGCTCATCTGCGAGGCAACTCGGTGTATTTCCCGGATCGGGCTGTTCCTATGCTGCCGGAGGCGCTATCGAATGGACTGTGTTCACTCAATCCAGAAGTAGACCGACTTTGTCTGGTCTGCGATATGACTCTTAATTCCGAAGGCAGCATTATCCGCTCTCGCTTTGTAGAAGCAGTGATGCGTTCTCACGCCCGTTTGACTTACGATACCGTCGCCTCCATTTTGGTAGACCGGCATAGCGCCGTTCGCGCTGAACATGAACCACTGCTGCCGCATTTAGATAATCTATACGCACTTTACGCTATCTTGCAGCAAGCCCGCGAACAACGCGGCACGATTGATTTTGACACCCAAGAAACGGTTATTGAATACGGGGCGGATCGCAAAATTGAACGGATTGTCCCGACTACTCGCAACGATGCACATCGGTTAATCGAAGAGTGCATGATCATCGCTAACGTGGCGGCGGCTCGTTTTCTGCGTCGGCACCGTATCCCGGCGTTGTATCGGGTACATGAAGGACCAACCCTAGGGAAATTGGAAAAGTTGCGCGGTTTCCTCAAGGAATTGGGCCTGCAGCTAGGCGGTGGGGATGAACCGACCTCTAAGGATTACGCCCAGTTGTTGCAACGGGTGAACACCCGCCCCGATGCCTCCTTGATTCAAACCGTGTTGCTGCGTTCGCTGTCTCAGGCGGTGTACAGTCCGGCTAAACTCGGGCATTTCGGCCTGGCACATGAGTCTTACGCGCATTTCACCTCGCCCATTCGGCGTTACCCGGATTTGCTGGTGCATCGCGCCATCCGGCATGTCTTGCATGGCGGCAACGCCAAGGATTTCAGCTATTCACTCTTGAACATGGTTGGCTTGGGTGAGCACTGTTCCATGACTGAACGGCGTGCCGACGATGCGACCCGGGATGCGGTGGAATGGCTGAAATGTGAATTCATGCTGGATAAGGTCGGCGAAGTGTTCGACGGTGTGGTTGCGGCGGTAACTGCTTTCGGGCTGTTTGTAAAACTACAGGAAGTCTTCGTAGAAGGCTTGGTACACGTCACGGCGTTACGCAACGATTATTATCATTTCGACCCCATCGGTCACCGATTACGGGGCGAACGCAGCGGCCAAGTTTATCGATTAGGCGATCCGCTGCGGGTAAAAGTTGTCCGGGTGGATTTGGACGAACGCAAAATCGATTTTGAATTGGTCGGTACGCGTAAAGATGCGGCCAAGAACCTGAAGGATACCGCCAAGAAAAAACGGCGGCGAGGGAAAGGGAGCTGATGGCGGATCAGGAACAATGGCTGTCCGGTTTACACGCCGTGACAGCCGCGCTGCGGAATCATCCTGAACGGTTGGAGAGTATCCGGGTAGAACGTCGCCGTCGAGACGCTCGTATACGAGGCCTGTTGGAGGAAGCGGAACGGTGCGGTGTGTCGGTGCGCTTTACTGATCGCGACGAATTAGATCGATTAAGCCAACAGACCCGTCATCAAGGCGTGGTTGCTCGTTACGCCGGTTCCACCGCGACGGTTCGGGATGAAAGTGATTTGCCGGCATTGTTAGATGCCGTGCAAGGTCCGCCTTTATTGCTGGTTTTAGATAGCGTGCAAGATCCACATAATTTAGGTGCTTGTCTACGCAGCGCCGATGCGGCTGGCGTACATGCGGTGTTGGCCCCTGCGGATCGAGCAGCGGGACTGACTGCCACGGTACGTAAAGTGGCTAGCGGGGCGGCGGAAAGCGTTCCCTTTATCCAAGTCACCAATCTAGCCCGTGCAATGCGTCAGCTGCAAGAACAGGGATTGTGGTTTATTGGCGCTGCTAGTGAAGCCGAACAAAGCCTTTATGCGGTGGATTTTACTGGTCCGGTAGCCCTGGTAATGGGTGCGGAAGAAAAAGGCTTACGAAGACTGACCCGAGAGACCTGCGATGTATTGGCGCACATTCCGATGGCGGGTAACGTCGAGAGTCTCAATGTGTCAGTCGCGGCGGGCGTTTTTTTATTCGAAGCAGTGCGCCAGCGTACGGCTGCTGGCAGCGGCTGAAGACTGGCAGGACTTAACGCAGCTCGTGCCAGAGGACGCCGTGAATATGTCCCTATAGGCTTGCCGACGGTCGTCCGGACCGTCGACACCTCTGTCTACGAGCGACGCAAGTCCCGAGTATGTGTCAGTCCTAGATGCATTGAGCGGACGTGCCATAAGCAGCACGCTGGGAGGCGTGCGTAGCGAATGTGTGCAGGACAGCACACTTGAGCGGTGCTGGCACTCCGTTCAAAATGCATCATCACTAGCGGATTCCAAGACACTTTCCGGCACTTGCAGTACCCGCTCTTCCGCGAAGCGGACGTGATACTGAACCCCTCCGGGCTGATCGCGCAGCACTTTTTCGATCTGGCCGCTTTGCTCAGCAGGCATAACCACCCGGCCCGCAACCGCGAGCGGTATACGGGTGCGGACCCATTCATGAAATTCAAACTGATTAGGGACCCACGGCGCATCTACGGGGATTAGCTCCTGTTCCCGACATCCCACTAAGCGCGATTCATCGTGCTGAAAAAGCACTGCATAGATGACTTGGTCCTGCAAGAATCGGCCGATGTCGCGTACCAAACCGGTACTACCACGCCGCACCAACAGATCGCCGCGACTTAGGCCGGGATAGGTGCCGTCGTTGCGGATATTGCGAGTCACCCGCACCTCGGCACCGTAGTCAAATTGAGGTCGCATGAGAGTCTCTATAGCGCAACACTATAAATCGGAATGATTTATAGTGACAATTTGCGCGATAAAATAAATAGATAAAGCGAAATCCATTAATCATATTTATTGGTCTTCGCTTTATTTGAACGCGGAATCTAGCGGCACGAACACTTCCTGCGGGTTATTGCGAAATACCTTGAACACTTTTTCCGTCTTCGCATCCGAATTCACGAAATCCTGATAGGCCTGTTGCAGCCATTGGGCGCAAAATGCCTGCAGTGCTGGCTCCTCTTCCGGCCAATCTTCCTTTTTCAGATAATCGTGAAACCGCTGCAGAATATGCAACCGATAGACCTGTACCACAGCCGGGTCAAAGGCAACTTCGAAGTATTCCAGAAAATCTTCAGCGGATTCCAGCTCGGCCATCGCGGCCTGTACGGATGATTCAGGCAACACTGTCATAGCTCACCTCTTGATCTGTTCGAGAATCGATCAGCGTGCCTTGAAAGGCTGGTAACGCCGATATCGTTTGGAAAAAACTGTGCAACTCCTGTCTATTCGGAGAGCGTTTGTGAGAAGCGACAAAAGTACGCACTTGTTCGAGTAACAAGTCGGCCTGATTCTGAGTGACGGTATAACCCAACTCGCCATAAATTTGCATTACCGCTCGTTTGCCGGAATGTTTGCCCAGTACCACTCGGTGTTCACGACCCATCTCGGTTGGATTTACTCCTTGATAATTATCGGGATCTTTAAACAACCCATCGACATGAATACCGGCTTCGTGGGTAAAAACGCCTTCGCCGACCAAGCTTTTCTGCCACGCCAACGGTCGTCCCGCAGCTGTAGCCACGCAATCCGACAGGGCCGGAAACCGCGTTAAATCAATATCAAGTGTGAAGCCGTACAATTTGCGCAAGCCCAGCACCACTTCTTCGAGTGCTGCATTGCCTGCCCGTTCGCCCAAGCCGTTGACGGTGGTGTTAACGTGGGTAGCCCCGCCAAGGGCGGCGGCCAAAGTATTCGCGGTAGCCAGCCCCAAATCGTCATGGGCGTGCATTTCCAGTTCAATATCCACCGCAGCTCGCAATTGCTGGAAAACCGTCAAGGCCCGAAACGGTTCCAATACCCCAACCGTATCGGCAAACCGGAACCGCCGGGCACCGGCTTGTTGGGCTATTTCCGCTACTTGTAACAGGAATTCGGGATCGGCGCGGGAGGCATCCTCACCGCCTACGATCACGTCCAAGCCCAAATCTTGCGCCAGGGGGACATAATAACGAATCGCATCCAATACTTGGGAGCGCTGCCAGTGCAGCTTGCCATGAATTTGCTGATCGGAAACCGGAATTGATAGATCAACTATGCTGACGCCCAAGTTGCAGCACTGTTGAACATCCTCAGCGTGCATACGGCTCCAAACCAATAACCGGGCATTCAACCCCAAACTGGCTAGATGGCGAATATCCGCTCTTTCCCGTTCGCCCATTGCCGGGATACCAATTTCTAATTCGGGAACACCTAGCGCATCCAGTTGAGAAGCGATGTCCTGTTTTTCAGCCAACGAAAAAGCCACGCCTGCGGATTGTTCGCCATCACGCAGGGTGGTGTCGTCGATGATAAGAGTACGGCGTGTTGACATGGCTTGCTGGGATTCTCCGAGTCGAAGGATTCGACCGAAAGTTTTGAGCAACTTGTGTGCCTGAAAGGTAATTAACTGATATGTAACGGGTTAGCATAGGATGTGTGATGATTTTGTGGGAAATGCTACAGGACGGTGTCGAACTTCGTGCATACCCGTTCATGACGACGATGGCTAACAGCAGCGTCGTCAGAGTAGAATGCGATCATCACTACACCAATAATCCACTGCGAGGACATCTGTCTGTGAAATTGATTATTCCGATAATTGCCATTGTAGCTGTCGCGTTTATTTCAATATCGACCCCGACATTTGCGATGAACTGGACCTTTATGGAGAATTCTGCAGTACAAAAATTTAATGACGAGGACTGGCAACTGTTTTCTGAAGCGGGCAAGCGCGCTCTGGAAGCGACCCCCGATGGGCAGACAGTGGAATGGGAAAATCCCGCCACGGCGAGCGAGGGGCAGATTACTCCGGTAAGTACCAGTGAAAAGGATGGGGTGCAGTGTCGTAAAGTTGAAATTGCCAATAGTGCTGGCGGTTTCAGCGGTGAGAGTGTGTTTACCTTTTGTAAAGACCCGGACAGTGGTGATTGGAAAGCTATTCCTTGATCGTTCTAGACCCTAATTTCATCAGTCGAGAATTTTGATATGGCTTATCAAGCATTTGATCTGACCGGTAAAGTGGCGTTAGTCACTGGCGGCAATGGCGGTATTGGCCTAGGCATGGCGGAAGCGGTGGCTGCTGCAGGTGCTGGTGTGTGTGTTTGGGGCACTAACGCCGAAAAGAACGCGGTCGCAGTGGAAAAACTAAAAGCGCACGGTACCCCGGTCGTCTCATTCGTCTGTGATGTCACTGACGAAGCCCAAGTGGCACAGCGTTTTCAAGACACCCTGACAGAATTTGGTCGAATTGACGCTTGTTTCGCTAATGCCGGGGTCATCGCGCCGCCCACCTCTTTTCTGAAGATGTCTAGCGAAGATTGGCGGCGGGTATTAAACGTCAATTTAGACGGCGTTTTTTATACGTTTCGCACCGCCGCACAGCATATGGTCGAGCGGGCTAAAAACAATGATCCAGGTGGGCGGTTAATCGCAACCGCCAGTATCGCCGCCATTTCAGGCGCAGCGCGCAACGAGCATTACGCAGTAACTAAAGGCGGGTTGGTATCAATGATCAAAGCACTGGCGGTGGAGTTCGCGCATTACGGCATCACTGCCAATGCCCTGCTACCAGGCTGGGTCGAGACTGACATGACAGCAGATTTTTTCAACTCACCCAAATTCTCGTCGGTAGTCAAATCGCGGATTCCAGCAGGTCGCTGGGGAAAACCGGAGGATTTCGGTGCGTTAGCTATTTATCTGATGAGCACAGCGAGCGCCTATCACACGGGCGATACCATACGTATTGATGGGGGCTATTGCGTCTTTTGAAGCCTACGGAGCAATTGTTATGCACGTTATCGCTGATTTATGTATTGTCCCATTAGGCGTCGGAGTTTCCGTTTCCGCTTATGTGGTCGCCTGCGAGCGGGTGCTTAAGGAAGCAGGACTCAAAACCCACTTGCATGCTTACGGCACTAATATTGAGGGCGAGTGGGATGTGGTCATGGCGGCAATCAAACGTTGCCATGAGGTCGTACATGCGCAGGGAGCGCCGCGCATCACCACGACCGTGCATATTGGCACCCGCACCGACCGCACCCAACATATGGAAGACAAGGTGGAAAGCGTCAGGCAAAAGCTGAGCGGTTACTCAGGATCGCTTCATAGCCAAGGTGACGCCATCGCCGATCGGGACTAGACTGAGCGCGATTCGCTCATCAGCACGCAGGTGTTCGTTAAATGCCCGCAGCGCAACCGTGTCGGCATCCGTGTTATTGGGGTCTGCTACCGCGCCATCCCATAACACATTGTCGACTGCGATCAGGCCGCCGGGACGGAGCAGTTGCAATAACCGTTCGTAGTACTCAATATAACCGCCCTTGTCGGCATCAATGAAGGCGAAATCGAAGGTTTCCGCTTGATTTTCTTGTAGTAAGGTATCCAACGTTTCCAAGGCGGGGGCTAAGTGCAGATCGATTTTGTCTGCGACGCCGGCCTTTTGCCAATGTTCGCGCGCCATCGTAGTCCAAGTCTCGTTGATGTCACAGGCAATTAAGCGGCCATCGGCCGGCATAGCTAAGGCCACAGCTAAGGCGCTATAGCCAGTAAACACGCCGATTTCAATCGCCCGCCGAACCCCCAGCAGCTGAACCAACAATGCCATAAACTGTCCCTGCTCTGGTGCGATTTGCATGCTGGCGAGGGGAATACCCGCCGTTTCTTGGCGAAGTTGACGCAATTGGTCAGTTTCTCGCAAGGAGACCTGCAATAAATAGTCATAAACGGCGTCGTTTAGCTGGATCGATCGATTGCTCATATTGACTCTCAACAGTAGCGATTTGTTAACAATTCATCATAATCATAACCGTAGAGCAGCCACAGTAACTGTCCGTAATGAAAAAAAACCAACCGCTTCGGTTTATCCAGATTTCTGATACACATCTTCGCACCCGACCGAATGAACGGCTTTGGGGCGTGGATGTGGATGCAGGTCTGGCTGCTGTGCTGGCTTGTATTAAACAACGGCACTGGCCGGTGGATTTCATGGTAGCCACTGGCGACTTGGTTCAGGATGATGGGGAAGCCTATGCCCGGTTGCGAAGCGTGTTGGAACCGTTAGGGGTGCCGGTTTATTGCTTGCCGGGTAACCACGATCAACCACAGGTGCTTCGCGAGTGCTTGAGCTCCGGTTTAGTTCGTTGGGAACGCCAAGTAATCAACGGTGCTTGGCAATTTATTTTGCTGGATTCCACAATACCCGATTCGCCGGGAGGCCATCTCGCAGTGAGTGAGTTGGTCTTATTGGATCAGTTGCTCACGGCTAACCCGGACCACTATGCAGTGATTTGTTTACATCATCATCCCGTGCTGATCGGCAGCACCTGGTTGGATACTATGATCAGCAATGGTGAAGATTTGTTTGCCGTCCTAGACCGCCATCCGCGGGTGCGCGTTGTGTTGTGGGGACATATTCATCAAGCGTTTAGTGCCCGCCGCCGTGAAGTGCAATTGCTGGGTGTACCATCCACCTGTGTGCAGTTTAAACCAGAGACCGAGACTGCGGTCGCCGATGATCTGCCGCCCGGTTATCGTTGGTTTGAACTCGACGATCAGGGTACTGTAGCTACTGGGGTTGAGAGAATCGACTGGCCGTTTTCAAATCAGCTGTTGGCATGAATTATGTTGGAATTTGTAAATCAAAACTTTCGCCGAAACCGTATTGATCAAAGGATCAAGGACCATGGATAACATGCTCGCTTTCAAACAATGCCTTGATGCACCGGATGATACCTTGAATTTGGGGCGAGCCGCGTTGTTGATCGCTTTGGAAGAATATCCGGATTTGGATATCGATAGCTATATTGAACGGTTGGATAGACTTGCTGATCGTGCGCGTGCACGGCTTACCTCACGCACATCGGCACAAGAAGCTGTAGAGGCGCTGAATTGTACTTTATTCGACGAGGAAGGATTCGCCGGCAATACATCCGACTATTACGATCCGCGTAATAGCCTGCTCAACGAAGTACTGGATCGCAAGTTAGGTATCCCCATCACTTTATCGGTGGTGTATTTAGAAGTCGGGCGGCGGTTGGGTTTGCCCCTGAGTGGCATCTCCTTTCCCGGCCATTTCTTGGTTAAGCTACCCCAAGCCGTCGGGGATCTGGTATTGGATCCCTTTCATGGTGGGAAATTACTGCAAGAGACCGAACTGACTAGGCGGTTGGGGGAATTGTTTCATGCCCATTCAGGTGCCATGGAGTTGCAGCAACTGTTGCAAAATGCCGGAAAGCGGGAGATATTAGCCCGACTGCTGCGTAATCTAAAAGCTATTTATTTTCAGAAAGGCGACCTGCCTCGATCACTATCATTCAATAACTGGATTTTGTTGGCTACCCCCGACAGTGCAGCCGATATCCGTGATCGTGGACTCCTGCTGGAACAGCTTGATTGCGCCCAGGCGGCAGCAAGCGACTATCGCCGTTATTTAACATTGGCTCCTGCTGCCGCCGACCGCAGTGTGATCCGTCAACGTTTGGGATTCCTTGAACCGTTACGACCCAGTCTCAACTAATAGCTTCGCGCATCATCATGCGCCGTGCGAATTGTAAACTATGAGAAAAGCACAGTGGCTGCGCGCGTTTTTTATTGAAAAACCCGTACTACTTTCATTGGTGTTAGCGATTTTTGCCATCTTGTTGGTTTACTTCGATGTGCTGTGGCGCTGGAATTGGTTGCTCTACGATTGGAATCTACGTTATTGGTGGCGAGCACCACCGGAAGATGTCGTCATCGTCGCGATTGATGAATATAGTTTGGACCAAATCGGCCGCTGGCCATGGCCGCGCCAGATCCATGCCGCAGTGGTCGATAGGCTCACTACTGCCGGAGCCAAGGCGATCGCGCTGGACATTATTTTTGCCGAACCCAGCATAACTGATCCCCGTGATGATGAACGCTTGGCGCAAGCCATTCAAGACAGCGGACGCATCATTCTGCCGGTACTGCCTGAGCAACGTCACGTTGATGGTCCGTTGATTGAGATACTGCCGATCCCGGCATTACGAGCCGCTGCCGAAGGGCTTGGACATGTGGATGTCGAGTTGGATCGGGATAGTATCGCTCGCAGCGCTTATTTGAAAGCCGGTATTGGCGCACCGGCGTGGTCAGCGCTGGGACTAGCTGTTGCGGAGTTGGTGTACGGTCCTCGCGCCTCCCTGCCTGGGCAACGTAACCCCGGGGTCTGGGCAGCTGATGCATGGGTGCGCGATTATCGTTTACTGCTGCCGTTCGCTGGCCCGCCCGGCCATTTCAATCAGATCTCTTATGCGGATGTATTGAACAACCGTTTTGCCACCGGCACCTTCCGCGACAGAATCGTGCTGGTAGGCGCTACTGCAACCGGTTTGGGCGATAATGTCCCGACGCCGGTTTCCGCTCATTCTCGGCCAATGTCCGGGGTCGAATTCAACGCCAATATATTGGATACGGTACGGAGCGGGTTTTTCATTCAACCCCTCACACTGAATTGGCGTATGGCACTGACTGGCATTCTCGCGCTGCTACCGTTATTCCTCTACAGCGTTCTGACACCCCGCTGGACGCTGTTGATTGCAGGCTTGTCGGTTGTCTCGGTGATCCTCGGTAGTATG
Organism: Candidatus Competibacteraceae bacterium; assembly: GCA_036351435.1. Taxonomy (GTDB): domain Bacteria; phylum Pseudomonadota; class Gammaproteobacteria; order Competibacterales; family Competibacteraceae; genus JAAUQA01. The sequence goes on from JAZBPA010000246.1 coordinate 15,869, forward strand.
GCGCTGGTACGTGGATTGGGTCTATGGTTTCCTCCGGCAGAGTTGTTGCTCACGTTTATCATCAGTTATCCGTTGTGGAGTTGGCGTCGTTTGCTGGCGACTATGCATTCGTTGCATGTGGAGAAAGAACGAATCCAAGTTACCTTGCATTCAATCGGTGACGGGGTGATCACCACGGATGCGCATGGCGTCGTTGAATACATGAACCCTATCGCGGAAACACTGACCGGCTTCACGCTGCGTGAGGCACAAGGGCAGCCGTTGACTGATGTGCTGCAAATAGTCAATGAACACAGTCGCGCTCCTGTACAAAATCCTGTGCAGCAATGTCTCGAAGCGGGTGGGGTCATCAAGTTGGCTGAACAAAGTATTACGCTCAGCCGGGCCGGCCAGGAATACGCCATCCGTGCATCTGCCGGTCCGATGCGTGATGAAACCGGTCAGCCGCAGGGCGCGGTGTTGGCCATCAGTGACTTTACCGAAGCGCATCTCATGGCCCAGCAATTAGCCTTTCAGGCTAATCACGACGCGTTGACCGAACTGCCCAATCGCCATCTGTTGTTGGAACGACTTGAGCATGCCGTCGTTCATGCCCGCCATAGCAGTGAACAAGTAGCTATCTTGTTTGTGGACTTGGACCGATTTAAATCCGTCAACGACGGTCTAGGTCACAGCGCCGGAGATGCCTTATTAAAAATAATTGCCGCACGCTTGCAGACCAGTGTGTCGGAAGACGACACCGTAGCCCGCTTGGGTGGCGATGAATTCGGCGTTCTATTGGAGCATCTTGAGCAAGTCTCACAAGCCGTCCAAGTTACCCAACAAATATTGCGAATCCTGGAGGAGCCTTGCACGGTGTTCGGTCATGAGTTTTTCGTAACCGCCAGTATTGGTATCGGGATATTTCCTAGAGACGGTGAGAGCGCCGAAGTCTTGCTGAAAAATGCCGCTAATGCAATGAGTCGTGCTAAGGAAAGCGGCAGTAATACTTTCCAATTCTATGCCCAGGACATGAATAAATGGGTTTTGGGTCGGCTGATCATGGAACGAGACTTGCGGCATGCGCTGGAACGCCATGAGTTAGAGCTTTACTACCAGCCACAGCTTGAATTACAAACGGGACGGATTGTCGCTGCGGAATCACTGCTGCGCTGGCGACACCCTGAATTGGGCTTGATTTCACCGGCACGATTTGTGCCGCTGGCTGAAGAAACCGGGCTGATCAACCCTATCGGTGAGTGGGTTATTCGCGAGGCCTGCCAACAGGTGAAAAAATGGCAAATGCAAGGTTTGCAAGCTCCGCGTGTAGCGGTGAATTTATCTCCACGGCAATTCTCGCAGCGTGGGATATCCGATCGAATCGGAGGATTGATTCGAGAAGCCGAATTGGAACCGCACAGCCTTGATCTGGAAATCACCGAAAGTGTATTAATGAGAGATATTGATCAAGCCATACATACTTTGCGTACCCTCAAGGATATGGGTATTCAGTTAGCTCTGGATGATTTCGGAACTGGCTATTCCAGCTTCAATTATCTCAAGCGATTCCCAGTCGATTGGCTCAAAGTGGATCAATCCTTCGTCCGTGATATCGGCTCTGACACCGACGATGCAGCGGCCATTGTCGGGGCATTGATTGCGGTAGCGCACAGCCTACGGCTCGGGGTGATTGCAGAAGGTGTGGAGACGGAGGCGCAACTGGATTTCTTACGCACCAAGCAGTGCGAGTTGATCCAGGGCTTTTATATCAGCCGACCGTTACCGTTGGAACAGATGGAGACGTTGTTACGGTCTGAAGCAGATCAATAGTCCAACACCATTCGTTAGCGGGTTGCAAGGGGCATCCAACGTGCTATACCGTGATTGTCAAAAATAATTACAGACGCCACTTAAACTTGTTACAGCGTTAAACTGATAAATAGTTTCTCAATATGCGTTTTCACCAAATAATCGACTAACCAACCGATTACGGGAAGAACCCCCCATGGACCTATTCATTAACAGAATAATCGTCACTACGCTTTGTTACTGTATGTTGTCCTTGCTGGCGACAACTAGCGCTCAAGCTCAAGAGTGGATTTATACCGTACGTTCCGGCGACAATCCCTGGAGTATCAGCCGGGATTACTTGCAAGGCATGGACTACTGGCCTCAACTGCAACGCTATAATGGAATTACCCGACCAACCCAGATACCCCCCGGCACTCAGCTACGAATACCCATCGAATGGCTTAAAAAGCCGGTAAAACCCATTACCGCCCGAGTTTTAGACGTGCGTGGCGCAGTAGAAGTGTCATCAGGCAAAACAGGACAGAGAATACCGCTCGAAGTGAATAACACATTACAGGCGGGTGACACCATTCACACTGGTCCTGCATCCAACGTGCGAGTGAAGTTTCATGACGACTCTGAGTTGCTCTTACAAGCCGACAGCACCTTGGCGCTGGAAACATTGAATGTTTACGCAACTTCAGGTTTGGTTGATGCCCAATTACATCTACGACGAGGACGGCTGGAGACACAAACCACCACCAGAAAGGACCCGGCTATTCGCTATGAGATCCGCACTCCTTCTGCGATAGCGGCGGTCCGTGGCACTGAGTTCCGGGTTGGTGCGGATGACGCTACCCAAGTTGCCCTGGCCGAAGTGACGGATGGTGAAGTGTCTTTCAGCAGCGCCGGACAGACGACGGTATTGCCGGAAAAATTTGGCGCAGTTGCAAAGGCAGGAGGAGGTAAACCGTTAAAAGTAGAATTACTGCCTCCCCCGGAGATCGCTGATTTTCCAACGACGCTGGAAGAGCTTGAGTTTAGTTGGCCGGCAGTGGACCGTGCTCAGAAATATCGCGTGCAACTGATGGCGTATCAGCGCAAGCGATTTAAATTATTGGTCGTCAATCAGGGGCGTTTGATACACAGTGAACAAGTTGGCGGTGGCGAACAAGTGTTGGCCCTGATCTATGAAGAAATTGTCCAAACACCGCAATTTCAAGGTCCGCAGCTGCCTAACGATAATTACCTGCTGCGAATCCGGGGTATTGACGAGCAGGGTTTGGAAGGACTGAACGGCGAGCATCAGTTTACTTTGTTCGCTAGTTCAAGCGTAGCTTCGGCAAAATAAACAATGCTCCATTTATGAATATTAAAGATGATCTGGTGCGCCATTATCGCTGGCTACGCCAGTACGGGTTGAACGACTCTCACAGCGGCAACGCCTCGGTTCGGGACGATGAAACGGTTTGGGTTACCCCCAGTGGCTGCTGTGCAGACACGTTGAGCAGCGGTGAAGTGCTGGGGTGCCTTCTTGATGGTGAAACCGGCAAGGGTGCTTCCTTAGATGTAGCTTTGCACCTTGCGGTTTATCGGACCAATCCGAATGCGAACGCTATACTGCACAGTCACGGTCCTTACTCGGTTGCCATGACCATGAACAGCAAAGAATTTGTGCCGGCTGATTTTGAAGGACAGCTCTACTTCAGCCGGGTTCCGGTTATCACGATTCCTTATGAGCGCTATGTCGATGATTCACCGCATCTCGTTGCCGAAGTCTTAGCTGAGTACCCCATCGCTGTAGTCCGTGGACACGGTGTTTACGCTTGTGCCGAAAATCTTGGCTTGGCTTATAAATGGACTTGTTCGCTGGAGCTATCGGCCAAGACGGCTTTTATCGCTCATCAGGTGGGGAACACCTGAGTTTTGTTCAACTAAATCTCAAGCATCTCAAAGTCTTCCTTGCCCGCGCCGCATTCGGGGCAACGCCAGGTTAAAGGGACATCTTCCCAACGGGTCCCCGGCTCGATCCCATCTTCCGGCCAGCCTTTTTCCTCCTCGTAAATTAATCCGCAAACTACGCACATATAAGTTTTCATGGGTCTCCTGCAAGGTAACGTTTTAACTGCTCATTCACCCTCAAAGAGGACTCAGATGAGCACACTGACAAGCCTATCATCTCATGATTTTTTGCAAGAAGTTTTGCAACTCAACACCGTTCTAACAGTGCTTCCAATTCTTCCAATGTGCTGATTTCCACATCTGCCCGCTGACCACCCGGCCAGTCCCGCTGGGTACGATTAACCCACACCGTGCGCAAACCGACCTGGGCTGCGCCTAGCACATCGTGGTGGGGATCATCGCCCACGTGTAAAATCTGTTCGGGAGGCAGATTCAGGTGTCGGCAAGCAGCCTCGAACATCGCGGGGTCCGGTTTAGCCGCACCGACTGCCACGGCGTTGATGGCGAAATCGAACACATGATTCAATCCTACCAGTTGAATGTCGGCATTGCCGTTGGTTAGCGCGCCTAAGGTGTAGCACTGAGCCAAACGTTCCAGTACCGACAACACTTCTTCGAAAAATATCACATCGTTACGAGCGGCAAAGAAAATCTCGAAAGCGGCGTCGACCTGAAAGTCAGCGTAACCCGCCCGCAACGCAGCTAACCCAAGCGCTTCCTTGCGCAATAATGTACGGTCATGCGCAATATGCGGCTTTGTTGTAGAAACCTCGTCGCATATTTGCCTTAATTCCAATGCCGTAAACCGTTCTGGGATCAGCGGGTAGTGCAGGGCTAACCAATCATGCAGGCGTTGTTCAGCCCGCACGATGATCGGCCAGATATCCCACAGGGTATCATCCAGATCGAAGGTGATTGCACGGACCGACAACACCACAATTACCCCAATCCCCGCTCCAGATCAGCTTGAATATCAGCAATTTCTTCCAAACCTACTGAGATTCGGATCAGACTGTCGCGAATACCAGCGGCATCACGATCAGCCTGGGTCAACCGACCGTGGGTGGTGGTTGCCGGATGGGTAATCGTGGTTTTGGTATCGCCTAGATTGGCGGTAATCGAGAGCAGCCGAACCGAGTCAATCACCTTCCAAGCGGTTTCCCGATCACCGTGCACTTCAAAGGATACGATGCCACCGAAATCAGACTGCTGGCGACAAGCTAGCTGATGCTGAGGATGAGAGGCCAGCCCCGGATAGTACACTCTTGCAATTGCCGGGTGTTGTTCCAGCCAACGCGCCAGTTGCAAGGCATTTTGGCTGTGCGCCCGCAATCTCAGTTGCAGGGTTTCCAATCCCTTGAGAAACACCCAAGCGTTGAATGGACTCAGGGTAGGACCGGCGGTACGTAGAAAACCAAATACGTCTTTACCTACCCGCTGTGCATCGCCGACCACCGCACCGCCCACACAACGGCCCTGACCGTCTAGGTATTTAGTCGCGGAATGAATCACCAAATCCGCGCCTAGCTTTAATGGTTGCTGCAACGCCGGGGTACAGAAACAATTGTCCACCACTAGCAAGCATTCATGAGCATGCGCCAATTCGGCCAGGGCACGGATATCGGCTAACTCAGTCAGCGGGTTAGAAGGAGTTTCCAAAAAGAGCAGTTTGGTTTCGGGCCGGATAGCCTGCTCCCAGGCAGTGATGTTCGACAAGGGAGCATACGTCGTGGCAATGCCCAGTTTGGCTAAATAGGTATTGAACAGGGAAACCGTGCTGCCGAATAGGCTGCTAGCCGATACAATATGATCCCCACTACGCAGTAACGCTAGGCATGTCGCAAGGATGGCCGACATCCCGGATGATGTGGCGATACACGCCTCGCCGCCCTCTAAGGCTGCCAGCCGGTCTTGGAATAGCCGCACAGTGGGATTGGTAAAGCGGGAGTAGATATTTCCGGGTTCTTGCTCAGAAAAGCGGGCTGCCGCTTGTGCAGCGCTTTGAAATACAAAACTGGAGGTCGGGAAAATCGCTTCGCTGTGCTCACCTTCAAACGTGCGCACTTGGCCGGCCCGGATTGCCAGGCTAGCAAAACCCAATTCGAGATCGTCGTGCATGATAATGCCTCCGCGTTGCCCAGCACGATTGCAAAGAACCGCGCCTATGATGACCGCATCGAGGGAGTAGCAACGCTGCCCCAGAAGCATGACTGCTTGGGGCTAAAGGCAGGTTTCTACCCCGCTTTAGCGAAATTTGTTATGCGCCCGCAAGCTAGAGTTCAAATCGGCGCAATGGTGAGATTAAGCTAGATCAGCAGGTCTGTCAAAACGCCTGCATCCCTACCATGCCAAAACGCTTTTCCTGTTCTTTGACGGCAATTTTAGCACCATCGTTACGCTGGCGCTCTAGCCCGTCCAGATAGTCTCGGTCAATATCACCGGTCACGTACTCACCGGTAAAGCACGACATATCCAACTGTCCCAATTGCGGGTTGCCGCGACGCACCGTATCTTCCAAGGCGTCCAGATCCTGAAAAATCAGGTAATCCGCACCGATAGCTTGCTCCACTTGTGCCTCACTGCGACCATGCGCGATAAGTTCCCTAGCCGATGGCATATCAATACCGTAAACATTCGGATAGCGGACCGGTGGGGCTGCTGAAGCGAAATATACCTTCAGTGCTCCAGCATCGCGGGCCATTTGGATGATTTGTGCCGAGGTCGTACCACGCACGATGGAATCATCCACCAATAATACGTTTTTACCCTGAAATTCTAAATCGATGGCATTAAGCTTTTGGCGGACCGATTTTTCTCGCATCTGTTGCCCCGGCATGATGAAGGTGCGCGGAATATAGCGATTTTTGATGAAGCCTTCCCGATACTTCAGTCCTACTTTGGAAGCGAGTTGCAGTGCTGCAGTACGGCTGGTATCCGGGATGGGAATGACCACATCAATGTCGTGATCCGGCCAATCACGGAGAATTTTCTCGCCCAACCGTTCGCCCATCCGCAGCCGCGCTTTATGTACCGATACGTTGTCGATAATAGAATCGGGCCTAGCGAGATAAACATACTCAAAGACACAGGGTGAATAAGAGCTGCTCTGGGTACACTGGCGGGTATGTACCCGCCCATTCATTTCGATAAACACTGCCTCGCCGGGGGCGACGTCGCGCACGGTATCGAATCCCATCACATCCATGGCGACGCTTTCGGAAGCCACCATGTACTCCATGCCTTGCGCGGTTTCCCGCCGTCCGTAAACCAATGGGCGAATGCCGTAAGGGTCGCGGAAGGCCACAATGCCATAACCGGTAATCATGGTAACAGCCGCATAAGCGCCTCGGACTCGTTGGTAAACAGCGCCCACCGCATCGAAAATATCGTTGTGATCAATGGTCAGTTTGCTGAGTCGTTGCAGCTCGTGGGCGAACACATTAAGCAAAATTTCCGAGTCTGAATTGGTGTTGATGTGGCGCAAATCAGACCGAAAAAGCTCGTCTTTCAATTGCACCGCATTGGTTAGATTGCCGTTATGCGCCAGGCAAATGCCGAACGGGGAGTTAACGTAAAACGGTTGCGCTTCGGCCGAATTGGAAGAACCGGCAGTGGGGTAGCGTACATGACCGATTCCCATGTTGCCGATTAGCCGCTTCATGTGGCGGGTGTGAAACACATCACGCACCAAACCGTTGTCCTTGCGTAGTAACAACCGACCATTGCTACAAGTCGCAATGCCCGCTGCATCTTGGCCGCGGTGTTGCAAAACCGTCAGGCCATCGAAAAGACTTTGATTTACCGGGCCATGGGCCACGATGCCGACAATTCCGCACATAGGCTGTTATCCCAAGGTTACACAGTGTTAAACAGACGGTTTCAGGAGTATTTGAAATAAGCTGCGATATCAGGCGGCAGAAATCCCCGCAACCACAACGCAGCCTGTTCGAAATGCGGCAGCAAAGGGGATTCACTCCACCAGAGATCCTGCGGCAATGGGGTTAAACCCGCCAACAACACCAATACCGATACAACCGCGCCGCCCCTCAGAAGGCCGAAAATGACGCCGAGCAGACGGTCAGTACCGCTTAAACCGGTACGTTTCATCAATTGCGCGACGGTCAAGTTCACTAGACCGCCCAGGAACAAGGTGATCAGAAAAAGCCCGCCGAACGCCAAAATAATGGAGATGGACGGAATATCCAGATAGTAATTAACATGCGCGGCAGCCACGTCAACATAGAGAAAGGCAATCACAAACGCCGCAATCCACGAAGCCAGCGAGATCACCTCTTTAAGGAAACCCCGCAGCACACTGATTAACATGGACAAGGTGATGATACCCACAATGGCGTAATCCACCCAAGCTAAACTATTCAGCATGCCTCAAACCGGCTGGCTAATGTGTTATGCGCCACGCAGTGATCTCAGAGAAAACCCAATTGTAGCGAAATTGTCAAAAAACAACAAATCCAATTTTAAAGCCACACCAGGTATCGATATTACCTCAACGAGACGACTTGACCACTACTCACCCCGGCCTGCCGCAACCGGGTTAACATTTGTTCGCTGGCGGCGCGTGAATTCTGCGGCCCTACCCGCACCCGATACATTGTTTGACCGCTAACCCGCACCGGTTCCACATAAGCGCTGAAATTCCCCTGACGTAGCCGGTTACGTAGATTCTGGGCATTCTGTTGCAGAGAGAAACTGCCCACTTGCACAATCCAACGCCCGCCATCGGATGGGCTTGGACGCGGTGGCGGCGCTGCCCTCGCAACCTGGGTATTAGCGGTACTTCTTCGTTGCTGGGTGTTGGAGCGGCCGATGAGTTCCACTTTAGGCAATGCAACCTTGGCAGGCGGCGCAGCCTCCTTTGGCGGTGGTGGCGGTGTTTTGACGATCTTCTGCGGCGGCGCAGGCGGCTTGGCGACGGCCGTTGTAGCTGGTTTAGGCGGCGGTTTGGATTCCACCGTCTTTGGTTTAGCAGGCGGCACAGGCGGCTTGGCGACAACTGTTTTGGGTTGCGGTGGTGATGACGTCGTGGCTGGCTTCGGGCGCACCGGTTCAGGCTTTTTCGTCACATCCACAGGCTTGATAGCCGGCCTCGGCGCAAGACTTGGTGCCGATTCAGCAGCCGGTTCTTCTATTACCGGCATAGTGGATTCCGCCTCGGTGGGCAAGGGTATGTCAGAATCCGGGCCACTCGCTACTGGGAGCGGTGATCTCGGGTCGTCAGCGGTCTCGGGAGAGAGTGATTCAGCATTTGGCGCTGTGGCTATAGGCTGTTCCGCGACCGGCTGCTCAGCAGAAGGCGTTTCGGATTCCAACGAAAAAGTTAAACTTCGCTCACCCGGCTCTGGTTGCTCGGGGGGAGGAGGAATAGCAGTATTGGCCACCGGTGGACTAGTTGAAGTGGGTTCTTCAAGCAAATAGGGCACGAAGATGACCGCCAATACGACGACCACGAAAGCACCGATTAAACGTTGTTTTAAGCGACTATCCACGCCGTACTCCTCCCGCTTCGGGGGTGAACCAGAATCTCTGCTTGTCTACTGTGAGCGCCTGGGCTACGGTATAAAAAGATCCACAAACCACAATACGATCTCCGGGAATAGCTTGCCGCGCCGCCGCCAAACAAGCATCGGGCACGCCAGAAAATGGGACAACGGATGCTGTAATGCCAGCCTGTTTCAGGGTGTTGGCTAACTGAAAACCGGTCCGTCCCCGTTGACCTTCCAGGGAGGCAACCAGCCAGCCGTCCACCAGATCATTTAACGGGCGGATCACTGTTGCGGCATCCTTGTCAGCCAACATGCCGAGCACCACCCAAGTGCGACCTGAACAAGGCCGATCCCGCAAACCTTGCGCTAAAGCATTAGCAGCATGAGCATTATGAGCGACATCTAAAATCCACTCAACAGGGCCGGAGATGATCTGGAAACGGCCTAACGTGCCGGCCTGTTCCAGGCCTTTGCGTATCGCTTCAATAGTAATGGGTAACTGAACAGACAACGCGTGCAGAGTCATCAACGCTGCAGCTGCGTTGGCGATCTGGTGACGACCGAAGAGCTTCGGCAATGGTAATTCCTCCCAAGCTACCGAGCCGTGCCGCCATTGCCAATGTGTTGCTGCGCATTGAAACGTGTAATCCTGCCCGGCTTGAATAAACAGCGCTCCCAAATTCCGAGCGTGGTTAATCAACCGAGCCGGTGGTGAAGGATCAGCACAGATAGCAGGGCGTCCAGCCCGGTAAATACCTGCTTTTTCAAACCCGATGCTGTCCCGATCTGGTCCTAGCCATTCCATATGATCAAGATCAATAGAGGTAATTAAAGCGGCATCGGCATCCAGAATATTGACTGCATCCAACCGTCCACCCAACCCCACTTCCAATACTGCCACCTCGACACCGGCTTCACGAAATATATCCAGCGCGGCCAGGGTGCCGAATTCGAAATAGGTAAGGGAAATGGCACCACGCGCTGCATCAATGCGAGTAAAGGCGTGACACAAAGCTGCATCGTCTACTTCTCGGCCATTGATCCGAATGCGTTCGTTATAACGCAGTAGATGGGGTGATGTGTATGCCCCGACTCGGTAACCGGCGGTGCGCAGGATAGCATCCAGAAATGCTACGCAGGACCCTTTGCCATTGGTGCCGCCTACGGTGATTACTCGATAATTCGGTTGGTGCAGACCAAGTCGGACGGCTACTTCATGTACCCGCTCCAATCCTGGATCAATCGCCTTGGGATGCAAGGTTTCCTGCCAAGCCAGCCATTGCGCCAGGGTGTAGAAACGAGTGCTCATGGCGCCAGGGACACCCTCGCTGTTACTTGCGGTTAAAAGATCTGTCGAGCTTCAGAGCGCCGGCTGGTAAGTCAACATGCCGAGCAATCCCGCCAATCGGTCGCGCATTTGACGGCGATCGACAATCATATCGATCACGCCGTGTTCCAGCAGAAATTCGCTGCGTTGGAAACCTTCGGGTAGGGTTTCCCGCACGGTTTGTTCGATCACTCGTGGGCCGGCGAAACCGATCAACGCTTTGGGTTCGGCAATGTTGATATCACCGAGCATGGCCAAGCTGGCAGACACGCCACCGGTGGTCGGATCGGTTAATACAGAAATGAAGGGAATGCCCTGCGCGGACAAGCGGGTCAATGCCGCACTGGTTTTCGCCATTTGCATCAACGAAACCAACGCTTCTTGCATCCGTGCGCCGCCGCTGGCGGAGAAGCAGACCAGGGGGATTTCTTCTTCCAGACACACATTTGCGGCCTGCACAAAGCGCTCGCCGACCACCGAACCCATGGAGCCGCCCATAAACTCAAATTCGAATGCCACTGCTACCAACGGCATCCCTTTGAGTCGACCTCGCATCGCTAGCAAGGCATCTTTCTCGCCGGTGGATTTCTGAGCCTGTAACAGGCGATCCTTGTACTTTTTACCGTCCTTAAACTTGAGAAAATCGGTGGGCTCTACCGTTTCAGCCAATTCTAGCCGACCGTCCTCATCCAAGAAACTATTCAATCGTTGCCGTGCGCCGATCCGCATGTGATGACTACACTTGGGGCAGACCGCTAAGTTACGTTCCAACTCGGCACGATAGAGTACCGAGTGGCAACTTTCGCATTTACTCCATACCCCCTCGGGAATTTGTTGTCGCCGATTACCCCCTTCAGTGCGAATCCGTGACGGCTTGAGCTTTTGGATCCAGCTCAGGGGGATTTCCATTTTGGGAATTTCCACGCTACGACTCTCCGTCCATCGCCCGGCGCATGCCGGACAGCAGAGCCGTGACTTCAGTTTGCATTCGCTCCGAATCAGCAGACCATTCATCTAACAAAGTGACAATGGCGCTGCCGACCACTACGGCATCAGCGACTTTAGAAACTGCCGCAGCAATTACCGCATTTTTGATTCCAAAGCCAACCCCCACCGGCAGGTCAGTGAAAGCACGGATCGCATCGATTTTGCTGTCGAGTTCAGCGACGTTCAACGCTGCCGAACCGGTGACGCCCTTTAACGATACGTAATACACGTAGCCGCGCGCCCATTGCGCTACTTTTTGAATGCGCTCCGGGGTACTGGTGGGTGCCAATAAGAAAATGGGGTCGATATCGACCTGAGTCAAGACCGCGGTTAAATCTTCAGCTTCCTCCGGTGGTAGATCGACAGTTAATACGCCATCTACGCCAGCTTCTGCAGCGGCTTTAGCAAATGTGTCATACCCCATCGCCTCAATAGGATTCAGATAACCCATCAACACCACCGGGGTGGTGGGATCGTCGGCGCGAAAAGCTGCCACCATCTCCAACACCTGCCGCAAGGAGGTGCCATGCGCTAACGCCCGTTCACAGGCTTTTTGGATGACCGGGCCGTCGGCCATAGGATCGGAAAACGGTACGCCGAGTTCGATGACATCGCCACCCGCACGCACCAATTCATGCAGCAGTGGCACTGTCAGTTCAGGTCGGGGATCACCCGCTGTGATGTAGGGAATCAACGCCTTGCGATCAGCGCGGCGCAGCGTTTGAAAACGTTCACGGATACGACTCATAACTCTTCCCTCAAAGATGCAGACCTTCAAGCGCGGCGACGGTGTTGATGTCCTTATCGCCGCGTCCAGAAAGATTGATGATGATAATTTGGTCAGGCTTCAAGGTAGGAGCCAGCGTTTTGGCATAGGCTAGGGCGTGACTAGTTTCTAGCGCCGGCATGATGCCCTCAGTGCGAGTCACTTCATGAAAAGCCGCTAGCGCTTGATCATCGGTTACGCCAACATAGTTCGCTCGGCCAATATCCTTTAGCCAAGCATGTTCCGGCCCGACGCCGGGATAATCCAGCCCTGCCGACACCGAATGGGTTTCAGTGATCTGACCGTTGTCGTCTTCTAATAAGTAGGTTCGATTGCCGTGTAATACACCGGGCCGCCCCGCGCACAATGTAGCGGCATGATGCCCGCTAGCAATACCCTCACCAGCTGCTTCGACGCCGTATATGGTCACTGAGTTGTCATTCAGAAAGGCATGAAATAAACCAATCGCATTGGACCCGCCGCCCACGCAAGCGACTAACGCATCCGGCAAGCGTCCGGTCATTGCCAAGATCTGTTCACGAGTTTCACGACCGATAACGGCTTGGAAATCACGTACCAGCACCGGATAGGGATGGGGGCCGGCTACCGTGCCGATGATGTAAAACGTATCATCCACATTGGCAACCCAATCACGCATCGCTTCGTTGAGTGCATCTTTAAGGGTGCGGGAACCCGATTCCACCGGCACTACAGAAGCCCCTAACAAACGCATGCGATACACATTTAAGGACTGGCGTTGAATATCTTCCGAGCCCATGTAAACCACGCATTCCATGCCCAGACGAGCGGCTACAGTCGCCGTAGCTACCCCGTGTTGACCCGCACCGGTTTCGGCGATGACGCGGTTTTTACCCATACGGCGAGCTAACAGAGCCTGCCCGATGGTGTTGTTGATCTTGTGCGCGCCGGTGTGATTGAGATCTTCGCGTTTGAAATAAATCTGCGCGCCACCGAGGTGTTGACTCCAACGGGCGGCATGATACAGCGGCGATGGCCGACCCACGTAATGGTGTAGGTCTGCGTCAAATTCCGCTAGAAAGTCGGGATCCTGACTGTACCGTCGATAGGCTTCATCCAGTTCCCGCAAGGCATCCATCAGGGTCTCGGCAACAAACTGTCCGCCATAGCGCCCGAAATGCCCACGCGGATCGGGGAATTGGGAAAAATCGATGACTTCGTGGGTCGTCGGGGTTTCAAACACAATGCTCACCCTTTTCTACCGCGCCGACGAAGGCGCGTATCAATTGACTGTCTTTAATACCTTTAGCGATTTCTACGCCACTGCTGACATCGACCGCAAAAGGCCGAATCTGTTGCACCGCTGCGCTAACATTGGTCGGATTTAAGCCACCGGCCAGAATAATTGGCTTAGCCACTTGCGGTGGAATCCTTGCCCAATCGAACCGTTGCCCGGAACCGCCGATTTGATCCCCGCCGTAATTATCTAAAAGAAGCCCATCGGCTGCCTCGAACCGCTGAGCATAGTCGGTCACATCAGCGCCCGCGCCCATCGGCACGGCTTTGATGTAGGGAAAGCCGAAAGCAGCGCAGTAATCGGGTTCTTCATTGCCATGAAATTGCAGCAAATGCAGTGGCATCTGTTGCAGAACATACTGCACATGTTCTGGATCGGCATTGACGAACAAACCGACGACAGTCACGAAAGGCGGTAAGGCAGCTACGATCTGCCGGGCAATAACGGGATTTACATTGCGGGAACTGCCAGAAAAAAAAACCAAACCGATAGCGTCGGCCCCGGCATGAGCCGCCGCTAGAGCATCTTCGGGGCAGGTGATGCCACAAATTTTAATACGGGTGCGAGGCATGGAGAACGACTCGAAATCTAAGCAAGAACTAAAGACACTATACCATCGATCAGGCGGGGTTATGGTTTCCAGATGCCACACACCGCCATTTTTTCCACGCGGTTTGATCGTGCTCGCTATTGCATTAGGGGAGCGAAAACCGTTGGGTGTCGTATCCCCTAGAGCAAGGAATCAGGGTCGGTAGGGCTTCATCAATCCTTCATAAATAGTTAACCGTTTAGTCATGCTGTGTTCCTACGGTGCCGGAACAGTAAACCAATGCCAGCATGGAGACTTACGAATGAACGGTCCGAATTTAATGTATTCATGGCAGCGCTTGTTGCCGATTCTGTTGTTGAGCATGATTTTAGTTGCTTGCGGTGGGGATGATGATAACAACAACCTTCGGCTTACGCCGCCGCCGACCACTTTTCAATTGCAACTGTTACATGCCGCCGATATGGAGGGCGGTGCCGAGGCTGTCGAGGACGCTCCGCGGTTTTCAGCCATTTTAAACGCTTTACGGGACGAAAACCCGACGAATACCTTGGTGCTGTCCTCCGGTGACGCTTGGATTCCGGGGCCGCTCTATTCCGCTAGCTCCGACGATTCCCTCAGCGGGTTGCTGGGTATCGTCGGTAACGGGCGCGGTGACATCCTGATGCAAAACGCAATGGGTTTTCAAGCCAGCGCATTCGGCAATCATGAGTTCGATGAAGGGCCCGATGCGGTTTTTAATATCCTGGCGGCAGACAGCGATGACACTGGCAATTATCCGGGTGCAGCCTTCCCTTATCTCAGTGTCAATCTCGATTTCAGCGCCGAGCCTGAGCTTTCTACACTGGTGACCGTGGACGGGCAAAATGTCGCCGATTTGGCCAATCGCATCGCACGCAGCGCGGTGGTAACGGTGGCAGGCGAGACAATCGGGTTGGTGGGTGCAACCACGCCGGCTTTAGCCAGCATCTCTTCGACAGGCGATGTTATCGTGAATCCGGCCAACGGCTCTATTCCAGAGTTAGCAAACCTGATTCAAGCTGCAGTGGATGCCTTGACTGCAACCGGCATTGACAAAATTATTATTCTCACCCACATGCAACAACTGGCTATCGAACAGCAACTGGCAGGGTTACTCGACGGTGTAGACATTATCATCGGCGGTGGTTCCGATTCGATTTTGGCCGATGCGACGGACCGCTTACGCCCTGGCGATATCGCCGTGGACGATTATCCTATTCAGCTCACTTCGGCGAGCGGCGAACCGGTGCTGCTGGTCAATACCGACGGACAGTATCGTTATATTGGGCGATTGGTTGTGGAATTCGATGCCAACGGCGTGGTATTGCCGGATAGCATCGACACTGCGGTGAGCGGCGCTTATGCAACCGACGAACAAGGCTTGATAGAACTCAACGGACCGAATCCAGATCCTACCGTAGTTGCAATCGCCGGCGCACTCGGCGAGGTGTTGATCGACCGAGAAAGCAATACCTTCGGCAAAACACTGGTGTACCTGAATGGCGTGCGCGCCAGCGTGCGCACCGAAGAAACCAATCTCGGCAATTTGACGGCGGACGCCAATTTGTTCGTGGCGCAATCGTTCGACCCGAGCACGGCGTTGTCCATCAAAAACGGCGGGGGGATTCGCAACGATATTGGCGAAGTATTACTGCCGCCCGGCACTAACGATCCTGATGATGCGATTAGACTACCGCCGCCGGCAAATCCCATCGCGGGCAAGGAAGAAGGGCAAATCTCTCAATTCGATATTCAAGACAGCCTGCGATTCAATAACGATCTGACCTTGCTGACGTTGACCGCTGCGGAATTGGTGGCCGTGATTGAGCATGGCGTGGCGGCCACCGAACCCGGCGCTACTCCGGGGCAGTTTTCGCAAGTCGGCGGCATTCGGTTTAGCTTCGACCCAAGTCTGCCGCCTAACAGCCGGGTACGCTCATTACTGGTGCTGGACAGCAACGGCGCGCAGGAAGGCGTCAATCCCGATGTGGTGGTGCAAGATGGCCTGCTGCAGGGCGATCCCGGCCGTTTGTTTCGGATCGTGACTTTGGGCTTTCTGGCGGGAGGCGGCGATCAATATCCGTTCCCGGATCGGGAGCGGGTCGATTTAGTGGAACAGGGATTGCCGATGGGTGCTGCTACTTTTGCCGACCCCGGCTCAGAGCAAGATGCCCTGGCGGAGTACTTGGTGGTTAATTTTCCAGATGGCATGCCTTTTGACGAAATTGATACCCCAATTGAGCAAGATGAGCGTATCCAAAACCTGAACGTGCGGGCGGATACTGTCCTAACGCCATAGATTGTTTCTCCGGCCCTTCCGCTGAGAGGGAAGGGCCGGGCCGTTCATTGCTCTTCCAACAACCCCTTCCGCCCTTGCGGCGGAAAGTTGGAATGAGGGGGAGTGTCGCCGGGGATTAAATCCGCCATGTTTAAGTCTATTAATTGACGTTTACGTAAACGTTACTTTTGCACTATAATGGAGCTCGTTGTTCGTCATACTGAAAACCACCTAGTTATCAACCGCCGCCCATCCGGGATTGCGCCGAGAGGAAACCCATGTCCGCCGTCATCAGCCAACCCCAGCGCCAGCATCAGCTTCCAGGAAAATATCAGTCCCAACACAAGATTCGATTCGTCACTGCCGCCAGTCTGTTTGATGGTCATGATGCCGCCATCAATATCATGCGCCGCATTTTGCAAGCCAGTGGGGCCGAAGTGATCCATCTCGGTCATAACCGCTCGGTGCATGAAATCGTTACCGCTGCTTTGCAAGAAGACGCCCAAGGCATCGCTATCAGTTCCTATCAAGGCGGCCATGTAGAGTTTTTCCGCTACATCATCGATTTGCTGCGGGAACGGGGCGGCGAAAACATCAAGGTGTTCGGCGGCGGCGGTGGCGTCATTGTGCCCGAAGAAATCAAGGCATTGCACGATTACGGGGTGACTCGGATCTTCTCGCCGGAAGACGGCCAAACGCTGGGTTTGCAGGGCATGATCAACGGCATGTTGGAGACCTGCGACGGCGATCAATCCCAATACACACCTAAGGACATCACCGGCTTACAAGCCGGTCAGCAGCGTGACCTAGCACGTTTGATTACGGCAATGGAAAACGGCGATCTCGATCCCAGTTTGCGGCAGCAAATTGTGGATGAAGCTAAGCTCAAAACCGTGCCGATTCTGGGTGTTACCGGTACCGGTGGTGCGGGCAAATCCTCATTGACCGATGAATTGATCCGCCGCTTCCGGCTGGATCAGGACGATACACTGAACATCGCCATCATCGCCATCGACCCCTCTCGGCGCAAGAGCGGCGGCGCATTGTTGGGTGATCGCATCCGTATGAATGCTATCGACGGCCCGAACATCTATATGCGCTCGCTGGCGACTCGCCATCCCGGCATTGAAGTGCCGGACCATCTGGACGAAGTTATCGCCGCCTGCAAAGTGGCTGGTTTTGATTTGATCGTGGTGGAAACTTCCGGCATCGGTCAGGGCGATTCCGCTATCGTGCCATTTGTGGATTTATCGCTGTATGTGATGACACCGGAATTCGGCGCCGCCAGTCAGTTGGAAAAAATCGACATGCTGGATTTCGCCGATCTGATCGCGATCAACAAATTCGATCGCAAGGGCGGCGAGGATGCGCTGCGCGATGTGCGCAAACAAATGCAGCGTAATCTCGAAGCATTCACCGTGCGGCCTGAGGATATGCCGGTATTCGGCACCATCGCTTCCCATTTTAACGATGACGGGGTGACGGCACTGTATCAAGAAGTCTTCGGGAAGTTGCTGGACAAAGGACTGCAGGCTAACGAAGTCGGAAAATTGCCTCGCTTGGCAGTCAAGTCCTCTTCAGGCAGAAGCGTCATCGTCCCCACCGCTCGGAGTCGTTATTTGGCTGAAATCGCCACGGCCGTGCGCGATTACCACCAAACCATTGAAGAACAATCCGGGTTGGTCAGACGTCGTCAACAACTGCAGGAAGTCAAACAGTTGCTGGAAGACGAAAACCAACCCGGCAAGGCTCTGGATGACTTACTGGCTAAGACCGAGGAGTTCATTGATCCTCGCGCCCGCAAATTGGTCGACAGCTGGCCGCAGGTCAGGGAACGCTATAGCGGCGACGAATACGTCATGACGGTACGTGGTCGGGAAATCCGCACTCAGCTGACCCGAACCTCGCTTTGCGGGAACCGTATTCCTAAAATCGCACTGCCGCGCTATCACGATCATGGGGAATTATTGAAATTCCTGCTTAAAGAGAATCTGCCCGGTCACTTTCCCTATACCGCCGGCGTTTTTCCGTTCAAGCGCGAGGGAGAAGATCCGGCCCGCATGTTTGCCGGCGAGGGCGATGCGTTTCGCACCAATAATCGGTTCAAATACCTGTCTAAGGATAGCCCGGCCAAACGGTTATCGACAGCGTTTGATTCGGTGACGCTGTACGGCTTTGATCCGCACGAACGCCCCGATATTTACGGTAAAGTGGGCAATTCTGGGGTGTCTATCGCCACTTTGGATGATATGAAAATACTGTACAGCGGGTTTGATCTGTGTGATCCGCTGACCTCGGTATCCATGACTATTAACGGACCGGCCCCGACTATTCTGGCGATGTTTCTGAATACCGCAGTGGCGCAGCAGATCGACAAGTTCAAAGAAACCAACGGTCATCCACCCAGCCCTGAGGAACAGGAACGCATTCGGGCGCAAACCCTAAAAACCGTGCGCGGCACCGTACAAGCCGATATTCTCAAAGAAGACCAAGGTCAGAACACCTGTATCTTTTCCACCGAATTTGCTTTGAAAATGATGGCGGACATCCAGGAATATTTCGTCCGGGAACAAATCCGCAATTTCTATTCGGTGTCTATTTCCGGCTATCACATCGCCGAAGCGGGGGCCAACCCCATTTCCCAA
>JAZBPA010000247.1:0-22889 GCA_036351435.1 Candidatus Competibacteraceae bacterium
CCGTTGTCTTCCACTTCGATTAACGCACCGTTATCTACTTTACGAGTCCGCAAGGTGATGCGAGTCGGTTCGGTGCGGGCCGTTTTGGTTAAAGCCTGCGCAGCATTTTTCAATAGATTGAGTAGCACCTGCTCAATTTCGGTGCGGTCGCAGTAGATTTTATCCAGCTTAGGATCGTAATCGCGGACAATCTCAATCTGCCGAAAATCGTAATTTTTCTTCAAATCATAATCACTGGCGGCCAGACGTACCACTGTATCCAGCATATCTGGGACCAATACCGGAGTGAAGCGGGTATCACTGCGGCGGCTAAACGCCAACATATCGGCCACAATCCGTCCAGCCCGGCTACCCGCTTCGCGAATCCCCTCCAGAAAGTTGAAAATACCGCGCTGTTCCATGTACATGCGCATCGCATTCAAGTCTACTCCCAGAGCTTCGGCCACTTGCCGATTAGCCGGCATATCTGGGGTTAGCCGCCGTAAGATGTTTTGGCTGCTTTGCAGAATGGCGCTCAACGGATTGTTAATTTCGTGGGCCATGCCAGCAGCTAAACCACCGACCGACATCATCTTCTCGGTCTGCACCATCATCTGCTCAATCAATACCCGGTTGGTCACATCGTCGACCCGAATGACCGCGCCCAACGTCCCGTTAGTGACTAAAGGATAAATCACCACATCGGCATAGCGGATTTGCCCCTCTTTTTCGAAGGCGACCCGTTCGTGTTGCGCCGGCAGACGGTTGCGAATTGCCTCCTGGACATGGTCTATTTGAAATTCCAGATAAGGAAATAAGTCGGTAAACGGCCGTCCGCGCAGCTTATCCTGATCAAAGCCGCTGGCCTGTTCCGCGCGTTGATTCCATTCCGCTACCCGGCCTTCGCCATCCACACCGACCAGAATCGAGGGCATGGAGTCGATAACATTTTTTAGGTAGGAACGCATGCGCTGCAATTCCAAAGCGGTTTGCTGACGTTCGGTAATATCCTGAAAACTGATGACCGCGCCGACGATCTGCTCCGATTCATGAATGGGTGTGCCGCTGTATTCGACGGGAAAGCGGCTGCCGTCGTGGCGCACAAACCATTCATCGTCACCACGGCAGGTCAGATTCTCGCGGAGAATGTGGTACCCCGGGTACCGGTCAGGGCGTGTGTCAGGCCAAATTACCGACAACCGGGTACCGATCAATTGCTCGCACTCCCAACCCAACATGGCGCAGGCAGCGGGGTTTGCAAAGCTGATCAGCCCTTCGCTATCCAAGCCCAAAATACCATTGCCGACGGCATCCAGAATCAGCTCCTGGCGGCGTTTCAAGCGAGCAATCTGTTCCTCGGCCTGCTTGCGTTCGGTTAGATCCTGCACAATGCCGGTAAACATGCGCCGATCACCCACACTGACTTCACCCACGGAGAGATACATGGGAAAACAACTGCCATCCCGCCGTCGCCCGGAAACCTCCCGGCCGATGCCGATAATCCGCCGCACGCCTGAGCGCAGATAATTGGCCAGATAGTCATCATGCTCACTGCGATAAGGTTCCGGCATCAACACACTGATGTTTTGACCGACGACTTCGTCGGCCGAATAACCGAACAAGCGTTCTGCGGCTGGATTCAACATATGCACCACCCCGCGCTCATCAATGACCAGGATGCCATCGGCAGCGCTGTGCACCATTGCACCAATGAGCGCACCGTCGCGGTCGACAGAAAAGAGTATATTGCCATTCCCGCTCATTGCGCTCTCCTGCTCACTTTGCTCTTGCACTCAACGGTCCCGCAACGTCGCTTTACGCTGTTCGAGCGTATCGGCTTTGTCGTTCTGTACCCACCAACTGTTGATTTGTACACCTTGCATGGGGATGAGCTCGGGGTAGCCGAACTTATCCCAGTACGCGATTCTCTCGTAAGGAATATGCCAATGCGGAATAACGAAGTAATGCCACAGCAATACCCGATCCAAGGTATGTACGCGCGTCAATAGCGCTTTCCGGTTCGGCGCGGCGATCACCGCCTCAAGCAATTGGTCGATTGCCGGGTCCTCAATGCCAACTAGATTGCGGCTACCCGATAGCTTGGCGGCGCGACTGCCCCAAAATTCGCGTTGTTCGTTGCCGGGCGAGAGGGATTGTCCCCAAACGGCCACGACCATATCGAAATCGAAGCTATTCAAGCGATTTTCATACTGCGCGGAGTCTACCGTTCGAACACTGGCTTTGATTCCCAGCCGCTCCAAATTGCGTACAAAAGGCAAGGTGATGCGTTCCCAGTTGGGTTGGTTGAGCAGAATCTCGAATTGGAAAGGCTGTCCCGTTTCGCTGTGAATCAGCTGCCGTTCTTTAAATGTCCAACCCGCCGCTTGGAGTAATTCCAGAGCTTTGCGCAGATTATCCCGCAATGCGGTCGGATTATCACTGACGGGCGGGGCATAAGTTTCAGTGAATACTGAAGGAGGAATCTGCTCCCGTAACGGTTCCAGAATGCGCAATTCTTCGAGAGTGGGCAGGCCGGTTGAGGCCAGTTCGGAGTTATCGAAATAGCTGCGGGTACGAGTGTATTGATCGTAGAAAAGATTACGATTACTCCATTCGAAATCAAACGCATAGGCTAATGCTTGGCGAACCCGGGCATCTTGAAACAACGGTCGGCGCAAATTATAGGCAAACCCCTGCATACCGGAAGGCATTTGGTGGGGAAACTCTTCTTTCTTAACCAGACCTTGTTGCACCGCCGGAAATTCGTAAGCGGTGGCCCAATCTTTAGCAGCGTTTTCCAGGCGTAGATCGTAGGCACCCGCTTTAAAGGCTTCCAGTGCTACTGTAGTATCCCGGTAATAGTCATAGCGAACCTGGCCGAAATTGTACTGGCCACGATTGACTGGTAAGTCTTTACCCCAGTAGTCGGGATCGCGTTCATAAACGATGAACCGTCCGGTTTCGAATTGCTTGATACGATAAGGACCGCTACCCACCGGAGCCTCCAGCGTCGTCGCGGCAAAATCGCGCGATTCCCAGTAAGCCTTGGATAGGATCGGCAGTTGCCCAATAATCAACGGTAATTCCAGGTTTTCGCCGGGTGCGAAAGAAAATTTAACCCGCCGTTCGCCAAGTTTTTCTACCTTCTCTACGTTCGCATAATAGAATCTAAAGTGCGGGCGACCGTGGGTTTTCAGAGTTTCAAAAGAGAACAGCACATCGTCGGCAGTGATTGGGGTGCCGTCGTGGAAACGGGCTTGGGTACGCAAATTGAAAATCACGTAGGAACGGTCTGCCGGCATCTCAATCGTTTCGGCAATCAGACCGTACTCGGAGAATGCTTCGTCTGCGCTATTGGTCGCCAGCGTTTCAAACAAAAACCCCAAACCGGCAGCGGGCTGGCCCTTCACGATGTAGGGATTGAGATTATCGAACCCACCGATAGCCGCCAGACGTAACTCCCCGCCCTTGGGAGCTGCAGGGTTGACATAGTCGAAGTGCTGGAACTCGGGACCGTATTTCAAATCGCCGTGCATGGCGATACCGTGCATGGCGACGGGATCATCGTCAGCCCAAGCGGAGAACAAACTGAGTAACAAAATCAGACTAAGGTAATTGAGGGTTCGGATCATGGCAGATGTGGGGAGTGGCTAAGAGCGGTTAGTAATCAAAGGGGTTTAGCCGTTACAATGGCGTTTTAGACAATACCAAAAAACGGTAGGAGTTCACTATGGGTTTCCTGGTCGGCAAACGTGCACTGATCGTCGGGCTTGCCAGCACGCGTTCCATTGCCTGGGGCATTGCGCAGGCAATGCACCGAGAAGGGGCGGAACTGGCGTTTAGCTATCAAACGGAAAAACTGCGGCCTCGCGTCGAGAAGATGGCCGCCGAGTGCGGCAGTCAATTGACCGTGCCTTGCGATGTGACTAGCGATGCCGAAATAAATTCCGTGTTTGAGGAATTGGCTAAGCACTGGGATGGTCTGGACATCATCGTTCATTCGGTAGCGTTTGCTCCCCAGGAAGCCTTGCAAGGGTCCTATCTGGACAGTGTCGACCGGGAGAATTTTCGCGCCGCCCACGATATCAGTGCGTATAGTTTTGCCGCTCTGGCCAAAGCAGGCTTACCCATGCTACAGAACCGCCGCGGCGCTTTACTGACCATGACCTATTTGGGTGGAGTGCGCACGGTGCCGCACTACAATGTCATGGGACCGGCCAAGGCGAGTCTGGAAGCTAACGTCCGCTATATGGCGCAATCGCTGGGTGGGCAGAATATCCGGGTCAATGCCGTTTCCGCCGGCCCGATTCGTACCCTGGCCGCCTCCGGGATCAGGGACTTTCGTAAGATGCTGGCAGCATTCGAGCAAAGCGCACCGTTAGGCCGTTGCATAACGATTGAAG
The DNA here is from genome assembly GCA_036351435.1 of Candidatus Competibacteraceae bacterium. Classification (GTDB taxonomy): domain Bacteria; phylum Pseudomonadota; class Gammaproteobacteria; order Competibacterales; family Competibacteraceae; genus JAAUQA01. Next base: position 4,383 of record JAZBPA010000247.1, read on the forward strand.
AAGTTGGCAATGTGGCCGCGTTCTTATGCTCGGATCTGGCCTCCGGGATAACCGGAGAGACCATTTATGTCGATGGCGGTTTCAATAAAGTGGCGATGGCCGGCTTTTAATAGACCTGCGCTTACAATAACCGGTCATTATAGGTCACGATGTCGGCCTGCTGACGCAGGCTCTCAACCAAGCTTTGGAATTGAGCCGTTCCACGTTGCTGGGTTAATTGCTGCGCTAACGCTTTGCGTTGATCTGCGGGATACTCTTCAACCTTGCCAGGCTCTACTCGGCTAACGGCGATGAGTGCTCGATCCCCGCTCGTTGCCAATACCGCTGTACCCAAGGATGATTTACCCTCTGCAGGTTTCGGTAGGTCAAAAGCTGCGCGCACGATAGCGCTATCTGGAGTGGTATCGGTGCGGCTAATCGTTTGCTCGGCTTGCACTTCGGCGTCGAATGCCTCCGCCAAGCTGGCTAAGGATTCGCCCTGTTCTGCACGCTGCAGTAACTCACCTGCGGCCGTTTCGATGGCTTGCTGAGCCTGCTGATTGCGTAGTTGTTCGACGATATCATCCCGCACTTGTTCTAAGGTACGTGGTGTTGCCTCTTGATGCTCTTTTAAGCGCACCACGATCACATGATTCGGCTCAACCTCAAGGGGCTCGCTATTCAATCCATTTTTCGCCACCTCTTCACTAAATGCTGCTGTCACTACGGCAGGATAAGCCGAGATGCCTTTACCACCCTGACGGTTGAACCAGTCGCTTTCCTGCAACGTCAAGCCCAATGCTTGAGCTGCAGGCTCCAAGCTATCCGGATGCTCATAGCTCAGATCGGTCAAGGTTTGGGCCAAATCGTAAAAGCGCGATTCGGCCTGTTGCAAGCGGAATTGTTTGGCAATGTCGTCCCGCACTTCGTCAAAAGACTTGGTGCGCTCCGCAGTCATCCCATCTAAACGGATGATATGAAACCCAAACGGGGTTTGCACCGGTTCGCTAACATCGCCCACCGTTAGCAACGCATACAGAGTGGAGTCAAAAGCGGGGTCCAACATATTCGGGGTGATGGTACCCAATTCCCCCACTTCGATGCCCTCAACTTCAGCGGCTTGGAACTCCTCCAAGGTTTGTTGAAACGTTTTGCTTCCGGCAGCGATAGCGTCGTAAATGTCATTGGCCTGGGCCCGCGCTTGGTCTAACTCTTCTGCGGTGGCTTGCGCCGATGCAGTGATCAAAATATGCGAAGCGCTGCGTTCTTCCGGTTGGGTATAGCTGTCAATCTGCTCCTGATAGAACGTCTGTAGTTCGGCTTCGCTGACTTCGATCGTTTCCGCCAATTGGTCTACCGAGATATCCAAATAGTGCAGCTGAACACGCTCAGGCTCCATGAAACGCTCTTTATTTGCCTCGAAATAGGTTTCGACAGCAGCGTCATCCACGTCTGTTTGTTCAAGATAGCGACTGAACGGCAACTTGACGGTTTGCAACGTTCTTTTCTCGCTCAGTAGGCGGATTAATTGATCAAGTTCTTGCGGGGTTACCGGGGCCGAAGACACGATTCCGTTTTGCAACTGCTCTGCAGCCAGATTGTTGCGCAGGCCTTCCTCAAAGGATATCTCCGAATATCCCTGCAGGCTCAGTACCCGCCGGTATAACTCGCTGTTGAAAACTCCTTCTTGTTGAAAGGCCGAAGAGGACAGGATTGCTTGGCGCAACTGCTGGTCGCCTACCCGCAACCCTTGTTGTTCGGCGGCTTGCAAAACTAGTTGTTCGTCGACCAATTGCTGCAATACTCGCTGTTGGAGACGAGTTTCATCGAAGGCGGCTGGATCAAAGTTGCTGCCGAACAGGTTTTGTAATCGCTGACGCTGTTGTTGGTAAGCACGCTGGAATTCCTGTTGCGGTATCTCAGTTCCATTGACTTCGGCGACGTTCAGCGCAGCACCTCCGTCAAAATAAGAATTGATGCCCCACAAGGCAAAGGGAACGATCAGGAATCCAACGATAGTGTAAGCGATCCAACCGGTGGCGCGATCTCTAATGGTCTGCAGCATGATGGGCTCTTAGGCTATTGACAGGTTTTTGGGTAAAAACCATACCTATGGGACAAGAAGGATTCGATAAGGGGTGGGAATAGAGTAAGCAGAATGGCGGAGCGGACGGGACTCGAACCCGCGACCCCCGGCGTGACAGGCCGGTATTCTAACCGTCTGAACTACCGCTCCGGTATTCTGTTACTGGTGGGTGCTGAGGGGTTCGAACCCCCGACCTCCGCCTTGTAAGGGCGATGCTCTCCCAGCTGAGCTAAGCACCCGCCAAAACAAGGGGGCTATTTTACGGCATCTTTAAGCGCTTTACCAGCTTTGAACGCCGGGATCTTGGTCGCGTTGATTTCAATCGGGTTACCGGTGCGCGGATCACGCCCGGTACGGGCAGCCCGGTCACGAACCGAGAAAGTACCGAAACCGATCAATGCAACTTGATCGCCATCCTTAAGCGCTCCGGTGATCGCTTCTAATACAGCATCGACTGCCTTTCCCGCCGCAGCTTTGGAAAGATCAGCTGAATCGGCTACCGATTCGATTAACTCGGATTTATTCATGCGTCCTATCCTTTTAGTGGTTATTGGGTTCGATTGACTGAGACTGGGCTACCCCCCGGAATAGAGGTGTCTTATAGCAAGGCCCCTACTGCAGTGTCAACCGCAATTTTCAGTGCGGACGGACGCTTTCGACGCCTTTGCCGGTTTCTTTCCCTTCCCCCTGATTATTGAGCTCATCCAATGGCTCCTTATCAGAGTCAGGGGAAAGTAGGGAATGCAGCGCGATCTCGAATACTTGATCAATCCATCTCACCGGGCGAATATCTAGTTTACTCAGGATGTTTTCCGGAATATCGGCCAAATCTTTGCGGTTTTCTTCTGGAATAATGACGATGCCAATGTTTCCGCGATGAGCTGCTAGTAACTTTTCCTTCAAACCTCCGATCGGCAACACCTCACCGCGCAAAGTAATCTCTCCGGTCATCGCAACATCAGCACGCACGGGCACCTTGGCCAAGGCCGAAACTAGAGCGGTACACATGCCAATTCCCGCGCTCGGACCATCTTTCGGAGTCGCTCCCTCAGGAACGTGAATGTGTAAATCGTAGTGCTGATGGAAATCGGGATCAATACCCAGGCTTTGCGCTCGACTTCTCACTATGGTCATGGCAGCCTGAATCGATTCGCGCATCACCTCGCCCAATTTACCAGTGTGAATCAACTTGCCCTTGCCCGGTACTGGTGCGGCTTCGATCACCAGCAATTCGCCTCCGACTTCGGTCCAAGCCAAACCGGTTACCCGGCCTACTTGATCCTGTTCTTCAGCGAGACCGTAGCGGAACCGGCGTACCCCTAAATACTTCTCCAACATCTCCGGGGTAACAATGTTTTTCTCACTGTCCGGGTCAAGCATGATTTCCTTGACCGTTTTACGGCAGATCTTGGCGATCTCGCGTTCTAGATTACGCACCCCTGCTTCGCGAGTGTAATAGCGTATGATATCGAGAACCGGTGCTTCACCGAGCTCGATTTCCTGTTCTTTCAAGCCGTTGTTGCTAATTTGTTTGGAGACCAGATAGCGAGTAGCTATATTGAGCTTTTCGTCTTCGGTATAACCGGGGAGTCGAATGACTTCCATTCGATCCAACAGCGGCGCCGGAATATTCAGAGAATTGGCGGTGGCAACAAACATGACATCGGACAGGTCAAAATCCACCTCCAGATAATGGTCATTGAAAGTGTGATTTTGTTCGGGGTCTAACACCTCCAGCAGTGCCGAGGACGGATCGCCACGAAAATCCATCGACATTTTATCGATTTCGTCCAGTAAGAACAGCGGATTTCTAGCCCCGATCTTGGCCATGTTTTGGATAATTTTGCCCGGCATGGAACCGATGTAAGTCCTGCGATGGCCACGAATCTCTGCTTCGTCCCGCACACCGCCTAACGACATGCGAATAAACTTACGGTTGGTTGCGCGGGCAATAGAACGTCCCAGCGAGGTTTTGCCGACCCCAGGCGGTCCCACCAGACAAAGAATCGGTCCTTTGAGCTTCTTTGCCCGCTGTTGCACAGCGAGGTACTCCAAAATCCGCTCTTTGACTTTTTCCAGGCCGTAGTGATCTTCTTCCAGAATGGCTTCTGCACCCGCCAGGTCGTGACGGATTTTAGTGCGTTTTTTCCACGGCACACTGACCAGCCAATCAATGTAATTACGCACCACTGTAGCTTCTGCCGACATGGGCGACATCATCTTCAATTTGTTCAACTCGGTAGTGGCTTTGGCCTTAACGTCCTTAGGCATACCGATGGTTTCGATTTTCTTAGCTAATTCTTCAAGCTCATTGGGCGCATCTTCGAGGTCGCCTAATTCCTTTTGAATAGCCTTCATCTGTTCATTCAGGTAGTACTCGCGCTGGCTTTTCTCCATTTGTTGCTTGACCCGACCGCGAATACGCTTCTCGACCTGTAAGATGTCGATTTCACCTTCCACCTGGGCTAACAGATACTCCAGACGATCGCGAGGCTTGAGAATCTCAAGAATTTTCTGTTTTTCCTCAAGTTTTAACGCCATATGAGCGGCGACGGTATCGGCCAACCGGCCTGGATCGTCGATTCCGGCCAACGAGGTGAGTACCTCTCCCGGTATTTTCTTATTCAGCTTAACGTACTGGTCGAAGATATTGAGGACCGAGCGCATCAACACTTCAGTCTCACGATCTGCATCCGATGTGGTCACCGTTTCCAGTAAACCAACCTCGGCGAGAAAGCAGGCGTCGGTTTCGGTGAATTGCTCAACCTGTGCCCGCTGGCTACCCTCCACCAGCACCTTGACCGTGCCATCCGGTAATTTTAGCAATTGCAAAATATTCGACAGCGTGCCCAAGGAATAAATGTCTTTTACACCTGGATCGTCTACCTCCGCACTCTGCTGGGCTAGCAATAGAATGCGTTTATCGCTTTGCATAGCGAGTTCCAGAGCATGGATGGATTTTTCTCGCCCGACAAACAGGGGAATCACCATATGTGGGTAGACGACGACGTCACGGAGTGGCAGAACCGGCGTAGGCATAGCTTAAACCTCGGTAACTGTAAAACGAATCTCGAATAGCGCTGCATAGCAGTTTCCTTCAGAAGCTTGGCCTGGTGCGGCTAGCCGTTCCCTGAGCGCTGATTAAAGAAGACAGATGTTCCTGATGATAATAATAAAGTGGGGATGAGATGCAGTTATTCAACACCCAAAAGGACATTGGGTGTTGAATAACAATCGTCTAACAAACTTAGAGGGTGACTTCAATCCGACGACGCAACTCGGCGTTGCGCAGCATTTTCATAGACAAAATACGGCTTGGATTCACCTTTGATTACCGATTCGTCGATGACCACCTTATCTACCCCCTCCATACTGGGAAGGTCATACATGGTGTCTAACAGCATGTTTTCTAAGATGGTACGTAATCCCCGCGCCCCCGTTTTACGCTCCATCGCTTGGTGGGCAACAGCGCTTAGCGCTTCATCCCGAAATTCGATTTCGCTGCCTTCCATTTCGAATAATTTGGCGAACTGTTTGACCAGAGCATTCTTGGGTTGGGTCAGAATTTGTACCAAGGCGTCTTCGTCCAATTCTTCCAGAGTAGCGACTACCGGCAAACGACCGACGAATTCAGGGATTAAGCCGTATTTGATCAAATCTTCGGGTTCAACGTCAGCCAGCAATTTACTCAGATCCCTGTCGCCATCCTTGCTTTTCACTTGTGCGGAGAAACCGATACCGCCTTTATCAGAGCGGCTACGAATGACTTTTTCCAGACCGGCGAACGCCCCGCCGCAAATAAACAGAATATTGGTTGTGTCGACTTGTAAAAATTCTTGCTGTGGATGCTTGCGCCCACCCTGCGGTGGTACTGATGCAATCGTCCCTTCAATCAACTTGAGCAGAGCTTGTTGGACCCCTTCACCGGAGACATCTCGGGTGATGGACGGATTGTCGGATTTGCGGGATATTTTGTCGATTTCATCAATGTAGACGATACCGGTCTGCGCTTTGTCAACATCGTAATCGCATTTCTGTAAGAGTTTTTGGATGATATTTTCGACATCTTCTCCTACATAGCCAGCCTCTGTGAGGGTCGTTGCGTCAGCAATCGTGAACGGCACGTTGAGCATCCGGGCCAAGGTTTCGGCTAGCAGTGTTTTACCGCAGCCTGTCGGACCGATGAGCAGAATATTACTTTTCGCGACTTCTACATCACCACGGCGATGATGGTGCAAGTCGAGCCGCTTGTAATGATTGTAAACAGCCACCGCTAATATTTTCTTAGCACGTTCCTGACCGATCACATATTCGTTGAGAACGTCTTTAATTTCATGCGGTTTGGGCAATTTATTACTGGCCGCAGGGGCATTTTCCTCCATTTCCTCACGAATAATGTCGTTACACAACTCGACACATTCATCGCAGATGAAGACATTCGGACCGGCGATCAGTTTACGTACTTCATGCTGACTCTTGCCGCAGAAGGAGCAATAGAGGAGCTTGTCGTCGCTACTTTTGCCATTTCGATCTTTACCCATCGAAATCTCCGTATCGGTTAACTGTTAGCGCGGCTACACTCTTTCAATGGAAAAGAGGACCCCAAACAGCGCCTATTCTATTTGGTTGGTCAGCCAGCATAAAATGCATGTCCCTGAATAATAGCCGCAACCTGATTAGTTCGGCTATTCCTTTGCTTCCACTGCCACCAACCGAGCAGATCTATAGTTTATAAATCTGTTGGTTGGTGTTTTTAACCCGGCGTTTTTAATAAAGAAGCGCCGTCTCGGTGGGTCAGTACGGAATCAATGAGCCCATACTCCACCGCCGCACTACCGCCCATGAAGTTGTCACGATCGGTATCTTCAGCAATTTTTTCTAGATTTTGTCCAGTATGCTTGGCCAGAATCCGATTCAAGCGATCACGGGCCTGTAAAATCTCCCGCGCGTGGATATCGATATCACTGGCTTGACCTTGAAAGCCGCCCAGTGGCTGATGAATCATGATGCGCGAGTGGGGCAAACAAAAACGCTTACCCGTCGTACCGCCAGACAGCAATAAAGCCCCCATGCTGGCCGCTTGGCCGATACACATGGTGCTCACATCCGGCTTGATAAATTGCATGGTGTCGTAAATTGCCAAACCAGCGCTCACCGAACCGCCAGGGGAGTTGATATAAAAATGAACATCTTTGTCCGGATTTTCCGCTTCAAGAAACAGTAACTGGGCGACGATGACGTTAGCGACATAGTCATCGACCGGACCAACCAGGAAAATGACATTTTCCTTAAGCAACCGAGAATAAATATCGTAGGCCCGTTCGCCGCGAGACGTTTGTTCGACGACCATAGGCACCAAGTTGAGCGCCTGAGTAGTCGCCGCGGCGCTGTGAGAGTAGCTGTTGTTCATTCTATCGACTCCGGCCCTGCATCAGGGGTAGTGCCTTGCTTGGGTTGTACGATTTCTGCAAAAGAACTCGGCTTATCGGTCACCGTAGCGCGCTCAAGCAGCCAATCGATCACTTGATCTTCCAAAGCCAAGGCCCGTATGCCTTCCAATGCTTTGGGATTTTGCTGATACCAGCGGATGACCTCCGCGGGCTCTTCGTAAGTGGAGGCCATGGACTCCAGATGAGTACGCACACGGGCCTCATCAGGCTTCATGTCGTTTTTCGACACTAATTGTGACACGATGATCCCTAAGGCCGCTTGCCGCTGTGCTTGCGCAGTGAAGAGTTCAGTTTTTAGTTTGGTAAGCTGCTCGGCATTTTGTTCATTGATTTCAGGCAGATTCAATTGCCTGGCCATCTGCTCAATGTTGGCATCAATCATGACTTGCGGCACGGGAATATCATTGGCGTTTAACAAACCATCTAATAACTGATTTTTGACGTTGCTTTTGATTCTTTCCAGCAATTCTCGTTCCATATTATCTTGAACGGCCTTGCGCAAAGCCTCAACACCGCCTTCCTTGATTTCGAACTTGGCGACGAACGCATCATCTAATTCAGGCAATTCAGATTCGGCGACAGCGCTGACTTGGGCCGTGAAATGTGCTGTTTTCTCAGCCACTTCTTTAATGGGGTAATCGGCTGGGAAAGTCAGCTCGAAATCGGTAGCGCCCCCCGCCGACAAGCCGACCAAGGCGTCTTCGAAGTCTTTCAGCATCGCCCCTGACCCCAGCACGACCGACATATCTTGTCCTGTGTTACCGGGAAAATCGTTGCCGTCGATTTTACCTTCGAAAGAAACCGTTACTTGATCCCCTTGTTGCGCGGCACGCTCCACAGTATTCCAACGGATATTTTGCCGGCGCAGCGTGTCGATCATCCCGTCCACATCAGTTGCAGCGACCTCCGCCTCAGGACGTTCCACAGTAAGATCATCTAATCCCCTGATTTCGAATTCCGGCATGACCTCAAAAGTCGCACTGTATTCCAAATCTTCGCCTTCCTTAGGATCCTTCAGATCAAGCTGCGGGGCGCCTAATGGACGCAGTTCTCGTTCGAGCAACGCTTCCTGTAATGTATTGCGCAGCACTTCGCCCAGGATCTCCTCTCGCACTTGAGCGCCATACATCCCCTTGGCAACCTTGAACGGAACTTTTCCCGGTCGAAACCCTTTAATTTTTAGCTGCCGAGATAGGGATAGCAGGCGATCCTTGACTTTAGGCTCGATGTCTTGAGCGGGAACCTGAACCGTCACCCGCCGTTTGAGACTATCAAGCTCTTCAACTGAAATCTGCATTTAATTACCTCTAAGTCATTCACCGCCCGGCTGGCCGCCCACAGCAAAACGCCCATACTCATGATATAACAGTGGATGTGGTGCGAAAGGAGAGACTCGAACTCTCACGGGTTACCCCACTGGAACCTAAATCCAGCGCGTCTACCAGTTCCGCCACTTTCGCCGGAGATGTGTTGTTAAGTCGATGAACCGCTGATAATTATACAAGACGTGAGGCGCCTATACACCTTATAACCAAGCGGATATTTTCAAATCGATGCAGGAATATAACATGAAAACTAACAAAGCTAGTCATCACGGCTCGGTGCACGCCAGTAGATTTCCCGAACAGCCCAAAAGTAGCGTACGCTGCAACTCGCTTTGGCAGTATACCTTTACTCCGCAGGTTGGCTGAAATCCTTACCCTTGTTATGATTTCTCCATCGTGCAAGGAAACTATCGAATCCTTCCAGCGCACTAAGTGACCGAGTCTAAAGCCCCATGCTTCACCTCAAAGCTAACCGCCACAAACACACTCCGCGCGCATGAATTTCTCCAGTTGGTCCGAATTTTTCCACATGGGTGGTTACGCCCTATATGTCTGGCTGTCTTACGGTTTAACGCTAGCCGTTTTGGGGATGGTGATATTGGCAATGCTATTTCGCCATCGCCAATTGAAGCGTGATCTGGAACAACGTACCCGTCGCCAACGACGGTCGTGAGGTTTTTGATGCATCCCGTTCGTCGTAAACGTTTAACTTTCGTGCTGATTATTGTTTTGGGTGTAGGCGTCGCCGCCAGCTTGACCCTCTATGCTTTGCAGCAAAATATTAATCTATTTTATTCGCCTAGCCAGATTGCCGCCGGTGAAGCGCCGGTCGGGCGCAGCATTCGGGTCGGTGGACTAGTGGTTGCCGGTAGTGTCGCGAGGGAAACGGAAAGTCTCCAAGTTGAGTTCGCGCTCACCGACAATCAGGAACTCATCCAGGTACGCTACGAAGGCATCCTACCCGACCTGTTCCGAGAAGGTCAGGGTATCGTAGCACGTGGTCGAGTCACCCCTGAGGGTGTCGTGCAAGCGGAAGAGGTATTAGCCAAACACGATGAGAACTATATGCCCCCGGAAGTGGCTGACAGTCTCAAACAAGCCGGTATGTGGCAACACGGCAATCCATCACCTGACACCAACTGAGGACGATTAGCCATGTTGCCGGAAATTGGTCATTTAGCTTTGGTTCTCGCTCTGACTCTAGCCTTACTGCAAGCCGGTGTCCCGCTGGTGGGCGCAGCCGTTGGCGATGCGCGTTTGATGGCGGTTGCACGACCGGCTGCCGCCGGACAATTCGGTTTTTTAGCACTCAGCTTTCTGTGTCTAGTCCTGTCTTTCGTCAATAACGATTTCTCGGTCGCCTATGTCGCGCAGAACTCGAATAGCCAGTTACCGCTCTATTACCGCATTTCCGCAGTCTGGGGCGGTCACGAGGGTTCGTTATTGTTATGGGTGTTGATCCTGAGTGGTTGGACCGTCGCCGTAGCGTTATTCAGCCGTGCCCTGCCTCGGGATTTGGTCGCGCGGGTGCTCGGCGTCATGGGCTTGATCAGTACGGGATTTTTGTTGTTTCTACAGCTGACTTCTAATCCGTTCGACCGCCTGTTGCCTGATTTTCCTCTAGATGGCCGGGATCTGAATCCGTTGTTACAGGATTTCGGTCTCATCGTCCATCCCCCTATGTTGTATATGGGCTATGTCGGCTTTTCCGTGGCGTTCGCGTTCGTGGTTGCTGCGTTGCTCAGTGGTCGATTGGACAGCGCCTGGGCGCGCTGGTCTCGTCCCTGGACCACGGTGGCGTGGTGCTTTCTAACCCTCGGCATTGCCCTGGGGAGTTGGTGGGCTTATTACGAATTGGGCTGGGGCGGTTGGTGGTTCTGGGATCCGGTAGAGAACGCGTCGTTCATGCCGTGGTTGACCGGTACTGCATTGATTCACTCGCTGGCGGCGACGGAAAAACGCGGGGTGTTTCGCGCCTGGACGGTCCTATTGGCCATCGCTGCTTTTTCCCTGAGCTTGCTCGGCACCTTTCTGGTCCGTTCCGGCGTGTTGACCTCGGTACACGCCTTCGCCACCGATCCGACCCGTGGTTTATTCATCTTAGCGCTGCTGACCTTGATTACCGGCGCGGCGCTGACTTTGCTGGTGTTGCGTGCCGATGCGATCCGCAGCGAGGGGCAATTCTCGCCGGTGTCGCGGGAAACCACCCTGTTGCTGAATAATGTCTTGCTGATCGGCGCCTGCGGCGTGGTGTTTACCGGCACCTTGTTTCCGTTGCTGGTGGACGTGCTGCAATTCGGCAAAATTTCCGTAGGTCCTCCCTATTTCAACACGCTTTTCGTGCCTTTGACGTTGGCATTACTGCTGGTGTTGGGTGTCGGTCCTTTGCTGCGGTGGAAGCGCGACGATCTCACTCGGCTTAGGAAACCTTTGATTCGCTTCGCATTATTGAGTGTTGCATTAGGGGTTTGCTTGCCGTGGTTACTGAATGGTGAATTACGGTTCTGGGTGGCGTTATCCCTAAGCTTGGTGTTCTGGGTGGTATTCACTGAGTGCTATGACGTCCGGGATCGGTTAGCCCATAAACGTCAATGGCGAACTGCTTTGCTGAATTTACCTCGCAGTTACAAAGGAATGATTTTCGCGCATATCGGGTTGGCCGTGTGTGTGACGGGTGTCACTATTACTAGTGTCTACAGTGTTGAACGCGATGTAAGGATGGAACTCAACGATACGGTGCAACTCGGTCCCTATGGGTTTCGCTTGGCCAATCTGCGGGATGTGGACGGCCCAAACTATCAAGCAACTCAAGCCAAAATTGAGGTCTTAGACAGCGGTGGTCATCTTGAAACTGTCCTAGCTCCAGAAAAACGCCTGTATACCGTCCAGCAAATGCCGATGACGGAAGTCGCCATTCGACCCGGGCTGACCCGTGATCTCTACCTCGCTCTAGGGGAACCGCTGTCCGAAGGCGTATGGGCCGTGCGTATCCATTACAAGCCGTTCGTGCGGTGGATTTGGTTGGGTGCGGTCCTCATGGCAATCGGCGGTTTTCTAGCCGTCAGCGATCCCCGCTATCGATTATCCCGACGACGCTCGACCCGTCCCGCAAAGGCGGAAACCGCTCATGTCGCCAAAGCTTAGATTACCCTTGTTGCTGTCTTTGCCGCTGGGCGGCTTTTTAGTATTGCTGTGGTTTTTATGGCAAGGGCTGGACAACGACCCGAGTTTGCTGCCTTCGGCATTACTCAATCGCCCCTTACCGGATTTCCAGGCGGGTACTTTGGCCGATCCGCAACGCTTCGTCACCCCGGATGATTTACGTGGGGAAATCGCCTTATTTAATGTCTGGGCAACCTGGTGTCCGACCTGCGAGGCCGAGCATGGCATGCTCCGGCAACTTGCGGCACAAGGCATCATCATTTACGGCTTGAATTACAAGGACCAAAGGGAACTGGCTCTACGCTGGTTGGCCACGCTAGGCGATCCTTACCGGTTTAATATCAGTGACGAGGCCGGCCAAATCGGCATTGATCTGGGCGTTTACGGTGCGCCGGAAACCTTTCTCCTGGATGCCAATGGAGTGATTCGCTACCGCCATGTTGGTGCGTTGGATGAGCGGGTTTGGCAAGAGAATTTCGTCCCGCGTATCCAACAACTCAAGGAGCAGTCTGGATGAAAATTGTGTTGGCCACGCTGTTAATGGTGCTGACCGGCTCCGTTTTGGCCGCCATCAATGCCTATGAATTCAACGATCCCGCACAAGAACAGCGCTTTCGCACATTGATCGCAGAACTGCGCTGCCCTAAGTGTCAAAATCAGAATATCGCTGATTCCAATGCCCCACTGTCACAAGACTTGCGGCAACGGGTCTTTGAAATGCTCCAGCAAGGTCATAGTGACACCGACATCATTGCTTTTATGGTGGCCCGCTATGGCGATTTCATCACTTACCGACCGCCGTTAAAACCGCTCACTTGGTTGTTGTGGTTTGGCCCTTTTACGCTCATGGCAATCGTGGCTGGGTTGTTGTTCGTTTGGCTGCGACGCCAACGCAATCGTCCCACCGACCTCAGCGAACAGGAACAGGCGCGTCTTAACACTTTACTGGCGGATTCAAACAAAGACTCATGAAACCACTCATTTATGCGCTGTTTGTTGTTGCCCCGTTGTTCCTCGTCACCGGCTTTGCGCAAGAAACGGCTTTGGATCGCTATGTCGCCAAACCTGATGCCAATTTCGATTTTGTGGACTACGACTCGGACGATGATCTGCTCTACAAAACTTACTTTCTCAGTATGACCTCCCAGCAATGGCGTACGCTTGCCGAGGTGGATCGAGTGCTGTGGCAACACGATGTAATGATCACCGTGCCGGCTGTGCTGTTCTCCGACAGCCCCAAAACGGCGATTCTGCTCATCGACGGTGGCCGCAACGGCGGCGATCTACCGGATGAAACCAACGAAGCGCTGGCAGCAATCGCCGTCACGCTCGGTTCAGTAGTGGCTGTAGTCAAACAGATTCCCAATCAACCACTGTTCTTTACCGACGAGAACAATCGTGAACGCACCGAAGACGAGATTTTGGCCTATAGCTTCGACAAATATCTAGATACCGGTGATGAAGAATGGCCGGTGCATCTGGCTATGACCAAAGCAGCCGTGCGGGCGATGGATACCGTCCAAGCATTTTTAGCGACCAAATCCGTAGATATTGATGAGTTTATTGTCTTCGGCGGTTCCAAACGGGGCTGGACGACATGGTTAGCGGCAGCGGTGGATGCCCGGGTTCGAGCCATTGCGCCGGCTTCCATCGACATGCTGAATCTTGGTAAGCAATTCGTGCATCAATGGGAAGCGTATGGGTTCTACGCCCCTGCGCTCAACGATTACGTCGAGTTTGATCTGCCTTGCCGGGTGCAATCTCCGGCGGGTCAACAGCTGTTGCAAATCGTCGATCCTTACGCTTACCGGGAACGCTATACGCTCCCCAAATTTGTCGCCAACTCTGCAGGCGATCAGTTCTTCCTGCCCGATTCCTCGCAATTCTATTACGCTGATCTGCCGGCGCCTAAGCTACTACGCTACACCCCGAACACCGATCATGCGCAAAATATTGATGTCATTTTGTCGGCGACTGCCTGGCTGGACGATATTTTGGACGGCAAGAACAGTCCCCAGTATAGCTGGACATTCGAACCCGATGGCTCGATTCGGGTACAAGCCGCTACTCAGCCCGACACCGTTCGGCTCTGGCAAGCGTCCAATCCCAATGGACGAGACTTTCGTTTGGAGGCCATCGGTCCGGCCTGGACCAGCAGTGAATTGCAGGACATCGGCGGCGGTGTTTACATCGGTTTTGTTCCGCCACCGGCACAGGGATGGACTGCCTTCATGGTGGAATTAACCTACGACTCGCCTGGCGCACTAGAAGCAGACCAAGTCTACACCACCGATGTGCGGATAACCCCCGATACCCTCCCCTTTGCAGGTACGCATTGCTCAACCATCCCAGTGACCGGCAAAGTAGGGACATTCCGCAACGGTCAATGGTTTCTCGATCTGAATGGCGATGAGCAATGGAACGGATGCGGCGTGGACGGTTGCGCGCAGTTCGGTACAACTGGCGACCAACCGGTCAGCGGCGATTGGAATAACGACGAATTCAGCAATATCGGCGTCTATCGCAATGGACTGTGGCTGTTGGATCTGAATGACAACCGACAGTGGGATAGTTGCGCAACGGATGGTTGCATCTCATTCGGCGCGCCTACCGACCAACCGGTCAGCGGGGATTGGAATAATGACGGCTTCAGCGACATCGGTGTTTATCGCAAAGGAACTTGGTTATTGGATTTGAATGGCAATGACCAATGGGACGGCTGTGCAACAGATGGTTGTATTCCCTTTGGCGCATCCACCGACCGGCCGATTAGTGGCGACTGGAATAACGACGGCTTCAGCGACATCGGTGTCTATCGCAACGGGACCTGGTTGTTGGATTTGAACGGCAACCGACAATGGGACGGCTGTGCAACAGACGGCTGTTTTCCATTCGGCGCACCCAGCGATTTACCGGTTGTTGGGGATTGGAACAATGACGGTGTTAGCCAGGAGATCGGGGTTAAACGCAGCGGTCAGTGGTTTTTAGATCGCAGTAACAATCGTGTATGGGATGATTGCATCACTGATAGCTGCATTACCGGCTTTGGCGCGGCTGGCGATATACCGATCGGAGGACGCTGGGCGCCATGATGACGATCAACTGCTGCAAACGACAGGATGATCTCTCATGCTGACATTCTGGTTGGTTGCCTTGGCCATGGTAGCAACCGCCGGTGCGATAGTGTGGATTCCTTTACAGCGTACTCGTCCGACGCATGCAGTTTCCCGCAATACGGTCAATGCCGACATTTTCCGGGAACGGGTGGCTGAATTAGAACTGGACAAGCAGGAAGGACGGCTAGACGAAGAGCAATACGCCTTATTGCGTAAAGAGTTGGAACGCACCTTGTTAACGGATATTCCCGCCAATCAGCAGCAGACCAATTCAAGCCATGCGCAGCTGTTTCGCTGGACGGGAATTGTAACTTTGGGTGTCCCGGCACTGGCTTTGGGATTTTATTATTTCACCGCTTACCGGGGTGAAGCCAGAGACTGGATCAGCGTGCAAGCGCAGTTTGAGGACGCGGTACTGCAGGCTATTAATCAACCCGACGCTTTACCGGAGAAGTCACAGCTGTCCGATTTCACCAGAGTATTGCAGGCTCGCGTGTTGCAAGAGGGGTTTGAAGAACCCGATAGTCTGTATCTGTTGGGACGCAGTTATCTGGAGCTGGGCCAATTGCAAGGTGCATTAATGGTTTTAGATCGGGCTTATGCGCTTGACTCGCAACAACCACAGATCATGTTGGCATATGCCCAAGCGATGATTCTGGCCCACGATGGGCGGTTGAATCAGGCCAGCACTCAATTACTTCAGCAAGTATTGCAAGTCGCGCCCGATCATCAAGGTGCCTTGATGTTATTCGGTTTTGGCGCATTCAATTCAGGTTCATACGAGCAAGCTATAGCAGCTTGGCAACGTCTGTTAGCCCTACGCGATCCCGTCAGTGAAGGCGCTCAGCTGTTGAGTAATGGTATCGCTCGAGCACAAGCCTTAATGGCCGAACAAGCGCAAGCGAGCACTGCAACAGTCCCTTTACGACAGGCTCCAGCTCAAGAACCCACACCTACTCCCGGACCGCGTATCGAAGTGACTGTCGATTTAGCGCCAAATCTGTTGGAGCAACTGTCGCCCGAAGACACCTTGTTTATCTTTGCTAAAGCTGCCGAGGGTCCACCTATGCCGCTGGCTGCCGTGCGGCAACCGGCCGGAGTTTTCCCGGTACAAGTCGTGCTGGATGACAGTCAAGCCATGATGCCAGCCCTGAAATTATCCGGTTTCAAGCAAGTGATCGTCGGTGCGCGCATCTCCAAAGCCGGTAGCGTCACTGCTCAAGTCGGGGATTTGCAGGGCTCTTCAGGATTGCTCGAATTGATTGATGGCATGCAGTCCGTCGCACTGACCATTGATCAGGTCGTGCAGTGAGCACCGATCCGACTCTGACGGCCGAGGCGATGACCTGCGTGCGCGATGGCCGAGCGTTGTTCGAGGAACTCACCGTGCAAGTGGAAGCCAGTCAGCTACTGCAAATTGAAGGTGTCAATGGGGCGGGCAAAACCAGTTTGCTGCGTATCCTGTGCGGCTTAAGCGAACCACGGGAAGGAATCGTGTATTGGCGTGGTCAAGACATTCGCGTCTGTCGGCCTATTTATCACCGGGAATTGCTGTACATAGGTCATAATCCGGGCATCAAACCGGAGTTGACACCGTTGGAGAATTTGCGTTTTTTTGGTGCCCTGACTGGCCATAGCTGTACCGAATCAGCACTGGAAACCGCTCTGGAGCAAATCGGACTCTACGGTTATGAACACACCAAAGTGGCCATGCTATCCGCCGGTCAGCGACGACGAGTAGGCTTGGCGCGGTTATGGCTAAACGACGCCCCACTGTGGATACTGGACGAGCCGTTCACCGCCATAGACCGCGACGGCATTGCCAATTTGGAAGCACGTCTGGGCAGCCACGTACAGGCCGGCGGATTAGCAGTGATCACCAGTCATCAGACTTTGGGTCTGGACGACGGTTACGTCCGCCATCTTCGCCTGCAATGAGTGAAGCATGGTCCGCTTTTGCCGGGGTATTGCGGCGCGATTTGCAGCTGGGTATTCGCAAGCGCAGCGAAGTGCTCAATCCGATTCTGTTTTTCATCCTGGTAGTCAGCTTATTTCCGCTGGGCGTCGGCCCTAGCCCTAAAATCCTGGCGGAAATCGGGCCCGGCGTCATCTGGGTGGCGGCCCTTTTGGCAACCTTGTTATCCATGGAACGGCTGTTTCGCTCTGATTTCGAAGATGGCGCGCTAGAACAACTGCTCCTCAGTCCTCATCCGTTAACGCTGCTGGTGCTGGCGAAAATATTGGCGCACTGGCTGATAACCGGCGTGCCGCTGATACTGGTATCCCCGCTGTTAGGCATTTTGTTGCATCTACCCTCTGAGGGAATTGGGGTGTTGCCGCTCACCTTACTGTTGGGTACCCCGGTGTTGAGTTTGCTGGGAGCGATCGGTGTTGCCTTGACGGTAGGGTTAAGACGGGGTGGTGTGTTACTGACCTTATTGGTCATACCCTTGTATATCCCGGTGTTGATCTTCGGTACAGCAGCAATAGCGGCTGCGAGTGCTGGCTTGCCGGTATCCGGTCAATTGGCGTTATTGGGGGCCATCCTGGCGTTGGTCTTAACCTTATCGCCGTTCGCGACGGCGGCGGGATTACGGATTAGTGTCGATTGATTTGAGTGGGCGTGATCAAGTAACGGCTAATTAGTGCGGTTGCAACAAAACCACCGCGTGAGCCGCAATACCCTCGCGACGGCCAACAAAACCCAATTTCTCAGTCGTCGTGGCTTTAACATTCACTTGCTCGGGACCGATACCTAAATCGGCTGCGATATGTTCGCGCATAGCCGGAATGTGTGGCGCGAGTCTGGGTGCCTGCGCGATGATCGTAGCGTCTATATTTTCAACGCCAAAATGGTGTCCTTCCAGTAAGCCCATCACGCGGCGCAATAAAATCCGGCTGTCGATGTTTTTAAACTCGGCATCGTTATCCGGAAAATGTTGGCCGATGTCGCCCAGTCCCGCAGCGCCCAATAAAGCATCGCACAACGCATGCAACAGCACATCACCATCAGAATGAGCGATTAGGCTTTGATTGTGGGGAATGTGCACACCACCGAGAACAACAAAATTGCCTGATCCAAAGGCATGAACGTCATAACCGTGGCCGATTCGCATGACTTTATCCGTTTTCTCCGGTCAGATAAAACTCAGCCAAAGCCAGATCCTCCTGACGCGTGATCTTGATGTTGTCAGATCGCCCTTCGACCAAACGGGGTTGCAAACCCATCGCTTCGATAGCGGATGCCTCATCGGTGACCTGAAGATGGCGTTCCTCGGCCTGCCGTAACGCCGACAATAATGACTTTAAACGGAACATCTGCGGAGTCAGCGCATGCCAAAGATTCTGACGTTCTACGGTCGCCGCAATGCGCTCATGCGCATCGGATC
>JAZBPA010000248.1:0-2339 GCA_036351435.1 Candidatus Competibacteraceae bacterium
CGATCCTGGAACAGCGCTTTGACCAGATCTTCACCCAGAAGACCGCCTGGCAGATGCTCAACCTGGCGCTCAAGCGGCTGCATGACAACAAGACCGAATTACTCTTGGTACTGGAACGGCCGGCTATTCCGCTGCACAACAACCTCAGCGAAAACGATATTCGCGATTATGTGAAACGGCGCAAGATTAGCGCCACTACCCGCAGTGAAGCGGGCCGCAAAGCACGGGACACCTTCCTGAGCTTAAAGAAAACCTGTCAGAAACTGAGTATCGCCTTTTGGGATTATCTCCATGACCGGATCAGTCAACAGCATGACATCCTTCCGTTACCGATCCTGATTCGTGCTGCCGCTCAAGGGCCATAAAGCAGATTTGCCCGGGCTTAATGAGCAATTACTACCAAAACACCACCGAGGTAGAGCGCCAGCATCAGAACGCTCTCGAATCCAATATTACCAACCCCACTCTTCTCGCGCCGCAATAAGCCGAGCAAAAGAATGCCCGTCAGCAACAGTGCCAACACAATAATGAACACTTGCTGTTGACTGATGGCGTGGTAAATCGACCCCTCGGTATAGAAGAAATCAGCCGCAGCGATGAACAGCACATCGAAACTGTTGCCTCCTATGATGCCGCCTACAGCTAGCGTAAGTGCTCCCCGCCGAACAGCAGCAATGGTGGTTACTAATTCAGGCAGCGATGTGGCGATCGCAGTGAGCAATGTGCCTACCACAGTTTCAGATAAAGCCGTTCGATTCGCCAACACGATACCTGTCTGCGCTACCGTAAAACCCGCTATAGCCAACAATAAAGCCAGTACCAGAAAGCCCAACCACAACCATCCGATTTGACTTTTTGAGGTGTGGTCCAACTCCGGCTTGTCCAAATGAGTTTCGCGGGTCTCTTTTGGTTTCCAAAGAGGGGTAGCGCGCGCGGTGGCCACCAGGCGCTGCCCGCAAAAATAAGCGGTTAGAAGCACAATGGAGGCAGGATGGACGCCCAATAATGAGAATTCAGGGCTCGTCATGGCTAACAACGGTATGGTTAACAGCGTTACCAACAATACTGCTTGGATTAGGTTCTCCAAGGAGGCGGCTGCATGTTCCAGATTAGCGTGCCGATAGGTCATGTCGGCAATCGCCAGGAACGCGGTTTGCACCGCAATGCCTCCAACAGCGTTGCTGACTGACAGTTCGGGATATCCCAAGTGAGCTGTCCAAACAGAAGTAATGATACCGGGTAAGGATGTCGTGGCGCCCAACAAAATCGCCCCAAACATAGCCTCACCAAGTCCAGTTGCGTCAGCCAGCCGATCCGCATAATAGGTAATACGCGTACCGGTAATAAAAATGACTAAAGTCGCGACAACAAAAACAATGGCTATAGTTGCTATTGGCCAGTTAGCGAAATCGACGAGTCGCATCAGATGCTCACCTATTAGAATACTTTATTGGTGAAAAAACTTAATAATAATATTTATTCTACCGGTGTCTGCTATTTACATGCCATTTTAGTTATGGCTAAAGCGGTAGCATCTAAATTGCCCCAAGGGCTGGCATATTATTTGCAAAATTAAAATAAACCTCAAAAGGGTTTCATGCGTTCAATTCGTTCTAGCTATTTTCTGAGGAGAGCTGACTATGCTGAAGACATTTATTTCTAAGAAACTCTGGATGCTGGCAATCATCGCTGGTTTCTCTTTTACTACTGTGCAAGCAACTGAGCTGGTTGCGCAAAAATATAATGAAGTCGCTTATATTAGTGGCGGTATCGGTGATCAGGAACAAGCCGCACTCAAAGCAATGGCCAATGAATTCAATCTCAATCTGGTTTTTGCTGTCGAGGAGGGGGGCAATTACCTGAGTAATGTTGCTGTACGCGTCTATGATGCACAGGGCTACCTAACCCTAGACGTCCTTTCCAATGGCCCAATGTTTTATGCTAGCCTTCCGGCGGGTCAGTACAAGGTAGAAGTCAGCGGATTTGGCGAAACTTACCAGCAAAATGTTGATGTTAAAGAATCGGGGCAGGAATCGGTGAATTTCACTTGGCCACGAAAGAAATCCATCATGTGATGTGACATTCTGCAAGCTGAGGCAATAATCTTACGTTATTGCTACACCGTGCATTGTCATAAGCCGCCAATCCCGCAACGGGTCGGCGGCTTTTCTTTTTCTATATTGTGGTAAAGCGCTGCTTCACAAAACTCCTCGAAAAATCGGCTCTTTGGTAATTTCCGTTACACGCATCTGATTGATAAATCAGGCAAATGCTTTGTAACCGATCAAATCGAGTTGAATGCGCTGAAATAAATGGCCCAAATTCAACACGCCATAACA
>JAZBPA010000249.1:0-3154 GCA_036351435.1 Candidatus Competibacteraceae bacterium
GCAAAAATACCGCCGTTTGAAGAAGTGGAAATTGATCTGAAGTATGTTTTTGGGGATTGAATAAGGGATCAAACAGCTGCCTCCCCCGCAATCCATCTGTGCAGAAGGAGGCAAGCCAAATCTCAGTTACTCACAAGGCTGCTTTAGCTCACTATAGTAAGCCGCCAGATTTTCTATATCCGTATCGCTCAAGCCCTGACTGACGGGACTCATCAGCGGATCCTGCAAAGTCCCGTCCCGATAAGCCTTCATCTTAATCGCCAAGTAAGCTTCTTGTTGGCCAGCTAGATTCGGCCAGATTTCATTGCTGCTGATGCCTTTAATACCGTGGCAACCGGCGCAAACAGCGGCTTTTGATTTGCCGGCCTCCGCATCCGCCGCCTGCGCTATCCCTAGCATACCGGTCAGTGCAATGGTTAACAGCAAACTTGCCAGCTTCATATGTCGTCTTTTCATTGTCGATAACCTTTTCTTCTCATCTGTTGCTGCCAACGGCATCAGGTGGTAGCGGGTGCTGCCATGGCGTCACCCTCGTCAGAGTCATCCCGCCCACCGGGTACTGCGGCGACGCGGGTTTCAGCTTTGCCGATAGTAAGCAAATCCCAAATCATCAGCGCCACGCCAGCCACCATAACCACCCCGAAAATCTGCCGCCATACCATGCCCTGCACAAACCAGTGATGTGATTGGGCCAAGAAATAGCCGTACCAGCTGGAGCCCTCCTGAGCACGTTCGATGAATGCCTGCTGATACCCGGAAATCAATAATGCCACTGTCATGCCCAGCATACCAATGCACTGTAACGCCAGGGACCATTTCCACTTCCGGCCCTTATCGGGCAAATCACCGCCCATCCAGACATTGCCGCGCCATTTTTGGATCGCCAAATAAAATACGGCGACGTTGATGGTCGCGTAGGCACCGAAAAAGGCCAGGTGGCCATGCGAAGCAGACCACTGAGTACCATGAGTGTAGAGGTTGATCTGCGGTAAGGTTTGCATAAAGCCCCACACGCCTGCACCGAGGAAGTTACCGAATGCATGTGCAATTAGCCAAGCGAGAGCAGGATGATTAGTGCTCTTGAACCGGTGAGTACCGGAATCGTAGATCGCATGCACCACCATAGCGACCAGCGGGATCGGTTCAAGAGCCGAGAAAAAGCCACCTATGGATAGCCAGTATTCCGGGGTGCCGATCCAGAAATAATGATGACCCAAACCCAGGATGCCGGAACCAAACATCAACGCCACTTCGATATACAACCAGGTGGTGACGATTTTGCGCCGGGCACCCAGAGTTTTTATCAAACCCCAGGCCATAATGCAGCCCACCAACACTTCCCAGGTGGCTTCCACCCACAAATGGATTACCCACCACCACCAATACTGATCGACGGAGATATTGGTGGTGTAAAACATGCCGGCTAGATAGAGACCGGCTAGCGCGATCAAGTCCAATACCAATACACCGGAAATTCCACTCCAGCGACCTTTCATGAAGGTGGCAGCGACATTGAAGAAGAAAATTAACACGCAAACCACGATACCAATGTCGGCCCAACGCGGCGCTTCAATGTACTCGCGGCCCTCATTGATAAACCAGAGGCTGGTCCAATGGCCCGCCCCGCTCTGAATGAACAGATAGACCAGTACCACCAACGTCACGGCTCCCGTCAACACCCAAAAAGATAAATTACCCAACTTGAGACCGACGATGGTGGTGCCGCTTTCATCTTCCAACAACCAGTAAATTGAGCCGATAAACCCATAGAGCATCCACACAATCATGGCGTTGATATGCACCATCCGGTTTACGCTGAAATCCAGGATGTTATAGAGAAAGCCGGGCCACAGGTATTGAAGACCGGCCAACAAGCCGAATAACATCTGAGCAACCAGCAACACGATCGACACGCAGAAGTATTTCACCGCCAGCTGTTGCCCACCGTTCAGATGGGCGTTATCCAATACACCGACCGTCATGGCGTTTCCTCCTGCGCAATCGATTTAAAGTTGTGCGGGAAGCCGTTGGTATCAATGGACGACATCCATTTCAAGAACGCGACAATCCCCTTCGCTTCCTCTTCGGTGATACCTAGATTGGGCATCTTACGGCCAGTGCCGAAGGTGCGGGCATTGCCTTCAGGGTCTTGTAAAAACGCCAGCATCAAGGACTCACGCACCGCTTCCGAACCCCAGGCACGATCCAGCCAGGCTTTGGTCAAATCGGGCGCAAAATAAGCGCCATTGCCTAACAGGGTATGGCAATTCATGCAGTTCTTGGCTTGCACGGTGGTCTTGCCCAAGGTGACCAGCGCTTCGGCCTCGGCTTCGCTCAGCGCTTTGCCAAACAGAGGCGCTTCGCTGCCGATTACCGGCATTTGCCTATTGCGCTGGCGATCGAATTTATAATGGATACGCTGGTTGATCACGCTGTAGGCTGGGACGCGCTCGCTGCCTACATCGATCTTTGCCAAGGTATCAAAAGTCAGGAAAATCAACACCACGGCCATGAATGCCGTGACCCAGATCGCCATCTTGCGCCATAGGCTTTCACTAGCCCACCAGGGGGTCATCGTCATTGCGCTGTCCTCCGCTTGCGGTTGGGGACTGATGAGAAGGGATTGTGGTTGGCTCGGCCTCGCCGTGGGTGCCGACACACAGATGCCAGATACCATGCGGTGCCAGCAGATAGCCGACTAACAGGGTGGCCACGATAAGCTGCCAGAATCCACCCAGATGCAGGGTTTCGGCGAGTATCGCGACGAACAGGACCAGTAAGCCGTATGCACAGTAAGCGACCGGCATCAACCGAGGTTTACGGTAGATGCGCGACCAGGCGAAAAGGAGTGCGTACAGCGCACCACTCAGGATCATTAAGGCTCCCGCACTGGCGGCTAACCAGAGGTCCTGTAGTTCGACAGGCTCGATCAAGTGCTATATCCTTAATAGTTATGATGTTTCGCCCAAGCTGTTGGGTATTAATTGGGCAGATAAGGATAATCACAATCATATACTAATGAATTAAAGACCGTCTATTCTTTTATTTGGAACCGATTGTGCTCTTCAGCAAAGCCTGTCAATACGCGATTTTAGCCATGACCTACCTAGCGGAACAAACTGCCGGGCAGCTCGTGCCCATTCGGGAGATCGGC
>JAZBPA010000250.1:0-4726 GCA_036351435.1 Candidatus Competibacteraceae bacterium
GAGTTCTGTGCACCCTGTTTGCTACCCGAATGTCATGACTTTTTTCACTGAACCCCCGAGCTACGAAAAGACGATTCTGTCGGACTTGAAGGGAGCTTGGGAATGTTTACGCACGACGGTCGTGGGTCATGCCGGCTTCGATGGCTGGGACAGAGTGCTGTTTCACATCGACGAGGCGATGAGTTGGGAAACGGTACGGCATCTGGAGCGCATGGAACCGCTGGTGGTACTGATTCGCAATCTGGCGGTGCAAGGCGGTGCGCCGGTGGAAGTCATGGACGATATCGCTGAAATCTCCGATCTTCTCAAGGAAGTCTCTCAGGCAATGAAGCACGGCGATCCGTTGTGAATCCCGATGATACCGGTTTCCGAGGTATGGATTTCAAGATGGCGCAACCCCCTCGATTCCCAGCCGGGTACTCATATCGAGGTGGAATGATCCGTAGGGATTCACATGAGCATAGAACAGCGGGTTCAGGCCGCGGAAATCCTCCTCGGTCAAGCGATTCTCCCAGTCATCTTCCACCAGAACCTGCTGCAACATAAGGGTATTGATGTAGACCAGGGAGTTCTGAAGTAGGTGCAGTGCCAGTATCGTCAGCTCCTGATCTTCACGTCGATTGGTCGCGATATCGCCCCCTTTGCCGAACAGAATGAAATCGTTGACGCTGTTCCAGTGCTCGATGACGTTCAAACCCTCTTGGATTTCGCGCCTCAGCGCCGGGGAACGGAGGTAGCGACAGAGAAAAATCGTGCGGCACGCCTTGCCCAATTCCGACAGTGCTTTGTAAGTCGGGTGCTGGAGGTTGTTGCGGGTAAACCGCCGTAGGATCGATTCGGCATCCGCGGTACCGGATTGTAACGCACTGGCGAACTTGACCATTTCGTCATACTGCCGATGAGCGAGTGCCCAGTTGATCGGTTTCGATAAGACTGGCTGCAGGTTGGGATAAGCCTCCAGCCGCCCCGCCTCGGGTCGGTAGAGTCGCTTGTTGTGGATGGCTTTCAGCCGTGGCAGTAAATCGAAACCGAGCAGCCGGCAAAAGGCGAATCCGATGGTGCTCTGGCCATGGCTATCCACATACTGGCGATCGATCTCCATTTGCGTGCAATGGCGCAATACACCCTGGACCATGGCAGTGACTTCGGACGACGAACAGGTCTTGAGCTGCGAGTAGATGCATGCCGAGTTGCGTTCCACGTGCCAGTAGACTGCCACCGTGGGACCACCGTAGCGCGCATGCCACTCGGTCATCAGGTTCTGATCCCAGGCGCCGAATCCCCGGGCGTCCGAGGCACAAGCCGTAGTGCCTTCGCCCCAGAACTGCGGTAAGCGGGCTTGCAGAGTCCGGTTGACGACTTCGGCGATGGCATAACGGAGAGACTCTCTGCTCAAGAAACGGCGCCGAGTATAGAGCAGATCCCGGTACGAGACGCCGTTCTGACCGGCGGCAACGCGCTTCAAGCCGGCATTGGTCCCGATCCCATAGAGGCACAGCAGGATGCGATACTGCAGTTCGGCACGATCCAGATGCTTGCGCATCGTGGGGCTGTGGAATGCCTGAGTGAAGCCCACGCGTAAATCCGTTTCCTTGAGCACGTCGAGGAGATTCGTCATCGGCCAGCGTCGGGCGATGTCGGTCTTCAACGCCAGTAGGTGTGCTGGCTCGGGTTGTGGCAGCAACGGTGAGAGTTTGATCCAGCCATCGGATTTGGTAAGGATTTCGACATCGGGGTTGGACGGCATGCTACGATCCAGCGCCATCAGCTCATCGTCGAGTTCCCGTTTGAGCTGTGCGATGAAGGCATCGGCGTCCAGCGACAGTCCAAGTCTGTTGTAATACCTTTCACGCTGCTGCTCGAAATCATCGGGGAGATCCTCATCCGGATTTCGGTAGCGATCAGCCCCTTCGACCCAAATCTCTTTGCAGCGCAGCTGCTGACGGAGCGCTTGTAATACGCAGATCTCATAGTTGAGCCGGTTGATGCGCGGCTGCTCGGCGGAAACCTGCTCGACCACCGCCTCGTGCCAGGCGTTCGGCACCACCCCGTTGATCGGCACTGTTTCGGTGGCCGGATAATATTGAACCCGGCTACCGAGGTGGCGTTTCAGCAACGTCAACGCGTCAATGACCGGACGGTGGCAGTCGTTGTTGGAACGAAACGCCAAACTATCGAGCAACGGTGCCAACATGCGACGGTAATGGGAGCGATACGAACTGCAGATCCGGGTTTGCACTCGGCTCCGGTAAAGCGGGCCAGTCGATTTCCACTCCTTGACGATGGCATTGAGGGTGTCTTCGTTCACTACCGGGAAAATCACCTCCTTGACCGTGCCTTCAGGTCGTTCTAGAGAGGCCTCGGCCAACTGAAACAGCAAGCCAGTCTTGCCGCTGACACGCTTCAAATCCTCAAGTAATTCCTTTTCGACTTTTCGCTCAGCTCTGGCACCGATGCGGTGAGTCAGGGTGATCAGCAAGTCCACCAGGGTGTCGGTCAGCTCCCGAGTCCGGCAATGGCAGAAGGCCGCGAGCAGCGTGATCCGCAAAGCCGGTGGATGCCGACGTAACTCATACGGTTCTTCTACCGCCGCACGCTGTCGGTACGCTAGCAGCACCTTGGCCGAGACGTCGCTGAACAGCCCCACCGGTAAATCGAGCGCCCGCAATGGTTTCAGCTTGGCGATTTCTTCCAACAACGTATCAAGTGTGGCTGGACCGGGATCAGCGCGCAACGTTTGCAACACGGTACGGCCCGCCACCGGCGAGGTGTCTGCGACCTCGACGGCCTCATCAGCAGGATCCAACAAGGCATCAAGCCGGGTATGCGTCGCCGACGACAGGGATCGGTGGATGGCGGCGCAAAAGCGCTGATCGAAGACAGCCAAGGACGATCTTAGCAGGCGCCTGAAGCGATCCGAGGTGGGGGGTTCGATCCGGAGCTCTCGCAGCCGTTCGTAAGCCGCGGATTCGATGTGATCAAGCCGTCGCGTGTGGGATAGACACTGCTCACAAAGCCATTCCACCAGCGCTTTGCCGTCGGCGACGGTGGCTTCACGAAAACCCAGCAACTTGCGAATCTCGGCGCGATGATACTTGATCGTACGCCCTTGCCAGTCATACTCTCGCCAAACGTCGGGCATTGCTCCCAGTTGTCGGGCCAGGTGGTCGACGATCACTTTCGGTACTTCCCGTGCGGATTTCGGAAAGCGCCCCTGATAGTGGAACACCTTGAGCAGGACGGCAAACCCGAGCTGGGCGGAACCTCGCTTCTCCTGCACGAGTCGTTTTTCGCCCGGCATCAAAAGCCAGTGCTCGGCCAACTCATCGGCTTGCCAATCCCGTTTCATTGCGTGACTTCCTCCATCATGTCATACCGCCCCGTGTGACAAATAGGGTTCCCACCTGGACAACCTCTGCTCGGCCTCGAAAAATCAACGACTTGAATGGTGGCAAAAGACTGCCAGAATGACTATAGTCTATTTGGCACACCGCAGGCCCAGGAGGATGCTTGATTACATGGCGATCATTGCATGCTACTGTCGCGTCTCAACGCGGCATCAGAAAAATGACGGCCAAAAGGCGGAAATCGAGCGCTGGCTACGCAATCACGCTATCGATATGGCTACTGTGCGATGGTTTGAGGATAAAGAAAGCGGTACCGTCACTCACCGGTTGGCTTTCGACGAAATGCAAAAAGGCCTCTTCGAGGGCAATATTAGAACAGTAGTGGTCTGGAAGCTCGATCGCCTCTCCCGTCGGCTGCGTGATGGTATGAATTTACTGGCCGATTGGTGCGAGCGTGGGGTGCGCGTTGTTGCAGTGACCCAGCAAATCGATCTGAGCGGCCCTGTCGGCCACATGCTCGCCAGTGTCATGTTCGGACTGGCGGAGATCGAGTTGGAGTATCGGCGCGAACGCCAAGCGGCTGGTATTGAGGTGGCCAGAAAGAACGATGTCTACAAAGGCCGCCGGAGAGGGACAACGAAAGCACGACCGGTGCGGGTGAAGGAATTGCATGATCAAGGGTTGACGGTGTCCGAGATCGCCAACGCCATGGCGGTCAGCCGTCGTACGGTCTTTCGTTACCTAGCCGAAGCCAAGGACTACCCTTGAGTCCTGCGGACAAAGGTTGAGTTGATTTCTCATGGCGGAATCGTTTGAAGAACGTTATCCGAGTATCGCAGCTTGGGTCAACGAGCCCGAACATCGGATCGAAATTGGCTCTGACGAGTACAGCAGTTCTCTCATCAGAGTGATCGATCCGGGGGGCATGATCTGGGAGAGCGATAAACCCTATACATCGATAGACGATGCTTTGGCGGATGCCGAACGGGCTATCAGCGAATGGTTGGCGTCCAACTGAGTCTTGGGGTTCCATATTGCCCCTGATGACGTGAACGTTGGTTTTAACCCAAATATCAATGTGCTTATCATCCAGGGTATTTTCCCGCTCCAGGCCCCTCCCACGCCGTGAAGTAGAAGTTCAATACTGAACGATGACAATGCCTTGCTCCCGGTCTTCACCGGAATAAATATCCAGCGAATTGCCCACATAAGCCCGATGTAAATGGCCAGCGAGGATCAGATCCACGCGTAGTCGAGTATAAAAAGGGCGCGCTGAACCTTTGGCATAGGCCGGATACGCTCATCGGTTGGCGCTGGTAAGAAATGATGGTGCACCCAAGTTCGACATTGACGCGGGGCTAGAGGCTAAGATAGAGTTA
>JAZBPA010000251.1:0-6159 GCA_036351435.1 Candidatus Competibacteraceae bacterium
CAAGGATTCCCGCAATCGGGCCGGCCAAGTTAGCCATTCAGATCGGGATTTAAGCTGATAATACAGTAGCGCCTGCACACCATGACCGGCGCTTTGGGTTAAGAACAGCGCCTCAAACTCTTCGCCAGCCTCTTGTGGCCACGCTGCGGTGTGATTGCGCAATACCTCGCAGATTAACTTGATCGCAGGAGAATCGAGATCAAGCATCTTTAACGTCTGAGGTTGTGTCTCTAACGCTTTGAAAATCATATTCATCAACCGCTACTTTTACCCAGACCACTCTGCCACAAGCCAGATCCTCACCGATCTGGCTTTTTTCTTGGCTGATCAGGGCCTGGATGTTCATGTTATCACCAGTCGGCAGTGTTATGACGACCCCAATGCTCGCTTGGATTCTATTGAGACCATCAATAGGGTTCGCATTCACCGAGTCTGGACCAGCCGCTTTGGGCGATCCCGACTGGCCGGACGGGCACTGGACTATCTATCCTTTTATCTGAGCACAGGCTGGTGCTTATTGCGCCTGCTGAGGCGTGGCGACGTAATTGTCGCCAAAACCGATCCGCCGTTACTTTCGGTAGTGGCCTCATGGGCTGCCCGCTTGCGCGGTGCACAGTTGCTGAATTGGCTGCAGGATTTATTCCCTGAAGTCGCGACAGGATTGAAGGTGCGCGGCATGACGGGGACGCTAAGCCGTTTATTGTGCGCCCTACGCAATGCGTCCTTACAGCGGGCGACCAAGAATGTTGTTATCGGTGAACGAATGGCCCAACGCCTGAAGGCGGAAGGCATACCGGATGACAAAATCAGTGTGATCCAAAACTGGGCCGACGGCACCGCTATCCGGCCTATCGAAGTGTCAGACAACGCCCTGCGCCGCGAGTGGGGTCTGGAAGACCAATTCGTCATCGGTTATTCCGGCAACATGGGCCGGGCGCATGAATTCGAAACCTTGTTAAACGCCATGGAACAGCTCTGTGGTTCTCACCCCTCACCCCTCCCTTCTCACATCTCCCCTCCTCTTCCCTCCCCAACATTCCTATTCATCGGCGGTGGTCATCACCGTCAAGCACTGCAAACCGAAACACAACACAGGCATCTAAATAATATCCAATTCCAACCCTATCAACCCCGCGAGCGACTGCAAGAAAGCTTGGGTGTGGCTGATGTCCATCTGATCTCGTTACGTCCAGAACTGGAAGGCTTAATCGTACCGAGCAAATTCTATGGCATAGCCGCAGCAGGGCGGCCAGCGATCTATATCGGTGACCCGGATGGGGAAATCGCCCGCATTATCAAACAAGCGGATTGTGGAGTAGTGATCGAACCGGGCGATGATGCGGGGTTGATCCAAACCATCCTGCGCTACCGGGACGATCCGGCGCTAGTGATGCAACACGGAGCCAATGCACGGACGGTATTTGACCAGAACTTCGACAAATCCATCGCATTGCACGCTTGGTATGAACTGCTCAAAAGGGGTCAGACCAAAAATTATAAGGGCGTATTGACGTAATATGCTTCAAGTGCTACGTTCACCAGCTATTTCATGCTCAGGAGCACTGGCAATGCGTACAACTTTTAATCTGGATGATCAATTACTTATCTCTGCCAAGCACAGAGCACTGGATGAGAATGTTCCCCTGTCGCAGTTGGTCGAAAATGCCTTGAGGGAGGCCTTGGCCAAACCCAGGGCGGTTAGCACGCCTGTGCATCTGGTCACCGTGTCGGGTGATGGCGTGAAGCCCGGTGTGGATCTGGATAATACCGCTTCGTTGCTGGACATCATGGATGATGCGCTCCCATGATGCTGATGGACGTCAATGTTCTGGTTTATGCCCATCGGCAGGATGTGCCTGACCACCTTGCCTACCGGGAGTGGTTGGAAGGGGTCATTGGTTCACAAACGGCGTATGGCATTTCGGAATTGGTGTTGAGCGGCTTCATCCGGGTGGTGACGCATCCAAAGGTATTCGAGAAGCCAAGCCCCTTGGACGCGGCGATGGCTTTTGTGGAACAAATCCGCTCACAGGAGCATGCGATACGTTTCGCTCCCGGTGGTGCGCATTGGTCATTGTTCTTGCGTTGTCTTCAGGCGACGGCTGCGCGGGGGAACGATGTGCCGGATGCCTATCATGCCGCCTTAGCATTAGAGTGGGATTGTGACTGGGTGACGACCGACAAGGGTTTCAGGCGTTTCAAAGGGTTGCGTGTGCGCCACCCTCTCAAATAAGGGGGCCTCGCGATGCCGAGAAAACCCCGATTCCATGTTCCCGGTATGGCGGTGCATGTCGTCCAGCGTGGTCATAATCGCGTTGCGGTCTTCTTTGCCGATTTTGACTATCTCGAATATCTGAAACGCCTGAGGCAGGCAGCGGAGGCGCATGGCTGCGTTATCCATGCCTATGCATTGATGACCAACCACATCCACCTGTTGCTGACCCCGGAACGCAAGGAGTCGGTCGGTTTGTTGTTTCAGGCGATCGGGCGGCATTACGTGCGTTACATCAATACGACCTATCACCGGCACGGATCGTTATGGGAGGGGCGCTATAAAGCGAGTTTGGTCGACTCTTCCGGGTATTTGTTGACTTGCATGCGCTACATCGAGATGAATCCCGTCAGAGCGGGGATGGTAGACCATCCGGCCGAGTATCGCTGGTCAAGCTATGTTGCCAATGCCTCCGGCGATGGCAATGCCATTGTGACACCGCACCAGGAGTACCTGTCATTGGGAGCCAGTGCGATAGAACGGCAACGCGCTTACCGGCGGTTGTTTAATGAGGCGGGAGATGTTGATGAAGTCACCATGATCCGTAATGCCTTGCAGACGGGTACGCCACTGGGCAATGACAGATTCAAGGCTCAGATCGAAACAGCATTGGGGATGAAGGTTGGATATTCCACCAGAGGCAGGCCAAAAGTTGTGCCTTGTGATGCAGATGGGGTTGAATCCAGAATCCGGGTCACGAGGTCTTGAAAAACAACGCCCTACTCCAGAATGGTCTCAGCGAGAAACCGACGGCCTTTCGCCACGGTCAGAGTTGTCATGCGACGGGCAATGACTCAGTCTCAAAGCATGGGGTCCGATCATGCCGTCGACGAAGCTGACGCCTTTTACGGTTTTCGTCCCTTCCCTTCGCGCGGCGGCACTGGTTCAGTCAAGCCTATCTCCAAGATAGCACCCTCAGACTATCACACACTTATGTCGATTGACGCCGCGCTGCGGCTAGATTATCGACGAAAACGTCATGTTCCGTACTATCCAGGCCTTTTTGCAACTCAGCCAGCACCTCGTCCATCCGGTCGTTCAGCAACGCATCCACCTTGAGTCTCAGGCCAGGGAAGCGGTGGCTTTCGAGCACTCCCGCCTGATTAGGTTGCAAGGGAATATACCGGTCCTCGTGCAAATGAAACCAATCCAAAGCCTGGTCGTGCACACGCCACACCACATAGTCTTGAACGCCGTGACGACGGTAGACCCGTAATTTGTCATGTAGATCGTAAGCGGCGCTGCTGGCGGCGATTTCAACAATCAACTCAGGCGCACCTTCGACGTAATCATCGGCACTGATGCGGGATTGACCGCCGGCTGCCGGCAGGAGTCGCAGCAAAGCATCGGGTTGAGTTTCGCTGTCCAGATCGAATCGCACCGTGGCGTTATCGGCCAGCTCCACGCCCGGAGTCGCAGTGGAATAAACGAACAACCAACCTATGATTTTACCGTGGGGTTTGCCGTGGCTTTCGTAACGCAGCGGTGAGGCCATGTAAACGACTCCGTCAATCAATTCGCATTTAATGTGTGATGGCGTCTCGGCATAGTGCCGTTCGAATTCCGCCCGCGAGAGACGGTCGCCGCTGGCTAGCGTTAAGCGGGGTTCACGTAAAATCGTCGCCATTCTCGGGGCTCCTAATGTCAAGCAACAGTCATTCGATGAACCAAGGTTGCCTCCTTTCACCAGGGTTCGCGCATTATATTAGACTCATTAGCACTGCTTCTGCACCACTGAACCTCCCATCAGACATGGCGAAAAACCAATTCGACGAGGCGATGAGGTTGCAGGATCTATGCAGTTCATTCCTTACCGAAATTCATGTGATTTGGGAAAGAGAAGTTTAATCATTTCATAGAGTATAACTTACCGAATTAAGTTATACTAAGTCACTTTAGAACCAACTTGCGCGGAAAAGTCATCTTATGAGCCATACTGTTGGTTCCAAAGGCCAGGTAGTGATTGCTAAAACCATTAGAGAACAACTCGGAATTGAACAAGGCTGGATGACCATCCAGCGTTTAGTGAATGATCATGTGGAAATTTACTTTATTCCACCGAAGCATGACCGCTCGCTTAAAGGATGTCTGGCGCAGCATGTCAATCAATCAATACTTGACCCATCGTTGCGCCGCACACGAACAAAAGCCTGGAGTGCGATCATTGAAAACCCGTTGGACGAATCGGAACTCTGAATTTTGAGCGGTTTGTTAGACACCAGTGTTATCGTGCGCTACCTCACGGGTGATCCACCAAAATTAGCTGATCGTGCGGCGCATATCATTGATTCGACGATAGCACTGCATATCACCGATGTCGTGTTGGTGGAGGTGGCTTATGTGTTGATATCCGTTTACAAAATGCCACGCGCTGCCGTCGTGGATGCACTAATTGCTTTATTGCAGCGTACCAATATTCGACTTTTCGCTCTGGATAAAACCACGGTTTTTGAAGCGCTGTTGCTGTGCCAACCATCGGGACGGGTTGCTTTTGCTGACGCACTGATCTGGGCCGTTGCTCGTTCGAGTGATACTCCAACGGTATATACATTTGATAAACGATTTCCTACTGACGGTGTGCAACTCGAATCGTGAAACAAATCCTGCGAAACCTCGCAATAACCAAACTCAAAAGATACCCCTTAAGCATCTAAAAACCTTTGTATGCACATGAGTTAATTAAAAGGTCTGACCAGAGATCAAGCAGATGACAATGGAGTAGTTATCGGGCAATGCTTGGTTTGGATTCCGCGCCTGCGTTTCTGAGCAACATGAAGGGAATTTAGTGCAGATCGGGGGTTTTGTAGCGTACAGGAGTAGGATTAACGTTGATACGCAACGCTGACTGCTACAAGAGGTGTATTAACGCTATGTATCGTTGGTTGCCGCAATCTCTTCTAATCTTGCTCGCTTTTTCCACGTTGCGCGCCGGCGCAATGGATATTGAAGATATCCGGCATCTGCTGGACCGTACCGGTTTCGGTGCGCGCCCGGCGGATGTGGCGGCTTTCGTGTTACTGAACCGGGAACAGTCAATCGACCGCCTACTCAATGCCGAACCGACCGATCAAGCGCTGCCCGACTGGGCCGATCAGCGGCCTTTCCTGGACAGAAAATCGCTAAAAACCCTACCCGAGGCTGAGCGCAAAGCCAGGTCGCGTGAATACGGGCGCCAACGACGACAATGGCAAATCGAACTGAAGGCGTGGTGGTACCAGCGGATGCTGGACGGGCACGCACCGTTGATCGAGCGCATGACTCTGTTCTGGCACAACCACTTCACGTCCGAACTACGCAAAAAAGTTGGATCACCCCAGTTGATGATGCACCAGCATCAACTACTGCGTCGCCATGCGCTGGGCAACTTCGCCGAGTTGCTGCGCAGTATCGTCATCGATCCGGCCATGCTGATTTATTTAGATGGTGCTCGCAACCGTAAGCAAAAGCCGAACGAAAACTTTGCTCGTGAATTATTAGAGTTATTCACCCTGGGGGAGGGCCACTATACCGAAGCGGACATCAAGGATGCCGCCCGGGCTTTGACCGGTTGGCAGCTGGATCGTAACAATGGAGTTGTTCGCTTCAAACCCCGCCAGCACGATGACGGCAAGAAGAACTTTCTCGGTCGCACCGGGCATTTCGGCACTGACGCCATCATTGCTATCCTGCTCGAAAAGCCTCGCACCGCGGAGTTCATTGTCGAACAACTGTGGCGCGAGTTTATCTCGCCCGAGCCTGACCCCAAGGAAGTTAAGCGGTTAGCGAAATCATTCCGCGAATCCGGTTACGAGATTCGACCGCTACTGCGTCAGATTTTACTGAGCGAGGCATTTTGGGCACTGGAAAACCGGGGCAGCTTGATCAAATCACCGATTGAGTTGGTTGTC
>JAZBPA010000252.1:0-20754 GCA_036351435.1 Candidatus Competibacteraceae bacterium
CGGATAGGCCTTCCAAATATCTGGTTAAGCGCGCACTTTTGGAATATCAGCCCACCGGGTTGTGTACTGGGGCGATGTGAACTGTTGCCGCATATACCATGGCGTCCTGACGCCTTGAGCGGCTAGAAATATCGTATTCCGCCCTTCGCGGCGGTTTATCCGGTCAATGACCGCCATCAGCCTGTCGGCTTGCTGCGATTGGCCGGGATGCAGCAGGTCGTACTGATAGTAGCGTTTGTCGATGACTTCTATCAGCCCAACCCCTGCTTTCAGGTACTCGTGCCCTTCTCTAAAGAGCTTAGTCCCTATTCGCCTGGCGACTGATGTAATGACTCTGGTGTCATCCGTGGGGTAGGGCAACTGGGCCATATCACCAGCGGAATGAAAATTAGGTTTGAAAGGCGAGGTATGAATGAATACATGGATGGCCAACGCAAGGTGTTTCTGTACACGCAGCTTCTCAGCGGCTCTTGCGGCATATAACGAAAGCCCCTCAAGGACGGGTTGTAGACTCGTGGCTTTGTTGCCGAACGATCGCGTACAGTAAATTTGCTTTTTCGCTGACGGCACTTCATCCAGCGCAAGACAAGAGACACCGTTCAACTCGGCAATAGTCCGCTCTACACAGACATTCGTTTTACTGCGAACAACTTTCGGGTGAGCGGTCGCTAAGTCCCAAGCCGTTCGGATACTGAGATCTTCCAGGCGAGCGGCCAAACGCTTCGCGATACCCCAAACGGCGGTAACCGGCACACGGTGCAGTACCCATTGCCATTTGTAGGGTTCATCCAGGACACAAACGCCATTGAATTTAGGAACTTTCTTGGCGGTTCGGTTAGCCAGTTTCGCCAAGGTTTTGGTGGGCGCAATACCGATGCTGACGGGCATACGGACGTGATTCCAGAGGCGGGTTTTGATGTCGTGCCCATAGTGGTCCAGATCAAGCGACATGCCATCGAACGACAGGAACATCTCATCAATACTGTAAACCTCTACCCGTGGACTGAATTCGCGTAATGTGAACATCACACGGTTTGAAAGATCGCCGTACAGAGGGTAGTTGGATGAGAAGATAGTGACCTTGTGTCTACGTAGCAGGCGTTCAATCTTAAAAAACGGCTCCAGATCCCGGATGCCGAGAGCTTTCGCTTCTGGTGATCTGGCTACGACAAAACCATCGTTGTTTGAAAGCACTACGACCGGTTTGCCACGCAGATCGGGTCGAAAGACCTGCTCACAGCTCGCATAGAAACTGTTGGCATCAACCAGCGCAAACATGGTGAGAACGAATCGAGTGAATCACCACCCCTTCTATGAACAGTTCGCAGTTTTCACCGATTGGGAGGGGCTGAAAATCGTCATTGGATGACAGAAGCTGCCGATGGGTCATGTCGAGGATTTTACAGGCCAACTCGCCATCAATATTAGCCACCACGATACTGCCGTTGCGCGGTTTGATGGCGCGATCAACGATCAATAAATCACCGTCGAAGATACCCACTCCTTCCATGGAGCTGCCGGATACCCGGCAGTAGAACGTCGCCGCGGGATGCTGAATCAGATGTTCATTGAGATCCAGCCGTTTATCCAGGTAGTCATCGGCAGGACTTGGAAAACCCGCTTGGATTTTCGCCAAGTATAAAGGCGCAGCAAATTGGGTGCGAGTTTGGTGTTCGCCTAGATATTCCAGAGTCATAGAAGTCTCTAAGGTGGCATCAACGTTATAAGCATAGCTCTGGATTGTGACAAAGGACGAAAACCTCGGCCATCTGTCCCGATCACAGCCTGTAAAGAAAACTCCAAAAAACCTTCGCAAAACTATAACAGCACTGAAAAGTCGCCGCGGTAAAAAATTTCTTGTGAATCAATCAATAAATTAAAAAAGTCAAATACAAATTAATTATGGGTGCGCATAGTTGATCGCACACCCTGCGCCCTTCATATAAATCACCAAAACAGGGGTGCCCACGATCTTTAGAAGATCAAGAGGGGACTTTGATGAATGACTCTTTTCAGTTTGTAGTCTTGGCCGCTCGACCTTGCCGCCGCAAGGAATTATTCGGACTTTCCAATTTGATAGATTCAGTAAATGCTCTACAGCCACCCTTCGTGTTACACGTTGGAGGTGATACCGCTGCTTGTGTCGCTAAATCCGAAAAACGTCTGCGTAAAATCATTGCGTTTTTCAACCAATTTCATTGTCCGGTAATTTTTACTCCCGGAGAGCGAGAATGGGTCGACGCTGAAGACGCTTTTGACTGCCTAGAACGGGCACGAAGTCTCTTTTGGGGCACATCAGTGCATCTTGAAAACACTCTTTCGGCATTCAGCCAACAAGCTGCTCAGGGAGACCACAAGCAGATGCAGGAGAATGTGCTTTGGATGCACGGCTGCGTGTTATTCCTAACCCTACATACCGTCGGTTGCAATAACAACCTTGGTCGCGGAAAAGCGTTCAACAGCGATTTCAGCTACCGCAACAAAGCTAATCTGGACTGGCTTGATGTGGGGTTCTCCGTCGCCCTGGAGAATCGCCTTGAGGGCGTGGTGATCTGTACTCATGCAGACCCATGGCGCGGTAATGGAAATAATGCGGGTAATGGTTTTCGGCAAATCTTGACAAGTATAAGGCGATGGTCAAAACGGTTTACAGGACGTGTATTGGTTATCCATGGGGAGCAGGACGGCCTTCTGTTAGATCAGCCGCTAACGATAGGCCAGCATAGCAAGCGTGTGCTTGAAAACATGATACGTCTCAGAGTACCCGGTAGAGCCGGCCAAGGGGTGGTTGTCAATGCAGATCCGGCCATGCCCGATTTATTTTCCATCAGCACGCTCACAGCAATAAATTCCGTTTTTTCTACTTATGACAGAACAACGCTCCGAGACGCCCCTGTGGATATCTTGCGCCATACAACAGGCGTGCCTGTCTCTTGGGGTTGATTCGGTTGGATAGAACACCAGCAAGCGTTATGAGCACAACAAGGATTAGCGAGGTATAGACCGTGCGCCGATCACGAAGAGTACCCAATTCTCCGGCACTGCAAGCAATGCGAGCATTCCTTGATGCTTGCGGGGAAAGAGCGCCTATAGCCGAACGTCAAACCCTTTTACATCGGTGGGTAGAGGCAACCCCAACTGAGCAATTAGCGCGTGATTCTGTCAATTCCACAGAAATTACCCCCATGAAATTTCGACACTTGCAATTTTATGAAATGACCGCTTCTGAGGTTTCGGATTGCTGTTTTTCCCGGCTCAACCGCGCTTGTTCAGCGACCCTGGCAATGTCCTCGTCACTAAACATGCCATTGACGCCGGAGATAGCCGCCAACCCCATGCCGTGTTTGAGCCCCAGGCGGTAGATTTCCCGCACCTTCTCCCATTCGATGTTGCGTCCGATGGTAAAGATTTCATAGCGTCCCTCAAGGGCCAACACAATCGTTTCGGCAAGACACGCATAGGCCACCTGCGGGGGAAGGCCGATATTACCTATTTTCACGTCGTCACCCGGCAGCTTGATCTCACCGGATTCAATCACCAACACATCTGGCCGCTTGGCAACATCCTCTGGAGACAGGTCTAAAGGGCGAGCGACGTCGGTGATCACACAGCCCGGCTTGACCTTGGTAATATCCAAAACGGTTTTTCCCGCAGCCGATGTGGCGGTCACGATCACATCCATATCAGGAAGGAATTTGTCGGCCCGAGTGGAAATATGCACTTTCGCATCCGGCGTTTCCTCCAGAATCGATTCGCGCAGTGCCATCAGCCGTGCGTCGCGCACATCGACCATATAGACCTCTTCGAACGCATAGACCAGCAACCGGGAACAGACCGAACCAATAGCCCCCGTCGCACCCACCACCATAGCTTTTGCTCTTAAGCGGTTGCCTTTACTGATCTCAATGATCCCCATACGCCGAACTGCATCAGTCGCCGCCCACAACGCCCCCGAGGCGCTGTAACTATTGCCCGTCGTGATCGGTATGTCGGACATTTTTGCTACTGTGATTCCGGCATCGCCGACTACTTTGGTGAAAGCGCCTAGCCCCATGATTTGGGCGCCCATACGTTTGGCCATCTCGGCAGCCTTGATTAAGCGCTTGTAGGTAAACTCCGGGCTGTGCGCCAACATTTGATGCGGTGTGCCACCTATCGTAATTAACCAACCTTCAGCTTCTACGCCGTCTGGGGACTTGACATTGGTCACTTTGCTGTAGACCCAGGGCGGAAAATACGCCACCACTTTTTCGAGCATATCCATGAAAAACTTTGGCATATACCGTGAGACACGCTCTATAGCTTTGTCTTTTTTCAAGAATTCTTGGGAAAGGGGATGGATGACAAATGCAAAGCGG
This sequence comes from Candidatus Competibacteraceae bacterium, assembly GCA_036351435.1. Lineage (GTDB taxonomy): Bacteria > Pseudomonadota > Gammaproteobacteria > Competibacterales > Competibacteraceae > JAAUQA01. Next base: position 4,359 of record JAZBPA010000252.1, read on the forward strand.
TTGATGCGTCGCACCTCTCCCGAGGGATAGATGACTCTGGGATCCATCCGCTGTTCACTCACCACTTCCAGCAAGTCGTCGTGCGTCACTTCTTCCGAACTCTTGCCAAGCGCAGCGATAATCATCGCTTCCAGTAAGCTCAAGCCCACTACCCTTTCTAGAATTTTGGGCGTCGTGTCGATGACCACATCGACGTTCATGTCTTTTAGTAGCGCAATTTGATCGTCATAAGCGGTGGCGGTGATAATAATCTTGCGGTTTAATTCCTGCCCCTTGCAGTAATCCATGACTTGGTAAAAAGCATACGGCGGGATGACCACGGTATGCGCCGCTTGTATTGATCTACGCAGACGGGCGATAGCCAGCTTGCTAAGCGGTTTGGATGGCACATGCTTGAGGAGTTCATAAAAATGCTGCGCATACCGTTCGAGCGCCTTGACGGAATTGAGGGTAAACGGTAGCTGTTGTTCGAGCATCGGGTCAGCAAAACGCAGATTGTCCGTATACTCCGACATGACCGCAGCCATGTCGTAATTCATCATGCCGGAAAGAAACAGGGCGCGGGTGTTATTGAAATAGTTGTTTCCAAGTTTGAACTGAACATAGCGCAGCGACCACTCCTGCCCCACCTTGTGCAGGCGTTCACCGCTGGTGACAGGAGTAGAGATCCCTGGCAGCAACTCGGAAATCCGACTGCTTTGCTGCGCCAGTAGGGGCTGTGGACCGAGGGCATAGGGTAGTCTTATTCCGCGTAGCCCGATTGCATCTGCCTTGCTGTCCCATTCCTGAAGCAGCGAGCGGACCTTCTCCATGTCGCCGTTAGTGCCGATGCGTTGCAGCCGAAATGACTGCCCCAGGAATTCTGTTTCAAACGCGTAATCGTGGGCGGACAGGCCAAGCGTGATACTGATAACGTGCTTCATAATTCCTCAACTGAGCTATGCGGCCACAAGGTGAAATTTAAGAATAGCCTATCCGGTACAAGTCAGTGAGGATATGTATTGCTTTGGTTGGAATCGGGTACCTCGCAACTGGCGACTGAAGCAATTTTTAGATCGACGCTACATCCCAGCCAGTCAATTGACCGACTTTTCCCACGTCGCTGATCACTGCGCTGCTGGCTTGCTCTGGCTTTAGATAAGTGGCGGCTACGCGCTGCAAATCTGGTAAGGACACCTGCAGTATTTTGCTACGGTATTCTCGTCGTTGTTCAGCAGTTCGACCGAACAGGTCGCCAAAAAAGGCATTGATGGCCTCACCGGCAGGAGAGCCGGGTTTGTCGATGGCTGCAACGACGCCCAAAATGGCTTCTTCCACAGCGCGCGGCGAATGTTCGGCGTTTTCCAGCCACTCCAGGGCACGGTCGAAATCGTCTAGAGTTTCCCGGAAGCGCGGATCGCGATAGGAATAAAAACGGAATGTGCCGCTGTCGGTGTGATAACCGGCACCCGCACCATAAGCACCGCCCTGTTCGCGAATCGCCCGGTGCAGGTACCCGTTGCGTAGAAAATCGCCCAATACTTGCAGAACCGGCGCATCTGGATGGCTTTGCGACACGCTGGGGTAAGCTTTAGCGCAGAAGTTGACCTGGGTACTGGTACTCCAACCTTGCTGCGAGCTAACCTGGGTGGGCTTCATGCTAAATCGCGAATGCGAGGCAGGATTGGGATAGGGTTCCCAACAGCGGGCTAAACTGTTTGCTAATGCTTGCTGATGTGCTTCCTCACTCACCACTAACATTTGGCGGGGGGCTGCTTTAAGCCCTTCGCGTAGTGTTTCCAAACGAGCGGCAAACTCGGCCAACGATGATTCCTGCTGTAAGGTTTTGTTTAAAGTCCTAAGCCGTTGCAAACCCAGCAAACCCTCCCAGCGGTGCGCTAATGCCGCAGTTGGGCTCAGCCCCGCGCTAGCCGCTAAGATAGCCAATGCATGGCCGTGTTGGGTAATGTCTTCCTCACGTTGTGCACACAGTTGATCGATCAATTCCCGTAACCGGGACAATTCGTCGAAACGGGGGTTGATAAAGGTCTCGGTCAGCAATTCGGTCAATGCCGCCTGATTGCGTGCCAAGGCTTTGCTGGCCAGGATGAACACCCCGTGGGTTTGCTGGATATCGTCTACTGTACCGCGCACCAAACAACGGGCGCTGATGCCTCCGGTGACTGCGGCCTGCAGCGCCTGGGTGGTTAAATAGTCGCGGCCCCCACTGCCCACTTCACCGACGCAAGCAGTAAACAACGGCAACACATCAATTAGGTTATCGTCCAGTTCGGGTAGCTCGACGATTAGTTGTTGATAAACCATCCCGTTGGTACCACGCTCGTACCAAGTGGTGGGTAAGTCATTGACCGGTCGCGTGATACCGACTGGAATCTTCAGTTCTGCGGGCACATCTTCCAAGCTGACTCGCGGCAGTAGTTCCGGGTCATCCTCCTGTGCCTGGCGGATCTGCAGGGCTTGAGCCTGTTCAGTAAGTTGAGTTTTAGCGCTTGCATCCAGGGTGGCTTGCAAATTAGCCAGACGTTGTTTTTCCGTCGCCAGTCGCGTTGCGCTCAGGGTGCGGTCGGGTGCCATCACTAAGCGCATGCGATGGGCATTATCCAATAACAAGTGACGGGCCAGCTGTTTAATAAATTCTGGATCTTTAATCTCTTCCCGCAAGGCATCCAGCAAGGGTCCGCTGTTCAGCGCAATCACCGGATCGCCACCGTGAATAGCCGGTGTTAATGCCTCCAACTGCAAGCGCAAACCGTAGGGAAAACCATCGCCGGTGATTTCTCGTTCACTGAGTTCCATTTGGTGCAAAACTGACTCTAAAGTCTCCAGGGGTATTCCCCGTTCGGTAACGTCCGACAACACTCCCAACACCAGATCTTCCACGGCTTGAGCCTGTTCCGGGTTGGAGCCTTCGAGACCGCAGACAAAAGTGGTCTCCCGAGTTGAATCGTCAAATCCGCACAACGGCGATGGCGCAGTGCCCAAGTTCGAGGTCTCCAGCGCATACCGCAAGGGCGAACTGCTGTTATCCAATAGCGCATCGCTGAGCAAGCGCGCTTCCATCACCGCGCGGGGATCAGTAGTTTTACCCAACAACCAACCCAACACGATGTGGGTTTTATCCCGCAGGTCAGCGTCGCTATCCAACATATAGCCGATCTCGGCTTGCCGGGGTTGTGGGTAGCGAATCTCGTCCGGAATCGCCAAATCCAATTCCAGCGCCTGAAATTCAGCTAATGCCTGATCTTGAAACCGGGCTTGGTGTTCGGCAGCGGGAATATCCCCGTAAGTCAGAAAAATCGCATTCGATGGATGATAGTGGCGGGCATGGAATGCTTTGAGCTGGTCATAGGTCAGATCGGGAATCCGCTCTGGCTCACCGCCGCTATTGTAATGATAGGTAGTCGTGGGGAACAGCAGGGATTGCAGGGTCTGCCCCAGTTGCTGCACGGGCGAACTCATCGCCCCCTTCATTTCGTTGAACACGATGCCTTTGTACACCAACTCCGAACCGAGCTGGGCCGGATCGGCAAATTCAACCCGGCACCCTTCTTGGGCGAAATCCAGGGCATGCAGGCGCGGGAAAAACGCTGCATCCAGATACACATCCAACAGATTATTGAAATCCTTGCGATTCTGGCTGGCGAATGGATAAGCAGTCCAATCACTGCTGGTAAAGGCGTTCATGAAGGTGTTTAAGGAGCGCCTGGTCATCATGAAAAATGGGTCGCGAACCGGATAGCGGCGGCTACCGCACAGCACGGTATGCTCCAACACGTGCGCTACCCCGGTAGAATCCTGAGGTACGGTTAGAAAAGCCACCAGGAATGCATTGTTCGCATCATCAGCGGCTAAATGAATGTGCCGGGCCCCGGTGACCCGGTGGCGATATTCCTGCACCTCTAGGCGCAGCGCGGGGAGAGAACGGTTACCAAGGGATTCAAACGCGGGATGGGTCATCAGCAGTCTCGTAGTGCTCCAAATACCAGTCGATAGTATGAACAATGCCTGTGTCGAAGGTTTCTTGGGGTTGCCAGCCCAGTGTGGTGTGGATTTTGTCAGTGTCGATAGCGTAACGCCAGTCGTGACCGGGACGATCGGTAACAAAGCGGATCAGCTGCTCATGCGGGCGTCCTTTAGGCCGCCGTTCGTCCATCTTTTGACAGATGAGCCGGGCGATGTTCAGATTCGCCCATTCGTTAATGCCGCCGATATTATACGTTTCGCCTAGCGTGCCACCACGCAGCACGACATCAATACCCCGGCAATGATCTTCCACATACAACCAATCCCGAATATTGCTGCCATCGCCGTAAACCGGAATTGGTTGCTGTTGGATGCAGGATCGAATCACCGTCGGGATAAATTTTTCTGAATGTTGATAGGGGCCGTAATTATTGGAGCAGTTGGTGGTAGTGACCGGTAGCCCGTAAGTGTGGAAATAAGCCCGTACCAGATGGTCGGAACCGGCTTTGGACGCCGAATAGGGTGAATTCGGGGTGTATGGGGTGGTTTCAGTAAAAGCTGGGTCCTGCGGGGCTAAGGTGCCGTAGACCTCATCGGTAGAAATATGATGAAAGCGCACCGCATCCGACGAACGCTGCGACTCGTTTAGCCAGAACGTACGGGCGGCCTCTAATAACGTGAAGGTCCCCATCACATTAGTTTGAATAAAAGCAGCGGGTCCGCTGATAGAGCGATCCACATGACTTTCGGCGGCAAAATGAATCACTGTGTCGATGCCATGCTCGCGTAACAACCGGTCGATCAATGCACGGTCGCCAATATCGCCATGCACAAAGCGGTGGCGCAGAGGATCGGGTAACTCGCGGAGATTATCCTGTGAACCGGCATAAGTGAGCAAATCCACCGTGACGATGTTAACGTGCGGATCGCTGCCTAGCAGATAACGAATAAAGTTACAGCCGATGAAACCGGCCCCGCCGGTAATTAATACATTTTCTGGTCGATAATCCATGTACAACAACTCTAATCAGTGGACCACGTAGTGACAATCTATTAGTATTTTGCAGCCAAACCACTGATTGACCGCGTGAAATCCATACGTCCACCGCGTGTGGCAACACGACGTCTGCATCGATTCCCTATACCGTTTGCTTATTCAAATACAGCCGATACGATGAATTTCAAGGAACGACTCGAACAACTTAAAGCAGCGCGTAAGGCGAGTCTGATTGATGAAGCTACCTTCCAACGGGCCAAGCAGACGTTGTTCACCGAATTGAAAACCGGTGTCGTCGTCTCTGCAGAGCAAGAGCCAACACAGCATAAAGCGATCAGCCCGCCCCGCCAAGCCCAATCGGCTACTGAGCTGGATCATTCGGTCGTTCCTGCTGATGAGCAGATGGACATGAATTTCCAGGAACGGCTCGATCAACTCAAGTCTGCCTACCAACTTGGCCTGATGGATGAAAAGACGTTTCGTCAATCGAAACAGACCTTATTCACCGAGTTGAAAACCGGAATTGTCCAGGTTGAAACTCCCGCAGAAACGCCGCAAACGGATTTCCCAACCCATAGTGTAGAGATCCCGATTCAGTATACTCGCGCGTCAAAACGCGGTACTTCGCTACTGTTGGGACTCCTATTCATTGGCGTAATTGCTAGCGGAATCTACGGATGGCGATTGCGTAACCCCGTTCCCGTCCATGCTCCCCCGCCAGCTGTCGAGACCACCCCAATGGCCGACGTGCTACCGGATGCTCAGGCTTACCAGAAATCACCGCAACAGGTTCAGGCATTGCAACAGCAAGCGGCACAACGTTTTGGGTTGCCGATAATTTTTCAAGACCCGCTGAAGGATGGTAGTCGAGGACCGAAACTGGTCATTATTCCAGCCGGTAAGTTTTTGATGGGTGCGCCCGTAACGGAGGGGGGCGATGTTGACGAGCGGTTACATTCAGTCACTATCGAACGCACCTTTGCCATCAGCCAATACCCGGTGACTTTTCAGGACTATGAACGCTTTGCACAGGCGCAGGATTTGCCAATACCCGACGAGCAAGGCTGGGGGCGCGGGCAGCGCCCGGTCATCAACATCACCTGGCAACAAGCTCATGCCTATGCCGAATGGCTGTCCGGGCAAAGCGAACAGCGCTACCGGTTGCCCACTGAAGCAGAATGGGAATATGCCGCGCGGGCGGGGACCACAACGCCGTTTCATTTCGGCACCACTATCAACACCGGGCAGGCCAATTACGCCGGTCATTTTGTTTATCAGGGTGGCCAGCAGGGCGTTTATCGGCGACAAACTTTCCCGGTCGGACAGTTTGCCGTCAATGCTTGGGGTCTAGCTGATGTACACGGCAATGTCTGGAATTGGACCTGTTCAGTTTATGATCAGGAGTATAGCGGGGCGGAACAGCGCTGTGCTGATGATAACGAGATCAAACCAATGGCGGTGCGTGGCGGGAGTTGGTCCAACGAACCAAAAGACTTGCGTTCGGCATCCCGCTTCAGTCTCAACCCCGATTTACAGCTCAATGTAGTGGGGTTTCGGGTCGTGCGAGAAATTGATCCGTTGCGTGGTCGGTTCTTGACCCAGCGCTAGTCGAGTGTTCAGTTGTGGCTATGACTGATTGCCGCCGCAGCCTGTGATTTCGTCTTGCCTCTGTGACTCCAACATGTTATTCAGATTCAGTCGCCTGAGTCCTGTTATACCGGCTAACCGGTTAACGCGCTAGTGCTGGTTGGCTACACTTAAGAGACGATAAATTTCCTGGGCGGTTCTTCCTGTAACTGCCCTTCCTAAATAGGCCTAAGCGCTGTCGTGAACACCGTTATACGCCCCTTACTGAGATACCGACCGAGATACCGGCTATCGCCCAGGGTATTCCCCTTCCTGGTGTGGGGACGGCAGTTGACGCAGCGGGTATTGCGTGATGACTTAATGGCGGGCATCACGGGCGCGATTATCGTGTTGCCGCAGGGCGTGGCATTTGCGCTGATTGCCGGGTTGCCGCCGCAATACGGCCTCTACACCGCCATCGTCGTTCCCATCATCGCCGGGTTGTTCGGCTCTTCCCGACATTTAGTCTCCGGCCCGACCACAGCGATTTCTATTGTGGTATTCAGTGTGGTGGCCCCGTTAGCGACACCGGGTAGTGCGAGTTATATTCCTTATGTTTTGACGCTGACTTTCCTGGCTGGTCTATTCCAATTAATGATGGGATTGGCTCGGATGGGGGGATTGGTTAATTTTATTTCGCATACCGTGGTCATCGGGTTTACCAGCGGCGCTGCTGCGTTGATCGCTACTAGTCAGATCAAGCATTTCCTGGGGGTGGACTTACCGAGTGGGGAATCGTTTCTTCATACCTGGGGTATGGTTATTGGCGCGTTATTCGACAGTAACGCCTACGTCGTGTTGATTGCGGTGAGCACCTTGCTGACCTGTGTGTTGGTCGGTCGTTACTGGCCCCGTTGGCCTAGAATGTTAATCGGTATCGCCGCCGGCAGCGTATTGTGTTGGCTGATTGACGGTCAAGATCACGGTGTCCCTTTATTGGGTTCTCTGCCCGCTTCGTTGCCGCCGCTGTCTATGCCGGATTTCTCTTTAAGCACCATTCGTCAATTAGCCTTGGGTGCATTGGCGGCAGCGCTACTGGGATTGATCGAAGCAGTGTCTATTGCCCGTGCCGTAGCGACCCGTTCGCACCAGCGCATCGATGGTAGTCAGGAGTTCATCGGCCAAGGGCTTTCCAATATGCTCGGCAGTTTCTTTTCCTGCTATGCCTCTTCCGGTTCGTTCACCCGTACAGGGGTGAATTATGATGCGGGCGCAAAAACGCCATTATCTGCGATTTTTGCGTCACTGATCGTGGCATTGGTATTGATCTTTTTTGGTCCGTTGACCGCTTATCTGCCCATGCCGGCTATGGCCGGCATCATTATGTTGGTGGCTTGGAATCTGATCGATACTCATCATATTCGCTCAATCGTGCGAACCAGTCGGCGCGAGACCATTGTGCTGATCATCACTATTCTGGCGACCTTGGTCATTGCCCTGGAATTTGCCATCTATGCCGGGGTTTTATTGTCATTGGTGATGTATTTACAGCGCACTTCGCGACCCCGTGTGATCAGCATGGCGCCGGATTCTTCCAGGCCCAAACGGCAGCTAGGCAATGCGGTCAAATACCAGCTGCCGGAATGCCCGCAGTTAAAAATAATCCGCTTAGACGGTTCGATATTTTTCGGTGCGGTCAATCACGTGCAAGATGTGTTGTATGAATTTGCCGAACAGAATTCCGAGTGGAAACACGTGCTGATTATCTGCACCAGCGTTAATTTTATTGATGTGGCAGGTGCAGAGATGTTAGCCCAAGAAGCGCAGCGCATGCGTGCAAAGGGCGGTGGGTTGTATTTAAGTAATTTGAAAAGTACCGTCCGCGACGCTCTGGATCGGGGTGGATATACCAAGATTATCGGGCGGGAGAATATCTTCTCCGCGAAAGAGGACTCTATTCGCTATATCTTTGAACAGTTGGACATTGACCGCTGCAGTTTGTGTACGCGACGCATTTTCCGAGAGTGCGCGGCGGTGAAATTCGAAGGTAGCGGCGTACTCAATTGAGGAATCCCGCGATGGATCTCGACAAGACCATGCAGACGTTGTTTAGCCCGTAACTGGCGGATTTGAGCTTTTAACCCATTTGGCTAGGCTCATTGCCACCAGTTTGTAGCGCATTGCGTACCATTCCAGTATTTGCAACCCTTGAAACCACCGACAGTTGCTTGTTCGGTTGGGGTGTGGCCGCAGAAAAGCCAATCAGCGGGCGCTGAAAACCGTGACCAAAAGTTGTTGGCATCTATTCAGTCTATGTTCATGATGAATGCTGTTATCTTGTAGCCTGAAGCAGCCACATAGCCCATTGAACGCACCATTGAATACCGCCATACAACGTTTATTAGGACTTGATATTTTCCGGGGATTGCTCCTGTTGATCATGGTGAGCAACCATACCCCGAGCCCGATCCGAGCGTATACCAATCAACCTTTGGGGTTTGTCTCGGCTGCTGAAGCCTTTGTATTCGTCTCGGCTTTTTTGTGCGGGTTGATCTTCAGCCGTAAATTAGCCGTGCACGGTTTGCCGGAAGTGAAACGGCTGGCTCGGCGCCGAGCTGGGCAGATTTATCTATACCATGTGCTGGCTTTATTGTTTTGCTTCGCGGTTATTGGTCTGTTGCTAGGCCACCAGAAACCGTTTTTCAACATGATCCATACCTATCTGGACCAACCGACCGTCGCTGCCATTTCCGCCTTGTTGTTACTCTATCAGCCGCCGTTGCTGGATATTTTGCCAATGTATCTGGTGTTTCTGCTGCTCACGCCACTGATTTTAAAAACGGCTATGCGTAACGGCTGGCTGCCGATCCTGGCGAGCAGTGCGTTGCTGTGGCTGGTCTCGCAGTTCGGCCTAAAAGAATGGCTGGTAAGCTGTGTTGATCGTGACTGGTTGGTGATCAACTTGGGCGCCTTTAACCTATTATCCTGGCAGTTGCTCTGGATAGGCGGCCTGTTGTTGGGGCATGGCATGCAACGCAACCCAGCTGGTCTGGAGAGCCTGCTCAGCAGATGTCCCCGTTCACTGGTTTTGGGGTTGGCGATCTTTTTCTTCTGCTGGCGGTGGCCGTGGATTCCCATCTCAGTTGAGCTCGGTGGCCACTACTGGTTGTTGGATAAATGGCGGCTTGGACCGCTGCGATTGCTGAATTTCGCTGTTCTCGTGTATCTGGTCCTGTGGCTTAGTCCTTATATCAACAAAATACTCGGCTATTTTAAACCGTTGGCTTTGCTGGGCCGGCACATGTTGCCGCTATTCAGCTTACACGTCTGTTTCAGCCTGCTGGCTATTGGCTTCGTGGAAATTTATGCACTCGCGGATCCCTGGTGCTACCTGATTCTGAGCCTGCATCTAGGGTTAATCATCTGCGTGTCGCTATGGCTGGAGCGCCGTTCCGAAACTCCGCCCGGCAACAGCGCCGCTGCACCGCCGTTGTACAGCTAAAGCGATTGCCGGAATCCGTTAATCAAAAGGATAGTAATACTACTTTTAGGAGTTACGCAGTTGAGATCAGCGTATTCTACCGATCCTTGCCTAAGCCGCAGCGGCTTCGCGCCCCAACGCAGCAACGACCTTAGCATACTCGTCCCATAACGCTTGCGGGAGCCGGTCGCCGAACTCGTTGAAATAGTCCTTGATGTCGGCCATTTCCGAGCGCCAACTGGCAGCATCCACACTCAATAGATCGTTCATCACTTCAGGGCTGACTGCCAAGCCCTGAGTATTGATGTCTTTCGCATTTGGCATGTAACCGATTGGGGTAGCGACGGCGTCGATTTTGTCCTGACAGCGGTTGACGATCCACTCCAGTACCCGCAGATTCTCGCCGAAACCCGGCCAGATAAACTCGCCGCTATCGTTCTGGCGGAACCAGTTGACGTGGAAAATTTTTGGTAGCTGAGCAGATTTATCGGCAAAGCTAAGCCAGTGCGCCCAATAATCGGCAAAGTTGTATCCGCAAAACGGTTTCATCGCCATTGGATCGCGCCGCACCACACCGACGGCAGCGGTTGCCGCAGCAGTTGTTTCCGAAGCCATTCCGGCACCGACCAATACACCGTGATTCCAATCCCAAGTTTGGAAAACTAATGGCGCTAATTTAGCCCGTCGCCCACCGAATACGATGGCCGAGATCGGCACGCCGTTGAGCTCCTCGGCGCGCGGTGAATAGCTGGGACATTGCTTGGCGGGTACGGTAAAGCGAGAATTGGACTGGGCTGCAGGCCCTTTGTCGGGATTGTAAAGTGCGCCACGCCAGTCAAACTTCGGCGTCTCGTCGGACAACCCTTCCCACCACGGCCGATTATCCTCAGTCAGCCCGACGTTGGTGAAAATAGCGTTGCTATTCAGCGTAGCCACTGCGTTGGGATTGGTTTTGGGTCCGGTGCCGGGAGCAACGCCGAAATAACCGGCTTCCGGATTGATGGCGTAGAGTCGGCCATCTTCACCTAATTGCATCCAGGCGATATCGTCGCCGACTGTCCAGATCTTGTAGCCCGGCATGGTTTCCGGCGGAATAAGCATCGCCAAATTGGTCTTGCCGCAGGCCGAAGGAAACGCAGCGGCAATGTAGTGAGTCTCGCCTTGGGGATTTTCGATACCGACAATCAGCATGTGTTCGGCCAGCCAGCCTTCTTCCCGTGCCTGCCAGCTGCCCAATCTCAGTGCATGACATTTCTTTCCTAACAAGGCATTGCCACCGTAACCCGAACCGATGCTTTTGATCGTCATTTCTTCCGGGAAGTGCATAATGAAACGTCTATCCGGGCTGAGATCACCTAGAGAATGCAACGCTTTGACGAAATGACCCTGTTCTTCGATATGATTCAGCGCAGGCCTGCCCATCCGGGTCATGATCCGCATGTTGGCGGCGACATAGGGGCTGTCGCTGATCTCCACTCCATAGCGGGACAGCGGTGAACCAAGTGGCCCCATGCAATAGGGGATCACAAACATCGTGCGCCCAGTCATGCAGCCAGCGTATAGCGCTTCCATTTTTTGCTTGGCTTCGTTGGGTTCCATCCAGTAATTGTTGGGACCGGCATCTTGCGGGTCTTTGGTGCAAATAAAGGTTAGATGCTCGGTTCGAGCTACATCGGTGGGATCGGAACGATGATAGTAACAGTTGGGATGCGTGTCGGGATTCAGTGGCATGAAATCACTGGATTGCACCAACTTTTGGAATTCTTCGTCAGACCCGTCGCACCAATGGATGCGCGCTGGGTTGGTCAACTGAGCCACTTCGGATACCCAGTCTTGCAGTGCTTGATTGGTTGTCATCATGAACTTACCTATGTTGGATTGGTTACAAATCTTGCTGTGAGCTGCACAGCATGGCCGGGGCTTAAAACAGAGCGGATAACAACGGCAATACGGTGATTGTCGGTATTTCCATGAATAATGGCGTTTAACAGCCAGTCACAAATCTGACACCGCTAAGCGTCTGGTAAAATGGTAAGACCACGTCAACTATCTGTTTCAGAAAAGTATTCAATATAAATTAGAGATACTTTATAAATTTCAGACCAATTTAATAATTTTTATAAGCAAAATACTTGCCAACAAATAGCGGCAAGTTCGGTGATGACAACATACGCGCAGCGAGATGTAGGCGCTTTTTAACCATCGCTGTGCTGATTCAGATAAGCTATCGCAGACTTGGCTATGACAATTGAATCCCCATGACAACGCATCAAATTCCTTACGCTTTTGCCAAACGCCACGGCGTACTGCCGTTGGAAGTCGATGATGGTCGGATCAGGGTGGCTTACCGACCCGGCATTAACGCGCTAAGCCTCGTAGAATTGCGGCGTTGCCTGGAAATGCCTTTGTCTCTCAATCAAGTGTCTGCTGAGGCATTCGATAATCTTTTACAAAATGCCTATGAATCCGGCACCGGTGCAGCCCGGATGATGGAAGACCTGGGCGAAGCGTTGGACCTTGATCAGATTGCACAACAACTGCCGGAACCCGAAGATCTGCTGGAAAGCGCCGACGATGCCCCCATCATTCGTCTGATTAACGCTTTGCTTACCGAAGCGATCAAGGAAAACGCCTCGGATATCCATATCGAATCTTTCGAAAACCGGTTACTGGTGCGCTTCCGGGTCGATGGCGTATTGCGAGAAGCGCTGCAACCGCCGCGCGCGTGGGGTCCGTTGCTGGTATCACGGGTCAAGGTCATGGCCAATCTGGACATCGCCGAAAAACGTTTGCCCCAGGATGGCCGAATATCTCTGCGAGTGGCCGGTCGACCGGTGGATGTGCGGGTCTCGACCCTGCCTGCCGGTCACGGCGAGCGGGTGGTATTACGCTTGTTGGATAAGCGGGAAGGGCGGTTGGATTTACAACAATTGGGGATGGAAGCGACTTCTGAGACGTTACTTGATCAATTGATCCATCGCCCGCATGGCATTCTGTTAGTCACCGGTCCCACCGGTTCCGGCAAAACCACCACGCTGTATGGCGCGCTCAGCCGACTCAATGATCGCAAACGCAATATCATGACGGTAGAAGATCCCATCGAATACTACCTGGATGGGATCAGCCAAACGCAAGTCAATACCAAGGTCGAGATGAGTTTCGCGCGGGGATTACGGGCTATTCTGCGACAAGATCCGGATATCGTGATGGTCGGCGAAATCCGCGATCTGGAAACTGCCGAAATCGCCGTCCAGGCCAGTCTCACCGGCCACTTAGTGTTGTCTACCTTGCACACCAACAGCGCCGTGGGTGCAATTACCCGACTGCGCGACATGGGCGTCGAACCCTTCCTTTTATCTTCCAGTCTGATCGGCGTGTTGGCACAACGCTTAGTACGCAATTTGTGTCCGCACTGTAAACGATCTTATACCGCAACCGCTGCTGAAAACGCGCTGTTAGGGATAGAATCTGAGGCGGCGACGATTCTGCAAGCACCGGTCGGGTGCGAACACTGTAATCAATCCGGTTATCGGGGGCGCACTGGCATTTTCGAACTGGTTACGGTGAATAGCTCGCTGCAAACCATGATTCATGAAGGAGCCGGTGAACAAGCCATGGAACGTTATGCGCGCACCCACACTCCGAGCATTCGCGATGACGGTCGCCGCCGCGTATTGGCCGGCGATACCGCATTGGAGGAATTGCTGCGAGTCACTCGGGAAGACTGAGCATGCCGGCGTTTCAATATGCCGCCCTGGATCCTCGGGGCCGAACCCACAAAGGCTTGTTAGAGGGAGATACACCGCGACAAGTGAGGCAGCTGTTAAGGGAACGCGGTTTGACTCCAGTGACTGTCGATGAAGTTACGGGTCAGGAACGCAGCCGGAGCGGGAAAAACCTCGGTTGGATACAACGCATCAGCGCCACGGATTTGGCACTAGTCACTCGTCAACTGGCTACCTTGGTCAGTTCCGGTCTGCCCTTGGAACAGGCGCTAGGCGGAGTCGCCAATCAAGCCGGTCGTACCCGTCTTGGCAGTTTATTGCTGGCGGTGCGCGCTAGAGTTTTGGAAGGCCATACTCTGGCGACCGCGTTAAGTGATTTTCCCCGAGTCTTTCCCGAGCTCTACCGAGCCACTGTCGCTGCTGGCGAGCAATCCGGTCATTTGGATGTGGTGTTCGAACGGCTGGCCGATTACACCGAAGCGCGTCAGCAGTTACGCCAGAAAATCGGCTTGGCCCTGTATTATCCGGCGTTGTTGACCACGGTGGCGGTTCTCATCGTCATTGGCTTGTTGACTTATGTAGTCCCGCAGGTGGTACAAGTGTTCGCCAGTATGGGACAACAATTACCCTGGCTGACTCGTGCACTCATTACTACCAGCGCGTTTCTGCGCGAATACGGCTGGCTGTTGGTTGTTCTGCTAACGGGGCTTTCGTTCGGTTTTTTCTATGGTCTCCGTCGGCGTGGATTTCGCCGCCGGGTTCATCTGTTTTTACTGCGGGTGCCATTGGTATCCCGTCTCATCCGTGGAGTCAATGCTGCCCGTTATGCGCGTACCTTTAGTATCTTGATGGCCAGCGGGGTGCCGGTATTAGAAGCATTGCGCATCTCCGCCAAGGTGGTCAGTAATTTGCCGATGAGGGAAGCGGTTGAACAAGCGGCGGTACGGGTCAAGGAAGGATCCAGTTTGCATACGGCAATTGATGCCAGTGGTCACTTCCCGGCGATGACGGTGCAATTGATTGCCAGCGGTGAGGCCAGTGGACGTCTGGGTGCCATGTTGGAGCGCGCTGCGCAACAACAGGAACGGGAAACTGAGACGTTGATCGCAGCACTGATGGGTATTTTCGAGCCGGCATTGATTCTGCTGATGGGCGGGATCGTGTTGATGATCGTGTTGGCGATTTTGTTGCCGATCTTCGATTTGAATCAGTTGGTACGTTAGCAAATCCTATTCCAAAATCAGCATCCACCACTCATAGAGGGGATGTGCTTTAGGTGGGAGGTATCTGCCGAGCTGCCTGATATTTTGCAGCACTTCACGGTGTGCCTCCCTCTGGGTACTGTTATTATCAACCCATTGTTTTACAAGATGCGGTGTGTTGATCAGCGGTAAATGTGGTAATTCCTGCGCAGCGAAGTTAAGCGCTTTTCTGTCGTCCGTGGCAACCGCGTATCCCCTCGCCGCCGCGATGGCGAAAGTAGCTGCTTCGCCATCATCACCCAATACGGCCGCATAGTTCACAAAATTCGCCCTCTCCTCTTCGGTTTCGAAATCAGTCACCGTAATCAATCCTCTATCGATGGCAGTCTGGAATTTTCCAGAGTGTGAAGCGCTCAATGCATCCAATTTCTGGAGTGAGAGCAATTCAAAGCTTTTTACCGTCTCCGACATAATGATGGGTACCGGCAGCGCACTCAGAATATCCGCTATTCTTCCGGAAACATGTAGGTTAATGATACAACAAGCATCCAATATCAAAGGGGTGTCGGAGACGAGCATTATCCCTGCCGCTTATTCGTTATGCTTGCGCCAAGTCAATATCAATCGCGCCTTCGGTTAAGCCGCTTGAGTGTTCTCGCAATACTTCGGCAATGCGCCGGGCTTCCAGCCTATCCACCCCCAATAATCCAGCGAAACGTCCCTCGGTAATCAAACCTAGATCAAAGGCTTCAATAGCTAGGTGTTGATATTGCAGAGGAAGTTGGTCAGTCCTTTCGTCCACTTCCTGCAAGCCGAGCTCCTCGCGTGCTTCACGTATTTTGAAGCCGCGGTCGCGTAACTTATCCCAAGTACCGGTGGGAAGCAGTTCCAGTTCTTCAAGACGCAGTACCATCGCCTCAACAGAAACTCCATAGTAGTGAGCCATAGTGCATAAATCGGCTGGAGTGAATTTACCTTTCTCCCGATACGCCGCGAAATGTTTTAGCAAGTTGCTGGTCGGCATCAGAAAGTATTTTGGAAAGGTTTCTGCAAGGCGTTCACTGGGTGGAATCCGTTGGTATTGTTTGTCGAAGTGATAAACAGCTTTATATCTATGCGCCAAAAAATGCAAATAGCCATGGGCTAACGACCACCGCTGCCGCTCTTTCGGATGGTTAACATTAATCGCCAAGCAACCTCCCAACCGCTCATCATAGGCGTATATTTCACAAAACCGACGAGGCATCTCTAGGTAAAAAATACGCAGTCCAACCTCCTGTTCCAAAATATCTCTGAGAGAATGAATTGGCCCGTCACCAAGTCCGAGACGGTTGCGCTCGGAAATAGCTATGCTCTCAGCGGTGCGTTCGAGTGGCAGGTTCCCTGTTTGGTACTCAACGGGATAATTACGCGCAAGCCCGGTTCCGACAATTTCTTCAAGTTCTAGATAGTTACGACAGAA
>JAZBPA010000253.1:0-9228 GCA_036351435.1 Candidatus Competibacteraceae bacterium
AAGGTTTTATATCGATAATCTAAGAAGCGCCTGCCCATCCTTGTCATAAAGTGACCCGATATGGCCATTGGAACCGATCTGAGCAGGTTGCCGCTGAGTCAACACGTCGAAATCTACGGGCGCGTTTTTTGCTAAGCTATTTTAAGATATCCCCCCAATAGCTCTCCACTGCAACTAGGCCTTCGCGGTTCGCTCCGAAATCTGCGATTGGCCAGTAAGCCCCATTGCGGCAATGTAACGAAAAATAATAGCTAGTACGCAGGCACCATACCGATCAATGAAAACAAGAATCTTCAAATCAAATCAACTACCAGCTAACACCCGTGCTCAAATTTTATGCACGAGGATGTGCCGGCATGCATGAACCTATCGCCATTATTGGCCTCGGACTGAGATTTCCCGGCGGTGCCAACTCACCGGAAACATTCTGGCAACTCCTGATAGAGGGACGTGATGCTGTCACGGAATTACAGCCCGAACGGTGGAACCTTGATCGTTTTTTTCATCCCCGTACCGGCATGCCCGGCAAAGCCTATACAAAAGCGGCGGGACAACTGAACGACATCTGGTCATTCGATGCGAATTTTTTCGGTATCTCTCCGCGAGAAGCAGGGCAAATCGACCCTCAACAACGCCTGTTGTTGGAAATGACCTGGGAAGCATTTGAAGATGCTGGGTTAGTTCCTTCCCAACTCAAAGGCTCCGAAACCGGTGTTTTTATCGGCATTTCCAGCACAGATTTCGCGAACGATCACTTCGACGATCCGGCTACCGCAAACGCCTATTTCATGACGGGGAGCACCCTGAGCGTCGCAGCTAACCGCATCTCCTATCTATTCGATTTACGCGGCCCGAGCATGGCAATCGACACCGCCTGTTCCTCCTCTTTGGTGGCGCTGCATCAGGCTTGTCAAAGTCTGCGTTCAGGCGCCGCCGAACTGGCTGTCTGTGGCGGTGTAAATATATTGTTAAGCCCGTTCCCGTTTGTGGGATTTTCCCAAGCGTCCATGCTCTCTCCAGAGGGCCGTTGTAAGGCTTTCGACGCCAGTGGTCGAGGTTACGTGCGCTCCGAAGGAGGAGCGGTGGTCGTACTCAAACCGCTTAATCAGGCCAAAGCGGATGGCGATCCGATACGGGCTGTCATTCTTGACGCGAGTAGCAATTGTGACGGTCGCACAGGCGGAATATCACTGCCAAACTCCTTGACTCAGCAAGAACTCATGCAACGGGTTCATCAAAACCTTGCGCTTGATCCCGGCCGCATTGCCTATGTCGAAATGCATGGCACCGGTACCACCGTCGGGGACCCGGTAGAGGCAGAAGCTGTGGGACAGGCTATCGGCAGCCATAAAACAGCTAACAATCCACTGCTGATCGGTTCAGTCAAAACCAACATCGGTCATTTAGAATCGGCCTCAGGTATGGCGGGCCTCAGCAAGGCGATCCTATGCCTACAACACAAACTTGCTCCCCCATCCTTACATTTCTCCACCCCTAACCCCAACATCCCGTTCTCTGACCTCAATCTCCGGGTGGTCACCAGCCCGGCCCCCTTGTCGAACGCAGATGGTCCGGTGCTGATCGGAGTGAACTCATTCGGCTTTGGTGGTGCCAACGCACACGCGCTGCTGAGCGAGTTTATCTCGAATGCACCGGTCGCTTCCGAAGAACCTGAGAAAACAGCGGGTCATATCGTACCCCTGTTGATCTCCGCACGCAGTGAAGAATCGCTAATTACCCTAGCGAGTAATTATCAGAAACGGGTTACTGACGAATCTTCGTCATTCGTAGAGATCGCCCGTGCTGCGGCCATGCGTCGTGAACATCATCCTTATCGGCTGGCTGCACTCGGCACCAACCGCACAGAAGTCGCCAGCGCGTTGGACTCATTCGCGACGGAGACCAAACACGCTGGCATCTGCCATGCGCACTGCCACCCCGGAGCAGGTCGGACCGTCGGCGTGTTTTCCGGCAACGGCGCCCAGTGGTTAGGCATGGGCAGGCGATTGTTCGAAACGGAGCCGGAGTTTCGGCGCTGGATAGAAACAGTGGATAGCGCTTTATCGGTTCATACACAATGGTCGATAGTCGACGAATTATTCGCTGACGAAGAGCAGTCACGACTAGCCATGACTGATATCGCCCAGCCATTGTTATTTGCCATTCAGGTTGCCCTGTGGGAAGTGTTACGCGAACGCGGCGTGGTTTTCGCCGCGGTGCTGGGCCATAGCGTCGGTGAAGTCGCCGCTGCTTACGCCGCTGGAATCCTTGATTTACAAAACGCCGTCAAGGTGATTTTCGAACGCAGTCGGTTTCAGCAACACACCCAAGGACAAGGCCGTATGGCCGCTGCAGCATTATCCGTAGATAATGCACGCCGGGAAATCGCTGATTTCGACGAACGCATTGAGATTGCCGCCGTAAACAGCCCCAAGTCGGTCACCTTGGCCGGGCCATTGGCAGACTTGCAACTGCTTGGCGAACGACTGACCACGCGCAACATATTTTACCGGCTTCTGGATTTGGATTACGCCTTTCACAGTCGCGTCATGGACCCGATTGAGGACGGGTTGCGCTCTGCCTTGCAACCATTAAAACCTCAAGCTAGACAGATCCGTTTCGTGTCTACAGTAACCGGGAATGATCTACAAGGCTCCGAATTAGATGCGCAATATTGGTGGCGGAACGTCCGTTGTCCGGTCCGGTTTCACGATGCCGTCGAGTTATTGGTTCAGGAAGGGCACGAAGTTTTTCTGGAATTAGGGCCCCATGCCATTCTTCAATACTATCTCAATGAGACCATTCGAGCCCGAGAATCTCATGCAGCTGTGATCGGTACGCTGGACCGCAAGGAACCCGAAGATATCCAACTGGCGCGCAGTTTGGGCCAGATCTACGTGCACGGCGGCAAGGTCGACTTTCGCCGCCTGTATCGGGGAGGACCGTCACACCAAGTCCCATTGCCCCTGTATCCCTGGAACAAAGAGCATCACTGGTTCGAAGAAACACCTGAATCCTTACGCTACTTGCATGGCGAGCGAGAGCACCCCTTGCTCGGTTTTCGTCAGTCTGCCACTACAATGGAGTGGCAAAGTCTGATTGATACCGATTTGTTTCCTTGGCTCGCAGATCATGTCGTTAACGGGGCTACCTTGCTTCCCGCTGCGGCGTTCACCGAAATGGCATTTGCCGCTGCCGCAGCACTGTTTGACGAAGCACCTCTAGAAATCGAGCAGCTGGACATTTTGCGTCCGCTGGAACTCACCGAAAACAAGTCTCGAGTTTTGCAATTCACAGTTACTGGGGAAATCGGTTCATTCACCATCAGCAGCCGGGGTTATCTGGAAACGGGTGGTTGGATTATCCACGCCGTCGGTCAATTGCTGCGCGGCACAGAGCAGCGCATTGCTTACCCGGATGCAGAACTGCTCTCATTGATCCAATCTGGAACCCATCGTCGGTCCGCTGATCATTACAACATGGCTCAACGGTTAGGACTCCATTATGGACCGGCTTTTCAGTGCGTCGATGAACTCTGGAGTAACGCCGAATGGAGTTGGGCGAAACTGCGCAAACCACCCACCGACACCACGGACTTAGACCAGTATCTTTTGCATCCAAGTCTGCTGGACGGTTGTTTGCAGACCTTGTTTGCTATCCTCATGCAGTTCGAGGGTAATGCGGAAAATTGCCTCTATTTGCCGACGGTCATGGGGCGTGTTGTTTTGCTTCAACCCGGCAAGGTCCCTCAATTCTGCGCGACGCATCTGACCAAAACCAGTGTCCGTTCGGTGGTTGCGGACTTTTCCTTATTTGACGAGGATAAGGTTCTCGTTGCGCATTTATCCGGCTGTCGGTTCAGGCGATTGGAATTGCGTTCGGTCAGATCTTTGCCAGCACTTTATCGTTTTCAGCCGGTCGTTTGTGATCCACCTGCAGTCCGGGTTGCGCCAGATTCAACAACACTAGAAGCTGTTTCATCGGCGATGGCGACAGCGGTCTTGAAAACCGTTGCACAAAACCAGCATGAGATCTATCAAGAGGAGGTGGAACCGCTACTCGATGCTTTAACTGGGGCCTTTGCGTACCAGACGCTACTACCGCTGCTGAATACGGACGGCACGTTAACCCGAGAGGACTTACGGCATGGCGTTCTCAGCGACCAAGAATCCCTAGTCCGCTATCTGCTCAGCCTTGCCGAAGACGATGGCT
The DNA here is from genome assembly GCA_036351435.1 of Candidatus Competibacteraceae bacterium. Taxonomy (GTDB): domain Bacteria; phylum Pseudomonadota; class Gammaproteobacteria; order Competibacterales; family Competibacteraceae; genus JAAUQA01. Next base: position 4,213 of record JAZBPA010000253.1, read on the forward strand.
ATTTACTGAATACCACGGAGGGCTGGCAACTCAACCCTGATAAGTCGATTTTTCCAGCGCAAGATATCTGGCGCCTGCTGTTGGCGGAACATGCAGAGCTGCTACCTGAACTGGTGCAAATTGGTCGCTGTGGTTTAAATCTAGCTGCTGTGCTGAAAGGGAACACCGAACCCGATTGGTTACAGAATCCGCAGGGCTCGGCCGTATTAACTCATTTGCGTGACAACTCTGTTAGCTTGGGACCGGTCAATGAAGGACTGCGTGCGGCAATCGCTGAGTTCGTCCGCCATCGGAGTAGTCCCAGACGCCTGCGACTACTCCATTTAGGCCATGAACATCCCGAGTTGATATACAGCTTATTACCGCTACTGCCCAAGGATGGATTCGAGTATGTCGTCGCAAGTCCTGAAGAGGGCATTCTTGCATTCATCGAAGGTGAATTTAGCACCCATCCGAACGTTTCAACGTGGCGCCTCAACTCCGAGGATACGCAACCCGAACATCACTATGATCTGGTAGTGAGCTGGGACTTATCGAGCCGAACGGACCAATTATCCCGGGACTTTGCCTGGATTCGGCGGCAATTACGGCCACAAGGATTGGCTTTATTCGTTGGCCGGAACCCAACTCGCTCAATGGATCTGGTAGAAGGGATACATCCATCTTGGTGGGTGGCAGAGCGGTCTGATAAAACTCCTGTCTCGCACGCATTGCCCGTAAGGCGCTGGCTTGCAGCCTTAACGGAGGCCGACTACCGCACCGTTGAACTGCTTGCTCCACAGCAGGTTCCGTTACGCAACACCTTCTTGCTTGCAGCCTGGCCCGCCCAAACGCCCTCGTTGCCACCGGTGACTGAAGAACCTACAACGGAATCGCGTTCCGTACTTATTCTCAGCTCTGATCACGGCATCGGCCATACTTTGGCTCAGGCTATGCTCAACGGTCTCGCGAAAACAGCAAACCAAACCTGCTGGGCGACGATCGGTGCGACAAGAACCGCAGCCACAGATATTACCCTTGCTGCAGCCGGACGCGAAGACTTCAGCAACCTGTTGTTGAATTTAGCGCATCAAGATGACTACCCAGACGTGGTAGTCAATCTGCTTGGTTTACAGACCGCCGTTGATCCCGAGGAAACCGACTCGTTGGTGGATCAGGAACTCGGTTGCTTGGCCACCATGCATCTGGTACAAGCGCTAGCGGAAATCGCTTACGATAAATCACCGCAGTTGGTAATCGTCACCACCAATGGGTTAATCCACCCCGCTCAGCAAGAAAGCACAGCAACACCCGTACCTTCTCAATGGGCGCTGACCGGCTTGCGACGGGTTATTGCCAACGAACATCCGGCACTTCATTGCAGGCTTATAGATCTGCAAGGCGAGGACCTTATTGGAAGTGCAGCAGAGGCCCTGGTTCGGGAATTGGATGCGGTTGATGATGAGGACGAGGTCATTCTCGACGGTCAATCCCGTTACGGTCTGCGGCTACGCACTATCTTGCCTGAATTATTGGATGAAACGCCCCGTCCGGAAAACACCGACTACCACCTAGATTTCAGCGCCCCCGGTTCATTGGATAATCTCCAATGGCACCGTCAGCAAACCCGCCAAGTCGGGGATGACGAAATCCAGGTACAGGTACGCGCCGCTGGGCTCAATTTCCGCGATGTCATGTGGGCGATGGGGCTGTTACAGGACGAGGCAGTTGAGGACGGATTCGCCGGCCCCACGCTGGGAATGGAATGTTCCGGCATCGTCGAGCAAGTCGGGGATGCCGTTGCAGACTTTCAAGTCGGCGACGAGGTGGTGTGTTTTGCACCGAGTTGTTTCGCCAATCGGATTATCGCCAAGACCACTGCAACGGCCTTAAAACCGCAGCAGTTGTCCTTCGAAGCCGCAGCGACCATCCCAAGCGCCTTTTTTACCGTCTACTACGCGTTACACCACTTGGCTCAAGTACAACCCGGAGAACGGGTGTTGATCCACGGCGCGGCCGGTGGCGTCGGACTAGCTGCCATTCAGTACGCGCGATACATTGGCGCCGAGGTATTTGCCACTGCCGGCACCCCTGAGAAAAGAGACTTTCTGGCATTGCTCGGTGTGGAAAAGATTTATAATTCCCGTTCGCTGGACTTTGCACATGCGATACTCGACGCGACCGGCGGCAAGGGAGTGGATGTGGTGCTCAATTCGCTGGCTGGCGAAGCTATCGAACGCAATCTCCGCATCCTACGTCCTTTCGGTCGGTTTCTTGAGCTGGGCAAGCGGGATTTCTACGCCGACAGCAAGATCGGTTTGCGTCCGTTTCGCAATAATATTACCTATTACGGTATAGACGCCGACCAATTGCTAACTAACCGCCCAACCCTAGCGAAGCAGCTATTCCAGGGCATGATGGCCCTATTCGCGGAAGGTGTTTTCCGCCCCTTGCCGTATCGGGTATTCCCGCATGAACGCATCCACCAAGCCTTCCGGACCATGCAGCAATCACGTCACATCGGTAAGATCGTGGTTCTGCCCAATGCGCCAGCGAGCGCAGCAATACCTAAACATCTGCCTAGGGGTGTGGTGTATTCCGAGGCCGCCTATCTGATCACCGGTGGCCTTGGCGGATTCGGTCTCGCCACAGCGCGCTGGTTGTCGCACAAAGGCGCCCGCCATGTGTTCTTGCTGGGACGCAGTGGAACCATATCCGCCGAAGCACAAACCGTGTTGGATGAGATAGCGAGCAATGGCACAACGGTGCGCGTGTTGCAAACCGATGTGGCCGAACGTTCCCAGTTGCAAGCGGCATTGCGAGATGTACGCGCGACCGGCCTCCCACTGCGTGGTGTCGTTCATGCCGCCATGGTTCTGGAAGACGGCATCCTGAGTAATTTGGATTCTGAGCGGTTCATGCGAGTGCTCCGACCCAAGATCGCCGGCGCATGGAATCTACATCAACTGACGGTGGATGATCCAGTTGATTTCTTTGTGCTGTATTCCTCCGCGACAACCCAGCTGGGCAGTCCGGGTCAAGCTAACTATGTAGCAGCCAACGCGTATCTGGAAGGATTGGCTGAGTACCGGCATCGGCAGAACCTGCCCGCCTTAGCGGTCGCTTGGGGTGCAATCGCGGACGTCGGGGTGGTCGCCCGAGACGAAAAGCTAGGCGAATCGCTCGCTGCACGTACTGGTCTCAAACCGTTGCAATCGGGTCGGGCACTCGCCGCACTGGATCTGTTAATCGGCGCGGGCACAACTAACTGTGGGGTCATCGACCTTGACTGGAGCACCCTCAGGCGTGTTCTCCCCTCCGCCAATGCGGCCCGCTTCGCCGAAGCCTTGGCGGGCGCAGCAACGACCGTGCTCGGTGATACGGCTGATTTCCGCGACAGCATCGCTGGCCTCAGCATGGACCAAATTAAGCCGTTGGTGGAAACTGCGTTGCGCGAACAAGTCGGCAAGGTTTTACGACTTCCTGCCGACAAGATCGATCCAGCGCTTTCTTTGCAAGATATGGGTATGGACTCATTAATGGCGGCTGAACTGGCTTTAGAGATCGAACAACACTTTGGCATTCCCTTCTCTTCAATGAGCGCCGCCGCTGCCGGTAGTCTATCGGAAACCGCCGCCCGGATTGCCGCTACGCTCGCAAATGTCGGGTCACAGGAAAACGAAACTTCTGCAAAAACCGCGACGGATCAGTGGTCAAACACCCTGGAGAAGCACGGAATCGAGTTAGAGGAAAGTCAACCATGACAGATCATTGAAACCACTGCCCACTTCAACAAGTATTAAAAGTTTAGCAACAGATAATCAGCGAAGTAATCAATCGAAGATGAGTGACAACGTTAATCGCCTGTTCGGACTCGCCCAAGGGGCTAAAAATGCTTTGCTCAGGGAAGTGCACGGACTCAAACGGCAACGCAGAGAACCAGAAACCCACGAACACGATCAACCCCTAACGCGAGGCCCAGTAGACCGGTTCGCTGATCATCCCGGTTACCGCCAAATTACGTTACAAAAAGAATACGCAGACCGTTTGGGGATTGTAAGCCCTTATTTTCGGGTACATGAGGGCAGAGCCGCAGACACAACCCGTATCGGCGGCCGTGAGTACCTCAATTTCTCGACTTATGATTATTTGGGATTGGGTGGTCATCCGCAGATCGCGGCGGCGGCCAAAGCAGCCATCGATTTGTTCGGCACTTCAACGGGCGCGAGTCGTGTGGTGTCGGGGGAGCGTCCGCTGCACGGCGAGCTTGAGCATGCTCTTGCAGATCTCTATGGTACTGAAAGTTGCATAACCCTAGTCAGCGGGCATGCCACCAATGTCACTGTGCTTGGTCATCTGTTCGGCCCCAAGGATCTGATCGTATACGATGCACTTTGCCACAACAGCATTTTGCAGGGTGCGTTACTTTCAGGTGCTACCCGGCGCGCGTTTCGGCATAACGACGCGACAGCACTAGAGCAGATCCTGCAAAAAGCTCAGGGCCTTTACCAAAGAACGCTGATTGTCATCGAAGGACTTTACAGTATGGACGGGGACCTACCACCCTGGGATGACATCATTCGCCTGAAACGCCAGTATAATACCCTGCTCATGGTGGATGAGGCCCATGCTTTGGGAGTGCTAGGCGAACGAGGTTATGGTTCACATGAGTTGTCCCAACTGGAACCTGGCACTGTCGATATCTGGATGGGCACGCTCAGCAAAACACTGGCTTCCTGTGGTGGTTACATTGCCGGATCAAAAGCGCTAGTGGAATACCTGAAGTTTACAGCACCGGGATTTCTCTACAGCGTGGGCCTTTCACCACCACTCGCCGCTGCCGCGCTCACCGCACTCCGTATCTTGAACCAGGAACCCAACCGAGTGCAGGATCTAGCCGAACGCAGCCGGTCTTTCCTTGCTCAAGCGCAAGCCGTCGGGCTGAACACGGGACGCTCCGCTGGCTATGCAATCATACCGATTATGATCGGTAACTCAGTCAAAGCAGCGCAATACTCCAACGCCTTATTTGAACGC
>JAZBPA010000254.1:0-3409 GCA_036351435.1 Candidatus Competibacteraceae bacterium
GCTGCTGTTGTTGTGGTTGCGTTTGCGGAAAAGTATTAGGCATGTGTTGGTGGAGATGCGAATACATATCGGGATTAACACCAAAAACGTTATTTCCTCCCTGTGAGTTACTATTCTGATTCGGCGCGAAAATGTCGATACCAGTTAAATTACTACCGAAATCGATTCCAAAGGACATAGTTGCATTCCTCTTTAAAATGTGAAGTGAACAATTAATCAATGAACGAGTGGGTGTTAAATCATGCGTTTCATCTTGGGCTTCTTTTGCGCTGCGTGGCCGCCGCTCTGCTGCCTGGCCTCGCGCTGCGCTTGCCGCTTCGCTTCTTCCAATTCACTGACGAAGTGGTCGATTTCTAGGCGGCTCTGATTCCGGTAAGCTTGGGATACCTTGTCGCTTTCGAAAAATTGCTTGATTGCGGGATTTTGCAGCCCAAGCTCTTCAACGATTTTGGCGGTCTGTTCCATCAATTCACGGCTTTTACGGACTAACTCCTCTCCATTATTGATAACTTCCTCGGCTTTTTTGCGGCTTTCGGCGCGGGCCTCAATTGAATCGCTCATGGATATATTCTCCCGTTGTTGAAGATCAAAGGTTTTAACCGGGTTACACCGGTAATTGGGTGGCTAAGTGGCGTACCTGTGCGAGCCGTGCTCTAAGCGGTTCGATATCCCGATAGAGCCAGCGGTCGCCGTCATATTGAATCCATTCAGCGCTGAAGAACTGCTGATAGAAACGGATCAAGCGTTCGCGGGACAATCCATTTTCCGCGTGATGATCGAAGATCGAAATATAGCCCAGCACCCGACGCACGCCAAACTCAGGACGGGTGGCTAGACCTAAAAACCAAATCAGATCGGCAAAAGGATTGCGTACTGACACGGTTTTCTCCAGCCGCCGATAGAGGATGAGAAGCAAGTCGCCGTGCATACCCCAACTATAGATCATCTCGCAGTTCCGAATACGAAAACGGGGACCCACATAAGGTGAAGTTGGGTCGTCGTCATACAGATGATGATCCGTGATCGCAAGTCCCCTGGCTTCCAAGGCCGAGCGGAGAGGGTCAATTGTGTGGTCATTCATCTTTCGTCTGCCCGTTACTATTAAGTTAATACACTTTCCTGGATGGCTATCGAGTCGCTGTTCATGTCGAGGCCATTCCGTGTTGATGGTGTTCAAGATAGAGCATTCTGAAATGGATTTCTCTTACGGTTTTGTAATCTTAATGGCGCATACCATTTTCTTAGAATAGTGCCCCCAGTCAATCGCTACTGTTGATGCTAGATTCAATGCGAAGCTATTTATTGAAGTGGTTTTTTATTAACAGATGTTAACGTGACTTGGCATTGATAAATGGCACAATACGGCCTAATACTCTAAGCATACCGGCGATCAATGGCAGTGGGTTTTGCTCTATGCCAGGTCAATCAGAAATAACCTTTTAATCAATAAGCTTTTTAGGGGCGTGACGATGACACTTGTAGACGCACTGACTGAAATGGGTAACCGACTCGGTATTGGCGATCTCGATCTTGATCAAAACGGCGGTTGTTTGTTGGCTTTTGATGATGATTTACTGGTCGATATTGAAAAGGCCGAAGACGAACCCGGCTTTTATTTCACTGCCACTGTCGGTGCGGCTCCCCATGCAGGACGTGAAGTGGTTTTCGCTGAGTTGCTCGAAGCCAATCTGCAGGGTCGCGGCACCGGACGAGCTAGCTTAGCGCTTGACGGCGATCTTGATGAGATTGTCCTGAACCGCTACATCGATAGTGACGATATTGATGTCGATATACTGGAGCAGGAGTTGGAGACATTCTTAACGGTCTTGCAAGCTTGGAAACAGCGTTACAGCGCGGGTGAGATCGGTAGCCTACGCGGGCCAGCCGCAGCAAATTCCGGAGTGCCGCTGCGGCCTGGCGCTGGAATTATTCGCGGCTGAGCCACTAAATCCAGTCTTCAATTAGTCGCTAAACTCAGCGCACCCATGAGGTAACCCGAAATGCCCGATTTTCACAAAGTTAGCACTGGTCAAACTGCCTGGAGCAATGTTTCCAATACCAGCCAGCGTATCCAAACCGGTTCCAGCAAACGCCCGGAAGCGGAAGTTAAACTGAGTGGTCGGAATATTCAGATCCGCACTGGCGCACGGGTCACGCGGGCACGCGGGCCATGGGTGGGATTCAAAAAATTCCTCACCGCAACCGGACATGGTATTTCCGAGAAATTACATGCAATCGGTTTGCATGGCCCGGCCCGTTCGCAACAAGTGATCAACGCACGAAAAATGCGCCATGCCGAGCACCAATTCGACCGGCACGTGAATCGGCTGGTGGAAGACTTGGCCAACAAACCGGATTTGAGTCCTGCTGATGTGTCTAAACGACTCAACAAGCTGTCCGAACAAGCAGATGCAATGCAGAAACTAGACCCTAGCCTGAGCAAAGAGGACTTGGCTGAACGGTTTGCAAAGAACTTTAATGAATCATTGCAAACCGTCGCGCAACATAAACCTTCAGCATTGAATCGAGTGGTGAATGCCTTTGGTCAAGGCGGTAAATTGCATGACATTAAAAACGAATACACTTTCTATAACGACCCCGATAAAGCTGGCTTAGAAGCGGCGGATCGGCACGAACAATCCAAGCCGGCAGACATCTACTCCAAGATGGGCCGAAAACCGCCCATGACTGCAAGGGATTATGTCAATAGTGGCATTGTCGATCCCGAGGAGTGGAGTGATGCCAAGCAAGATCAACACGCCTTTGGTCAGATGCTCATCGGCAAGTTGTCCAGCACCGTGAACGATCCTGCGGGGATCCGAGGACAAGTCACGAACTCCCAAAAAACTGCTTTGAAGGAAGCGCTGGGTAACGGAAAAGCGTTTAAGGGCGGCGACATGGCAGTGGATTTCAAAGGTAACGATGACGTGAATCGGCAGTTGCAACGATCTATTAATCAGCGGGGAATGCAATCTATCGGGAATAACGATTTCAGCGAGGACTTTATTAAGGACAATGATCGGGCGACCATGTTGCTGATAGATGGTCAAGGTCAACAGACCAATATTCGGCAAGAAATGAAAGATGCCAAGATAGATCCCAACACCACTGATGGCAAGAAAGTCGCCAATAAAATGTCTACAGACCACTTGTTAAACTTTGCCGGCGGTTTGGGATTCACGGGGCAACAACAGAGCATTGCCGCTAAGAACCTGTCGAAGCTCATGAACCAGCAGGTTGTCGGCTCCCTGGATGCGCCCGCTCAAGTGGCTTTTGGAAAAGACTTCGGTTCGGTGCTCGGAAACCAAGGGGAATCGCTTACCTTTGCGGTGGCAGCTCAGAAAAACGGCGATGTGATTGTGCTGGCAAGCAAACAATCCAATATTAATGCTGTGTCGACACCACCTCA
>JAZBPA010000255.1:0-2025 GCA_036351435.1 Candidatus Competibacteraceae bacterium
ATCAAGCTACTTTCGTCAGCAAATGCCAAGCGGTGAACGAGCTGTTATTCGCTACCCTGCGCAAACACGGCGGCAGCATCTCTGCCGAACACGGAGTGGGGCTGACCAAGAAACCTTATTTGCACTACACTCGGGATGAAACCGAGATCGCCTATATGCGCGCAATGAAACAGGTATTCGATCCGAACGGGATCATGAATCCGGGTAAGATTTTCACCTGAGTCCGGCTAATCGACGATCTGCGCTAACGGTGGCACCTCGTCAATACCCAACTTGTTAGCGATGCGTTTGTTAAACCACAGGTGACCGTTTTTATTGGCGGCGATGGGAATACGGTCGGGCGGTATCCCATCCAGAATTTTGAGCGCTGCATGGGCGGACCAGATACCCATTTCCTCAAAATCCTTGGTCACGCCGATCAAGGCCAGTGGCATTTCCCACAGATGTTCCACACCGATCGGGATGCGGGTGTTTTCCTCGACGAAGGCTTCCGCCGCTTCGTCGTCCCAATCCGGTATGCCGACATTACTGGTCATCATGATCATGTCGAGTTCGTCTTGCAGATTCAAAAAGCTCTGCTGCCATTCGGCGAAGGTTTTGGCTAGATAAATCTTTTCGAAGTCGATATTGAACCGCTTGACGTAATAATCGAGATTTTTCCGTTCGGATAAGGTATCGGCGGCAATGAAGCCGATTTTCGTGCCTTTGGCGTACTTTTCGAGGTGCCGACGGATTTCCGATATTAACGCCACCTCAATCATGCCGGTGACGTTCTTGTACGGAAAACCATACACCGAGGCATCCCAGTTCACGCCACAAAATACGAAGGGCAAGTCCGCATCCCGATAGTACGGCATGATCAAGTATTTGGAAGCGTTATCGTCGCTGGCGATGACCACATCAGGCTGGAATTCTTCAATGACTGCCTTGGCTTGCAAGGCTGCCTGTTGACTGAATTCCTCGCCGGAGTTGCGTTTGGTATCCATGTATATGATCTTCAGTTCAACGCCGGTTTCTCCCAACACCTTTTCAACGCCTTGGGTTATCGGATCACTGCCGCCATAACCCAAATGATAGGAATTGATATACAGGATCTTTTTTCCCGCGTAGGGTTGCTCGGCGAAAGCATCGATCGCGACAAACAGGAACAGCCCGGCAAGGATCAACATAATCGTGCGCATAAACATAGCTCTTTGCAGCGTTGCGGATAAACAATGGCGATAATTGGACAGGACTTAAGCATTGACGGCGGGTTGAAATCGGGGATTGAGATAATCCTCGCCGACGATACTTAAGACCCCTAAACCATAAGTCTAGACCGTTTATCAATGCCCAAGTCCTAGTGTAATAAATCGGTGTGTTGGCGTTAGTGACCTGAACAGAGTAAATCGACAAGAGGACGCTTTATTGATACGGTTTCTAATCGTTTAATCTTTCCTCTATTGATCCCCCCATGAGCTTATTAACTGTTGCTAATCTGGAATACCACATCGGTGCCCAACCCTTATTGGATCGCGTCGGGTTTACTATCGAAAGTGGCGAGCGCATCTGTCTGCTCGGTCGTAATGGCGAAGGTAAATCAACGCTGCTCAAGATTTTGAACGGTCAACTAACCGCCGAAGATGGCACACTGCAATGGCAAAGCGGTAGTCGCCCGGCGCTGGTGAGTCAACAACCGATGCTGGATGCCGGTGGCACCGTGTTCGAAGCGGTTGCGCAAGGACTGGGTAATCTGGCCGAACTAATCCAAGCCTATCATCGCACCTCACTCAAACTTGCCGACCAGTCTAACGACGCGGCGCTAAAAGAATTGCACGATTTGCAACAACAGCTCGAAGCTGCCGATGGCTGGCGGTTGGAACAACGGGTGGAGCAAATCATTAGTCGCTTGCGGTTGCCTGCAGAAACGCCGGTCCAACAACTCTCCGGCGGCTGGCAACGCAGGGTAGCGCTGGGCCGAGCGCTGGTACAGGAACCGGCAGTGCTGATGCTGGATGAACCGACTAATCATCTGGATTTAGAGGC
>JAZBPA010000256.1:0-2512 GCA_036351435.1 Candidatus Competibacteraceae bacterium
AGGATCTGCAATCGATTGTCAGCACCATGAAAGCGTTGGCCGCTGTCAGCATCCGCCAGTACGAACGAGCAACGCAGTCACTGGCCGTTTATTATTGGACTATCGAATTCGGTCTGCATGTGCTGTTGCGCGATACCGCGTTGCAGGAAGGACTACCAAATAAGTCTGCTGGCGGCGGTTTAGGCGCCATCGTATTTGGTTCGGATCAAGGCTTATGCGGACGTTTCAACGAGGACATCGCTGCCTTTGCACTGCAGCGGATTGAGGCATCACCCGCGCATGGTTATGGCCATCGCGTCTTAGCCATCGGCAATCGCACAGCGGGCAGTTTGGAGTACTTGGGACAATCGCCATTAATTACCCTGCCGACCCCCAGCTCTGCGCAACACATTACAAACAGTGTTCAACAAGTGTTGCTGATCATCGACGAATGGCAATCCGGTCAGCGCATTGAGCATGTGCAGCTATTTTATCATCGTCAGCTACCGAAAGGCGGCCAGTCTCAACCGACCGGGTTGCAACTGCTCCCCGTCAATCTGCATCGCTTTCGCCGTCTTCGGGAAGAACCTTGGCCGTCGCGATCCCGACCCACTTATACGCTGGAACGCGGACAGTTGTTGACGGCGTTGTTGCGGCAATACTTTGCCGTCACCTTGTTTCGGGCTTTTGCCGAATCACTGGCTAGTGAACACACGAGCCGGCTCACGGCCATGCAAGCGGCCGATAAAAACCTTAAAGACAATCTTGAGGAAGTTGTCGCGACCTATCATCGCTTACGCCAGGACGCCATCACTGGGGAGTTGCTCGACGTGGTCAGCGGTTTCGAAGCACTGACTGCAGGACGCTGAGTCCGCACTTCATGCCACTCTCCGTACCGTTCCCACCAACGCATTCCGCGGCAGGTTTAGTGCTTAACCGCATGGCGACCATGCCGCTATCGTTGCAGTGGATGAAACATTATGGGGATTGATCTCTGGCTTTGTTTCGGGGGTGCAGTGATAGGAACAGGGCTTGGCGTAATCTACTTCAGTGGTCTTTGGCTAACGCTACGCTTGGTGCCGGGAAGTCGCCATCCGGTGGTTTGGGTGATGGGGAGTTTCGTGAGCCGTCTGGCTATCGCTCTAACCGTCTTCTACGGACTGATCCAGCTAGCGGGGCCGGTACCTTCGGTGCTAGCGCTGGTTTGTTTTCTGGTCGTGCGTATGCTGATGGTGAAACGGCTTGGTCACTTCGAAAACCGGGCTTAACGCACCTAAAATCCCAGCACGCCGCACAGTACGGAACCATTTCGTGGACAAATACTGCAGAACCTGTGCGCTTGCAGTCAAGGCGAAGTAACCGAACCATGTCTACTGGCTCCGTAATCGCCCGGATTGGCATTCACTGTCTCAGGTCATAACCTGTCATTGTCGATTTCGTTTTTGATCACGCAATCGGTCGGGACTGACCCGATGGTCGGGAACGTAACACGAGTAATACCTAATGGTTATGGAGTCTAGGAGATACGTTATGCGCCATATACTGCAAATTGTGTTGGTGGTTGCGATTGGGCTGCTCGGCACGACGGCAACTGCCCAGCGGGGCACAGGCGCTGACCAAGGCGTCGCCCAACAAGTAACCTCTCCCTCTGTTGTCACGAAATCGGGAAAGATAGAGAAACTCGAAACGGGTCCCTGTGAAAACACAACGGGCCGCTCAATTTCAGGGGTGCACTTGCTGATTCAAGAACCCAACGGAGACGGCATTAATCTTCATTTAGGGCCCGCCGAGGCGTTGAACACCGTGGTCGATCAGCTTGCACCAGGGCAATCACTCACCTTCGAAGCATTTCGTACAGATCGGCTGCCCACTGGTCACTTTATCGCGAAGACGTTGATGTTGAACGACGAAGTCATCCGTTTGCGCGATGATAACTTGCGACCCAGTTGGGCTAATGGTGACCGTGGCCGTGGGCCAGGTGGTGGCCGTGGGCCCGGCGGAGGTTGGGGTCCATGCCGATGAGTAGTGCACAAGGCTAAACCGTAAGCTGAGAATTATCGTTTGAATGGGTGGAATTGATATATTAGCATTTTATTATATATTAATTATCTCTTATATAAGCACTGCCTGTGGCGTCTGAATGACACCATCACTATCAAGCAGTACGCGGATTCATCAGCGGAATACTACCGCTTTGCGAACAAACTCATGGAGATCAAAGATGCTTTCATTAAGCGATAAAGCTTGGTCACCCTATGCCGGAGGGGTGCTCATCGGACTGCTACAAATTCCGGCCTTTTTTCTGGTCGATACGGCCCTGGGTGCTTCGTCGTCCTTCGTGACAGCCGCCGGGTACAGTGCCGCGCTGTTCGATGCTGGCGTTGAGCAAATCGACTACTTCGCCAAATACATGACATCCACCAAATATGCTTGGCAAAGCGCGCTACTGATTGGCATAGCCCTGGGGGCCTTCTTCTCGGCGAAGCTTTCCGACACCCGCCGTGGTGCTTATTCGGCTATCTGGCCGCGTGCA
>JAZBPA010000257.1:0-5984 GCA_036351435.1 Candidatus Competibacteraceae bacterium
AAGGGCTTCCAGCTTTTCCTTGACCCGCTCAATGGTCGCCAACGCGTTCTCCCCATAACGCATGACAATGATCCCGCCGGTCACCTCGCCCTCGCCATCCAATTCGGCGATACCGCGCCGCATCTGCGGTCCTAGATCGACATGGGCCACATCGCGCAGCAGTAAAGGCGTGCCTTGATCGCCCAGTACGCCAATAGGAATGGTTTCGATGTCGGCCACCGATTGCAGATAACCGCGGCTGCGGATCATGTACTCCGCTTCCCCTTTTTCGACCACCGAACCGCCGGCTTCCTGGTTGGCGCGACGGATCGCCTCATTAACTTGACGCAGTGGAATGCCGTAGAAACGCAGCCGATTGGGATCAACCACGACTTGATATTGCCGCACCATGCCGCCAACCGTGGCAACCTCAGCGACGCCGGGGACGGTTTGCAATTCAAACTTGAGAAACCAATCCTGCAAGGAACGCAGTTGCGCCAAATCATGCTGACCGCTGCGGTCAATCAGTGCATATTGATACACCCAACCGACTCCCGAGGCATCCGGTCCCAGCCGGGGCTGCACGCCATCCGGCAGCAAGGCGGCGGCCTGATTCAAATACTCCAGCACTCGCGAGCGTGCCCAGTACAAATCAGTGCCGTCTTGGAAAATGACGTAAACGAAGGAATCACCAAAAAAGGAAAACCCCCGCACCGCCGTCGCGCCCGGCACAGAGAGCATCGTGGTGGTGATGGGATAAGTGACCTGATCTTCCATGACCTGCGGTGACTGACCGGGATAAGTGGTCTTGATGATGACCTGGACATCGGACAGATCGGGAATGGCATCCAATGGCGTCTGTTTGACCGCCATCCAACCCCCACCCATTAACAACGCCGTCGCCACCAGCACCAGAAAACGGTTTTTAATCGACCAGTAAATGACCTGACTCAACATGGTTTTAGTTCTCCCTATGCGCCATGGCGGGGTCAGCAGGTTCTGTGGGTTCGGGCGCTTGCATCCGCCGGAAACTCGCCTGCAGATTGCTCTCCGAATCGATCAAGAACTGACCGGATACCACAATCCGCTCACCTTCCTGCAAACCTTCAAGAATTTCCACCCGATCACCCGCTCGGCTGCCAACAACAACCACTTCGGGTTGGAAACGACCATCGCCTAAATCCTGAATCACCCGGTCTTCACCGCCGGTCATGATTAGGGCTTCACGCGGGATATGCAGCGCATCGACCCGTGGACTGCCCTGAATATGAGCATGGACGAACATATTGGGTTTGAGCGCGCCAGCGGGATTTTTAAAACGAAGCCGAATCTGCAAGGTACGCGTCTTGGCATCCAATTCTGGGTAGATGTAATCCACTTCACCTTCCCACGTCCGACCTGGCAAGGCTGGGATATTGATATGCGCCGGATTGCCTTTCTTGACCTGATCGGCCTGGTGCTCGAAGACATCGACTTGCACCCAGATATTCGATACATCGCTGATGGTGAACAATTCCATATCCGGTTTGACGTACATACCCTCACGCAGCCCAAGCTTAGTGATTACCCCAGTAATGGGTGCCAATATGGGTACAGTTTCCTGCACCTTACGGGTTCTGTTGAGGGTGCTGATTACCGAATCCGGCACCTCTAGCAACCGTAATCGGCGCCGCGCACCTTCCAACAAGCTTTGCTGACGTCTGCCGGAGGCTGAGATGCCCTCCAACGCCAATAGATATTCTTCTTGCGCATTTACAATCTCGGGTGAATAAAGATCCATTAAAACTTGATTGCGCTTAACCACTTCACCCTCGGTGCGCACCCGAAGTTTTTCTGCCCAGCCGACGGCGCGTGAATGAACATGGCCCATGCGATCTTCGTCATAGGCCACATAACCGACGGTTTCGATGGCTTTGCTGAGTGCTCCACGCTCGACCAGTGCGGTACGCACGCCCATGTTTTGCAGCGTTTCCGGGCGGATGGTGACGATAGGCGGGCCGTCGTCTTGCGTTGGGTTTTCGTAGACCGGCACGTAATCCATACCCATTTCGTCCTTGCGTGGCTCCGGCGAGGTGATGGTCGGGTTGTGCGGATGGCGGTAATAAGCTGGGGTGCGTGTTGCCTCGGGCGCAGCTTTGGCGACCAGAGCCATGCCGCAAATCGGACAATCGCCCGGCTCACCACGCACAATTTGCGGGTGCATGGGACAGACATAGTTTACATCAGCATGCTTGCGAGCATGCTCAATGATGCTGTCATCCATGGCTTCCGCCATGCTTTCGCTGGGAATTGAGGCATTGGAATCTGTTGGTTTACAGGCAGACAATACCAAGATCATGGCGACCAAAAGCGCAGTGCCGAGTAGTTTTCTCGATAACATGAAAAACCCTCCGTGAGGGATCAAAACGAATTGTTAACTGCGACAGCGGGATGTCGCGGGTATGAAGCGAAACGGTAGAGTGCGATCAGCCCCGAGGTGGGCGTAACAATTCGTAGTACGGATTGGAGGGTAAAAGAGATGAAGTTTCCAGCTGTACTAGTCTATTGCTGGGAATGATGGGAGTAAACATAAGTGCGTCTAGCGGCGATTTGCCACAATCAACACAGCTTAAACAATGTTTGCAAGGCTGTGAGCACGATGCGCCCAATTGTTGTTCGGTGTGACAGTCGCTCTGCTGCAGAGCATGGAAAGAGTCAGCTATGCATACTTCATAGCCAGCGCCAGCAGTGCTATGAAAGGGCGTAATCAGTAGGCTAAGCACGAGAATCCACAGGAAAACCTGTTTCATGATGCCGATCCAATGACTGCCACAAGATCAATCGAGCAGTATGCTACTGTGATCTGCAGGCCAGTATTTTTCGGGTCGTGCTCAATAGTCTTTATATCCACGGGCATTAGCATGAACGTCGCAACCAGAGGTTGTCAATCCAGCATAACCATACTTGTCTTGGAGAGCGGATCAATGCCTAGAGCGGTAGAGTTACCTGAGGGCCTTGCAACAACTGCTTTTGTGCAACTTGCGCGTCAGTGTTGGGGCCCGTGTCTCCGACTAATCTCATTAGCAACCATTGTGCTTTCTCCACATAGCCGCATCATGTCCCTGTGGAACATGGGTACACGGGTCCTCAGCCGTTGAGTAACCCCGCAACTGATTGTACTTGTCAATTTGATCCTGCGATAAAATGTCCAGGGTTTCTAAATGTGCGGCCAAGTGAATATACCTTAGCTCTTTTCTCGCCTGAGCGATCGCTTCCAGAGAGGAACGCAGTCGTTCGTCAGTGATCGTCCGTTGTTGAAAGTGATTTTCTAATATCTTTTCTTGCGCGATTAACTGTTCCCCTTGCTGAATAGCTTGCGCTTTCATATGCTCGTACACTGCAGTAATCGCTGCGACTTGCGCCTTGTCTAGCGCAATTTCCTGTTTCATTTCCAATAAATGGATTGGTCCGGGCACCCCGTTTAGCTCTGCCGCTTTGGCCAAGCCCCAACCGCCGCCACGTTTCAATTCCGCGATGTCTTCCGGTGACAGGCTCTTGATCACCTGTTCCTCTTGTCCTGCATACTTCGAAGCGTGGACATGCTGGGCACGGCTTATTTGAGGGTTAAAAGTAAGTATTGGTATTAGAACCATAGCCCAAATACATTTCATTTCATTGCCTCAACGATTTACGGTTGTACCAGATAACGAAGGGCTAATCATTGGCTGATCGCCATCGCGCCGTCAACATGTTATCGCCGAAGTCGCTGATGGTCTCAGCATTGGTCGCCAACTGCGCTTAAGCGATCAAGTCGACTCCGCACAACCTAGTTGCTGTTCGCTACGTAGCTCTAGTGTTGCCTGAGGTGTGATCAACCCCGACGAATATAAAAATAGCCCCGCCATAACTAGTGCAACCAGCAGATCAGGCCAAGCACTGGCGGTGAGCCACACGCCCCCGGCGGCAACGATAACCGCCAGGTTGCCGATGGCGTCGTTACGGCTGCACAGCCATACCGAGCGCACTTTAGCGTCGCCGTCACGGAAGAGAAACAAGATAATCACGCTCGCAGTGTTGGCTAGCAGAGCAAGCAGGCCGATACCGCCCATAATTGGGGCCACCGGCGTGTCAAGAATCAACACCTGGTACAACGCCCAACCCAGCACCCAAAAACCCATCAGTGCCAGACATACACCTTATCGACACACCGAGGGGGCGTCTTCGGGCACGATCGCGTGCGGCGAGCCAAATGGGGTCGGTGCCAGCATTGCAAGTTGGGTCGCGGATTAACTATGTTATGTTATATCATAACTGTATGAGTGCCGTCGCAACAGAAACATAAAGCCCTGAGCGCGCGTTGGGCATTGCGAGGCGGGTTTCAACGCCAAACGCCGCGGATAATTAATTTAGAGATCGCTACTAGGTGCCGCGATTTCGGCAACATTGGCTGTCCCACTGTCCGCTCGCGCCGCCTACATCAACAGCGTGTTGTGCTGAGGGCCGGGCGACCCGGCACAAGCCGTTAGCTGGTCGGCAAAAATATTAATGAATCAACTACAACGATCATTTTTGGTGAGAACAACCCCTACGATGTCGTCGGTGACCGGCACGCTGTTCATCGCATTGGCCCCGTCCAAGGATCGACGCAGCCTTATTGCCTCGTTTCGTGGCGTTCGCCACCCAGTTTCAGGGGCCGGCCACAGCCGGTTTCGAGAGCACCCCAATCGATTCGCTCACCACCACTCGTCGTTGATGCAATGACTCATCAACTCGATGAACTGGCCGAGTTGGCTTCCAAGCTGATCCCCGTAAGCCTGCTGACGGGCTTCCTGGGCAGTGGGAAAACTACCTTGCTCAACCACCTAGTGAGCCAGCCCGACATGGCTGATACCCTGGTGATCATCAACGAATTCGGTGAGATAGCGCTCGACCACATGCTGGTGGCGCATAGCACCGAGAACCTAGTGATGGAGATGAGCAGCGGCTGTGTGTGCTGCACCATTCGGGGCGATCTGGTGCAGACATTGCGCGACATCACCTGGCGTTATTCACGCAACGGCAAACGGTGGTTCCGGCGCGTAATGATTGAGACCACGGGGCTGGCCGACCCGGCGCCGATCATCCACACGCTGATGACTCACCCACAGATCACGCCGAAGTACCGGCTCGACGGCATTGTGGCGACCGTGGATATGGCTGCGGGAATGAATACCTTGGACCAGCACAAAGAGGCAGTCAAGCAAGCCGCCGTGGCCGATGCGCTGCTGCTGACCAAAGCCGACCTGGCCACCAAAGAACAACGCAGCGCACTGCTGCGCCGGCTGGATGGTATCAATCAGGCCGCCCCGCGCTGGGAAGTTTGCAACGGCGAGATTGCAGCGTGGAAGGTGTTGAACCTCGGGCTGTTCACTGCTGAGGGCAAATTACCCGACGTGGCCCGCTGGCTCAGCGAAGAAGCCTACATTGCCTCAAAGTTGCATGGACATGCCCACGAACACCACGACCATGACGGCCGAGGTCATCCCGCGCATGAGCGGCACGGCCATGGGCATTCACATGACCACCCTGATATCAACCGACATGACGACCATATTCACGCCTTCTGCTTCACCGTCGAGCAACCCATCCCCGAGGAAACCCTGGCGATCTGGCTCGAGTTACTGATGAGCTTCGTGGGCAGCCGCATTTTGCGTGTCAAGGGCATTCTCAACGTTGAGGGCAATGCGCAGCCAGTTGTCGTGCACGGGGTTCAGCACATCTTTCATACACCCGTCACCTTGCCTGCCTGGCCAAGCGGGGATCGTCGTTCTCGCCTGGTATTTATCACGCACGATGTCAGCAGAGATGTGATTGAAAAGACCTTCCACGCCTTAGCCAAAGGAGCGCTTGCATGAACCCGCCAATTCATCTTCATAACACACTCACCTGGACGAATGCACCTTTATTCAGAACGAGTTCTAAACCATGACCATCGCTGACAACGCGCAAGCAATTACGATTACTTTGCCAGACGGCACACAACGCGG
>JAZBPA010000258.1:0-7090 GCA_036351435.1 Candidatus Competibacteraceae bacterium
ATACTGCTTGGCAAAGATGCCATGTACGCTGTGACCAAGTTTTTCGAAGGGCAGTATCTCTTCGGCCAGTCTTATCCGGGTGTCGTTTCAGTGGTGGTGGCGGTGATATTCATTATTTTCATTGCCCACGCCGGGCTTGCCCTGCGCAAGTTTCCAATCAACTTCCGGCAATACAAGCTGTTTCGTGGCCACATGAAAATAATGGACCACGAAGACACCAACCTGTGGTTCGTGCAAGTGTATACCGGTTTCGCGATGTTTTTCCTGGCTTCGGTACATCTGTACATCATGCTGACCAATCCTGAGCAAATCGGCCCTTATGCTTCGGCAGACCGGGTTTGGAGCGGGATGATGTGGCCGTTGTATATTTTGTTGCTGCTGGCAGTGGAATTTCATGGTGGTATTGGCTTATACCGGCTGGCGGTTAAATGGGGTTGGTTTGAAGGCAAAAACCCCAACGAATCCCGCAAAAAACTCAAGAAAGCCAAATGGGGATTGACGATCTTTTTCCTGACCTTGGGCTTTTTGACCCTGGCGGCATACATCAAGATCGGGATTGAACACAGTGACCGAGTCGGGGAACGCTATGTCCCAGCCGGGATAGAACAACAACAGCACTAAAGGGCGACGGGCAATGAATATCATCTATACCGACGTGCTGGTGGTCGGCGGCGGACTTGCAGGCTTGCGAGCTGCTATCGGCGCCAAACGGCGAGGTTATGAGTCGATTGTATTAAGTCTGGTGCCGCCCAAACGCTCGCACTCTGCGGCAGCGCAGGGCGGGATGCAGGCGAGCCTGGGTAACGCCATTAAAGGCGAAGGCGATAACGAAGACGTGCACTTCGGAGATACCGTGCGCGGTAGCGACTGGGGAGCTGATCAACAAGTCGTGCGCATGTTCGTCAACACCGCGCCCAAAGCGGTGCGCGAACTGGCCTCCTGGGGCGTGCCTTGGAACCGGGTCGAGCGGGGCGACCGGGAAGTGGTCATCAACGGTGAACGGGTGACGATCACCGAAAAAGATGTGGCACACGGGCTGATCACCGCGCGTGATTTCGGCGGTACTAAAAAATGGCGCACCTGTTATACCTCGGACGGCACCGGCCATGCGATGTTGTTCGCCATGAGCGATCAGGCCATTGCCGACAGTATTCCGGTGCACGAACGCATGGAAGCCATCGCCTTGATCCACGACGGCGACCGTTGCCACGGGGCTATCGTGCGTAATCTGATCACCGGCGAATTGGTAGCTTATCTGGCACGGGCTACGATTATTGCGACCGGCGGATTCGGGCGGATTTATCAAGTCACCACCAATGCGGTCATCAACGAAGGTATCGGCGCGGCAATCGCCCTGGAAACCGGGGTTGCCACGCTCGGCAACATGGAAGCCGTGCAATTTCACCCCACCGGTATTTTCCCGGCGGGCATTCTGGTTACCGAAGGTTGTCGTGGCGACGGCGGTTTGCTGTTAGACGGCGAACGGCATCGGTTTATGCCCGATTACGAGCCGGAAAAAAAGGAACTGGCTTCCCGTGATGTGGTGTCGCGGCGTATGGAGCAGCATATCCGGGCCGGCAAGGCTGCGAAATCTCGCTTCGGCGAGCATGTGTGGTTGGATATCACTATTCTCGGTCGGAAGCATGTGGAAAAGAATCTGCGGGAAGTGAAAGACATCTGCAATTACTTTCTCGGCATCGACCCGGCAGTGGATCTGATTCCAGTTCGACCCGCGCAGCACTATTCCATGGGCGGTGTGCGCACCGACTATACCGGCCAAAGCCAGGCGTTGAAGGGGTTGTTCTCCTGCGGCGAAGCGGCCTGCTGGGATATGCACGGCTTCAACCGGCTGGGCGGTAACTCAGTCGCTGAAACCGTGGTTGCGGGCATGATCGTCGGCGAATTCGTGGCCGATTTCTGCGATTCTTCGGCAAGCGACATCACTATTTCCACCGCGTTGGTTAGAGAATTCTGGGAACGGGAAAACGCCAAAATCGACGCATTAGTGAATTCCCCCGGCACCGAAGACCCCAATGCGCTGAAAGCCCGTATGCAAGAATTGATGACCTCCAATGTGGGCATCTTCCGCACCGGCAAGGACTTACAAGCCGCGGTTGACGAATTGCAGGAGTTATTAGTGCGCAGCCGCAATATCGGCTTGCGCTACAAGGTGAAGGCATCCAATCCTGAGCTGGTGACCGCCTACCGGGTGCAGAAAATGCTCAAACTAGCCTTGTGTGTGGCTTACGGGGCCTTGCAACGCACGGAAAGCCGTGGTGCGCATTTCCGTGAGGATTACCCGCAGCGTAACGACAACGAGTGGTTAAAACGCACTCTGGCGACCTGGAAAAATGAGGACGATACTTTGCCGACGCTCAGCTACGAAGATATCGATGTTATGGGTATGGAACTGCCGCCCGGCTGGCGCGGCTACGGTGCCAAGGACTATATCGATCACCCCGACACGCCCAAACGGCAGTCTCAACTCGAAGAGATCCAAGCTTCTCTGGGGAACGCTGACCGGTTTGCAGTGCAAAACGCGCTGATGCCGTTCGATCACCTTTTACCGGAACGTTTCCAAGGCCGTAACGAGCGATTAGGGGAGGAGTTGCCATGAGTGAAGCCGCTGTACAGCAAAACCGGTTGTTGAAAATCAGCATCCTGCGCTACAACCCCCAGGACCCGGACAGCCAGCCGCATATGCAAACCTTCGAAATAGAAGAAGCGTATGGGATGACCCTGTTCATCGCCCTGAACGAAATCCGCGAAAAGATGGACGGCTCGCTGCAGTTCGACTTCGTTTGCCGAGCGGGTATCTGTGGCAGTTGCAGCATGTTAATCGATGGTCGGCCGGGGTTGGCGTGTCGCACCCTGACCATGCATCTAGGCGAGGAAATTACCCTGGCGCCGCTGCCGGTGTTCGAGTTGATCGGTGATCTATCAGTCAACACCGGCAAATGGATGCGCAACATGAGCGAGCGTCTGGAAACCTGGGCACACAACAATCAGGATGTCGATTTACGCAAAATGGAAGAGCGGATGGAACCGGAATTAGCCGAAGGCATTTACGAACTGGATCGTTGTATCGAATGCGGCTGTTGTGTCGCCGCCTGCGGAACGGCACGAATGCGGGAGGATTTCGTCGGCGCGGTTGGCATCAACAAGATTGCTCGATTCCGGCTTGATCCACGAGATCAGCGTAGCGACGAAGACTTCTACGAACTGGTCGGCGACGACGACGGGGTGTTCGGCTGCATGTCGTTGCTGGGTTGCCACGACGTATGTCCCAAGGAGCTGCCTTTGCAGACTCAAATTGCGTTTATCCGACGCAAGATGGTGCGGATGGGGTTGAAGTAGCAGCGGGCATTCACGGTGCCGTCGCTAAATTGACAAGGGCGGTAGGGCGGGAAAGCGTCAGCGCATCCCGCCGGCGCTCAATTCTTGGCGGGCGGGTTGCGGCTGCTGCTTTACTAGACCACGAGCTAAACGCTTAACAAGACGTTAGGAACGTTCGCTGGGAATGTTGGGTAGGCGAATCGTTTCCATAATTTTCAGAAGACCACGAAGCGCCTCATTGACAGCTTTATCGTTGGGAAATGCATCTGCAATATCGGGTTCTAAGACAACAATGTTCGTCTCTTCGGAAAGTCGCGCAGCATACTTGCCTCGGACCAACTGACCGAAATCTGAACGTTTATACTCAGTCCTTAATTCATCGGAATTTTTGGGATCAACTTTCTTCATAAATTGTTCTCTCTGGCGGTGTCGCCGGCCGGCAGCTAATGATGCGAATAACATCACCCTCTTCCGTGTGAGACACAACCAGAAGGCGATTTTTTTCCGACATACCAAATGTCACAAATCGGTCCTCATCAATTGAATGATCCGGATCATAGCCCGTCACCGAGAGCGCATCACGTAAAGCCGTGGTTGCTTCTTCAAAAGAAACACCGTGCTTTCGCCGATTAGCGTGGGCTTTTTTCTGATCCCATACGAATTTCATTGGGGAAGCTACTCTACAAAGTAGGCTAACCAGTGCTCGCCATCGAAATACAGGTTGATTGTGAATCCATCGAGGAGGTTCTTTTTCATTGATCTACTCAATATTCTGCACCTGCTCACGGACCTGCTCAATTAAAACCTTAAGTTCCACAGCAGCCCGCGTGGTCAGCGTATCTCCTGATTTTGACGATAGGGTGTTGGCTTCGCGGTTCAGTTCCTGCATCAGAAAATCCAGCCGCCGTCCTATGGGTTCCCGGCGCTTCAACACGTGTTCGATCTCGGTCAGATGTGCTCCGAGGCGATCCATTTCCTCGTCCACATCAAGTTTCTGGGCGAGCATGACGAGTTCTTGCTCCAACCGATTGTGATCGGGATCAACGGGCAAGTCAGCCAGACGGTTTAGCCATTTTTCCCGTAACCGCGCTAATACTTCGGGGCGTCGTGCGCGAACTTCGGTGACCTGAACCTTCATCGCCTCGCAGCGCTGTTGGATGAGTTTGGCCATGCGTTCCCCTTCCCGTTCCCGCGTCGTCACCAGCTCCTCAATAGCGCACTGTAAACCGGTCAGTACCGCCTGTTTAACTGAGTCCATATCCGGTTCTAATTCGCTGACCATACCGGGCCAGCGCAGCAAATCGCCTAATTGTAAACCCTGACCCGGCCCGATCATCTGCTCCAGTTCCGCCGCTAGCTTCAATAAGCGTTCGGCCAAGGGACGGTTTAGCGAAATCTCGGTCAGGGTGGTAGAGGATTGTAATTTAAGCGTGCAATCCACTTTTCCGCGGCTTAATCCCTGCTCGACTCGCTCGCGCACCGACGATTCCAAGGAACGCAGCGCTTCCGGCATTCGCGTGGTGATTTCCAAATAGCGGTGATTGACAGAGCGCAGTTCCCAGACGACTAAACCGGCTACGCTGGATTGTTCGCTACGGGCGAACGCCGTCATGCTACGAATCATGGGATAGGCTCTAGGGTAGGTGAATGAGTGATATGCATAATAAACCGCTCCATGTCTCGCAAAACCAATTCGGCTGCCTGAAGATGTGGAACATGTCCACAGCCGGGAATCAATCGCGTCTCGACCGACCCGGAAACGTTAGCGGCAATCGCTTTTACTTGAGCTGGGGTGCCGTATTCGTCTTCTTTCCCTTGCATGACCAGCACGGGACAGACAATGCTGGGCAACTCCGCGACGATGTTCCAATCCCGAAAATCAGGTCGCAACCACGTGTCGCACCAGCCGCGAAACGTGCTATCCACTTTGTCCCCGTGATAACGGGCTAAGCGATCTCGCAGATCGGTAGCGCGGTACATTGCTTTGGCGGCGCGTATCCCCGCCAAGGTGACATCTTCCACAAACACGTGAGCGGCTTCCGTGATTACCGCCCGGACGCGGTCGGGGTAAGCTGCTGCGAATAGCAAGGCAATTGAACCCCCATCGCTATGCCCGATCAACACCGGTGGTTTGTTCACACCGCAGCGTTCCAACACCTCCGGTAAAATCTGCGCTTCTTGATGCAGGTAATCGGGTTGCCTCAGTCCGCTCAACGGTTCGGCATTGCCGAATCCCCAGCGTTCATAGACCAGTCCGGGAAAACCACAGGCGTTACAGAGTCGGATGGGAAACGTTTTCCATTGCGCAATACTGCCCAGCCCTTCGTGTAGAAATACCAAGGTCGGCCCTAACCGTTTGGGCGACGGTTGCAGGTATTCCGCATGTAAGCGCCGACCGGCGGCTTGGAAATCGAAACGCTGTCGTTGCATCATGGCGGCTCGGCGGAAACAGCGGTATTTCAACGGTGGCCATGGGCTGTTGAGTTCATCCGTGTTCGGCCAACCCCCAACGCGGCATGAGCGTGTTAGCGATGTTCAACTGATCCAACACGCGAGCAACGATAAAATCTACCAAGTCATTCACTGTCGTCGGGCGATGATAGAAACCGGGATTGGCCGGTAAAATCGTCACGCCCAGCTTCGCGAGGCGCAGCATATTTTCTAGATGAATGACCGAAAAAGGCGTTTCCCGCACTACCAGAATCAACTTGCGACCTTCCTTGAGCGAGACGTCGGCGGCCCGCTCAATCAGATTATCGCTACTGCCACAGGCAATGGCAGCCAAAGTACCCGTGGTGCAGGGACAGACCACCATTGCACTCAGCGGAGCCGAACCACTCGCCAGCGGCGCCGTCCATTCCTCTTTGCCGTAGACCTTGAGTTGCTCAGCATCGCAGCCGTGGCGTTCCACCAAAAAACGACGGATGTCGGCGGGACGACCGGGTAACGATAAATCGGTTTCCATGCCGATCACGACTTGGGCAGGCTTGGATAACATCAGGTATACGGTTTGCCCCTGAGCCAGCAAGCATTCCAATAAGCGTAGACCATACTGGGCCCCGGATGCGCCGGTCATCGCTAAGGCAATCGGCCGGGACTCACTCGTCATTAGTTTGCGCCAGCGTCCGCCAGTGTTTTCAATACTCGCTCGTGAATACCGCCGAAACCGCCATTGCTCATGATCAAAATCACATCGCCTGGCCGGGCTTGATTACCAATTGCGGTGACGGCGGCGTCGATCGAGCCGCAGACCTGTGCACGACCGTTTAATGCGCCAGCAACTTGATCGAGTGACCAATCTAAATCTGCCGCCTGATAGAGGATCACCTGATCGGCTGCGGTGAGCGCGGGAGCAAGTCCGTCTTTGAACACGCCCTGCCGCATGGTGTTGGAACGCGGTTCCAGAACGGCAATAATCCGTCCGTCGGCATGCCGGGCGCGCAATCCCGCTAGCGTGGTCGCAATGGCGGTAGGGTGATGAGCGAAATCGTCATAGACCTGAATATCGTTGATCGTGCCGCGCAGTTCCAGCCGTCGCTTGACCCCTTTAAACTCAGCCAATGCTTCGATAGCTTGTGCCGTCGGCACGCCGGCATGACGGGCTGCAGCAATAGCGGCCAAAGCATTATGCACACTGTGCAGCCCGAGTTGCGACCATGATAAGCGGCCTTGCGGCTGATCCTGATAAACCACATCGAAAGCGCTACCGTCGGGGCTGATGGCATGCGCCTGCCAATCACCTTCAGCGAAATGC
>JAZBPA010000259.1:0-4619 GCA_036351435.1 Candidatus Competibacteraceae bacterium
TCGGTCTTGGCCTTGTCGAAAAACCACAGCGTGGCCGGGAGGGTAACCGTGTAAAACATATTCGACGGCAGGGTGAGCATGCCGTAAATGAGATTGTTCTCAATCAGCGTCCGGCGGATGTCGGCCTCAGAGTGGCGGGCGTCGGAGGCGGAGTTGGCCATGACCAGCGCGGCGCGCCCGGTGTCCTTGAGCGAGGTAGCAAACAGGTTGATCCAAAGATAATTGGCGTTAGGTATGGTTTCCTTGCCCTGCTCGGATTTCTTGGCCTTGGTCTTGTTGCGCGGAATGCCGTAAGTGTTAAAACGACGGTCCTTTTCGACGGCGGAGAGGGAAACGTCATCGACGTTAAAAGGCGGATTGGCGAGAACGTAGTCGAACCGGCTGAATGATTCGAACTCGTCGGTGTAGTAAGTGATGGCCGGGGCAATCTTGCCGCGTAGGCCGTTCACCGCGAGATTCATGCGGGCGAGCTTAACGGTCTCGCTCTGTTTCTCCTGCCCATATACAAACACGCTGGTGTCCACGCCCCGGGCTTCCAATTCCTTACGATGCGCTGCAATGAAGTCGGCGGATTGAACAAACATACCGCCCGACCCGCAAGCCGGATCAAAGACGGTGCCGCCGTGGGGTTCGATAATCTCGACCATGAGACGAACCACCGAACGCGGGGTGAAGAACTCGCCGCCACCTTGCCCTTCGGCGAGAGCGAATTTGCCAAGAAAATATTCGTAAATCTGGCCAAAAACATCGCCGGTGGCGTCGTCGGGGATATTGTCGAACTGCCGCAAAAGGTCAAACGGCAAATTCTTGGTCTCCGGCGTGCGGGTGAGCCGATAGTATTCGTCCTTGGGCAGGCTGCCTTGGAGTTCGGGCTTGTATTGCTCGATGACTTCCATAGCCTTTTCGATGGCCTTGGCAATATCCTGATCCTCGGGCAGATTGAGTAGATAACGATAGCGGGCATGATCAGGCAGA
This sequence comes from Candidatus Competibacteraceae bacterium, assembly GCA_036351435.1. GTDB lineage: Bacteria > Pseudomonadota > Gammaproteobacteria > Competibacterales > Competibacteraceae > JAAUQA01. The sequence goes on from JAZBPA010000259.1 coordinate 976, forward strand.
TAAAAACCGCACTTGGCGACGGCAATCTCGTGCAGGGGTTTTTCGAGGCGGGTACCTTTTAGCTTCTGGTATTCCGTCAGGATAGCTGCTTCGTGGCGGCGATAGTTGATGTCGGCGAACTTGAGAAAGATCAGGCCAAGCACCGGCGTGCTGTATTCGGATGCCTTGAGGTCGGAGTTGGCGCGGAGGTTATCGGCAGCGGCCCAGAGATCGTCTTCAAATTTTTTTAGTTGGTTGCGGGTCATGTGTATATCTTGGTAAGGGTTAACTGCGCGTAATCTGACTGGTCTACGGATTTACAGGCAGCAATATTGCAGCGTAGACGCTAGTTTGAGAGCGCATAACGGTCAGGAACCTTGAGGGATTTATCCGACCGAGGGTGGCCAAGATAAGGGTGAGCAAGCTCAGGCGTCAACATAGCAAAATGCCAACTGAAATCCATGAGCTTTTTTGAAGACTATTTTATACTGAATCGAGACCGCCTAATACGCCTGCCGACTATTGAGGTCATCAATGGGCATGACTAATTGTGAAAATTGTGATTATGAGATATCTGATCAAGCGACAACATGTGTCAAGTGTGGGCATCCCTGTGTTTCTAAGACAGACCAGCGCAGCGTTATGGGTAGTGCTTGGGGCGCAGTAACTCGATCCAAAACACCTATAAATTTGTTTGCGATAGCGATGATGTGCTGTGCGGCAATTTTTGGGATGAGCGCCACTCAAATCGAAAATGCTAATTCCCTTATCGCATTTACGTACACGCTCCACACCTTTTTAGCAGTTTCTGGGATGTTTTTTGTTACTATTTTGTTTTGCCGAAAAGGAGTTTATCATCCAGATGACTTGGCGAAAGCGAAACGCGATGGTCTCAGTGATTTTGGCGAGGACAGGCCAGTGATTGCAGCTGTATTGATCGCACTCATGTTAATCGCTTACTGTTTTTATCACGCGACAACAGAGATTGGTAACCTATTGTTTAAATAGGGCTTTGCGCAACCACAAGGTTCGGCAAAAATGATTAGAACACCATTCATAGAATTCGATTTCTCGGGCACATCAATTTATCCGACTACCGAAGGTGCGTATCTCACCATAAGTGAATCTTACGAAACCATAGCCCAAATCGAATTAGGTCTTCATCACCTAGACGAAACAGATGATTTTCCATCTGATGTTTTATATTCAAGATTTAGGATTTCAGACAATACAGGAACGATTTGGGAAAGCGAGAGTCGCTTTGGCAGCACGATTCTTGTCGAGAAAATGAATGACTTATCGACTCCCTCAAGCCTGATTCCTTTTTCATCTGCTGAGGAGGACATTATTAATTTATTTGAGGGTAAGAATGTACTGAAAGGTGTTCGATATTCCGACGACGATCGTTTTTATCGCTCGGTTCTGATCAATGAAAAAATCGTTTCATTCAAGTTTCATTATACGACGATCACTTTCGATCTTGCTTTTCACACAAACTCTAGTGTAGGTCTTACTCAGCTTTACGTTAGACTTAGAGAAAACTCACTCTTTAGCGGTAGCGATGACCTGGGAGCACTCTACTTTACAACCTACCCATTTATCGGCATGAACACCGCTTTTTACAACTCGGAAGAGGAGTGGTGGCAGGATAATCCGATTCCTGCACCTACGCCCTTTCGAAAAACAGCAGAAACGCATACCCCAAATAAAAATGTAACCTACGGCTAACCGGAAATGGTCAATGGTGGAGTTAGTTCTTTCAATAAAGCAAAAACCATCATGTACTCCAGACTCGCGGCGGAGTCACCGGTTTGGCCAACACCTCGTTGCGGATTACTGCCCACGCTTGGCCGAATAAAAACCGTGCGCGTTCGGTAGATGGGCCTAAATATCGACACAACAATACCCCATCCAGCTGGGTCACACCGACCAACTCATCCGGTCGTGTTTCTGCTATCGCATTACGCACTTTCTCAAGCAAATCTGTCTGCTGTGTCACGCAAAACAGACTAGCGATAACCGACTGACCACGCAGTCCCCATGGGGCGTTTAACACTTCACCCGTGTAATTGCCTTGCTCAACATAACGTGGTACGCCGTCCTGCTTAATTTCAATGCGTTGTCGGAAAAAACCGTCGGTAAACCGCTCGCCTGCTGCTGGTCTTCCCAGGCAGACAATATCCCAACCGATGAAATTCGCATCACCCGCCAAATCCACTTTAATGGCGCTGTTCACCCGCGCGCTCTGAAACACAATGGTTTCCTGTGGTAGCCATTCCAGGACAGCGCCAGCAGCCACGCGTAGCTGCTGGGTCTGCCGGGCCACCTGACCGCTACTACGATAGAATTTCCCAGCCGCAGGCGTAGTTAGCAAAGCCCGTGCACCCGCATTTAGCTCGGCCTGAATAACCAGTTCATCACCACCGACCACCCCGCCGGGTGGGTGCAAAATATAAACATGACAAGTCCCGTCACTCTCTGGAAAGAAAGGACGCTGCACCTGAAGTGGCCCGGCATGTCGATAGTGTTGCAAAACAGTCCGCCGAGTGGAACAACTAAAACCCAGCTCAAGTTCAGCCCGCCAACCTGGGCTTACGGATTCAGCAGTGTTTTTCATACACCAATCTCATGCGCTGCTAACCATTGCTGCAACTGTGAACGCACCGTCCCAACCAGATAAATCGAATTGTGGCTTGCAAGTTAGCGCGGGCGCGTTAATGAACCAGTCCATACAACGGTTCCGGCAGTGAAGCGCCGTGTTGGCGACACGCTGCCACTACCGTGTTCAAAAGCAGACAAGCAATGGTCATCGGGCCAACACCACCCGGCACTGGGGTGATTGCGCCTGCATGATGAACAGCGGAGGCGAAATCTACGTCTCCAACCAGACCGGTTGATTCACCCTCAAGCCGATTGATACCCACATCAAGCACCGTAGCCCCTGGTTTAAGCCAATCACCTTGAACTAACTGCTGTCGGCCAACTGCCGCGACTAGAATATCGGCTTGACGACAGTGATCGATCAGATCACGAGTACGCGAATGGGCAACGGTTACCGTACAGTTTTCCCGCAGCAGCAAAGCAGCCATAGGTTTACCGACAATATTGGAGCGACCTAAAACCAACGCATGCGAACCTGCAAGATCGGCGTGGATACTTTTCAGCAACAGCAAGCAACCCAGCGGCGTGCAGGGGATAAATCCGATACCACCGCTTAGCAGTCGACCCAAGTTGAGTGGATGAAAGCCATCGACATCTTTGCGCGGATCAATGGCTTCGATTACCGCCTGAGGATCAATGTGATCGGGTAACGGTAATTGCACCAAAATGCCATGCACTGCCGGGTTCTGATTGAGCCGGGTGAGTAGCGTCAATAAGTGAGCCTGGGAGGTGTGTGCAGGTAACCGATGTTCGAAAGAGGCAATACCCGCTTGTTCGGCTTGGCGGGTTTTGTTGCGTACGTATACTTGACTCGCAGGATCCTCACCAACCAGCACAACAGCTAAACCTGGGGTAATACCCTGGGTATTGCATAACTGCACTGCTTGCTGGGCGATAATACTACGTAGTTGAGCGGCAAAACCCTTGCCATCAATAATTTCAGCCATGGTGTGTCCGGTGAATGATTAAAAGATAGTGCTGCCACGAGCTTCCAAGGCGTACCA
>JAZBPA010000260.1:0-28258 GCA_036351435.1 Candidatus Competibacteraceae bacterium
AGTCGCATTTCACTGTTGCGCAGCGAGAATGGGTGTTACCTGCAGAACCTTGAGTTAATAGCCTTCGAAAACAAAGTGGGCCATGCCGATTTGCACTTCGTCCCCGTGACTCAAAGCTACTGTTTCCTCAGTTTCCAGCGGTTGTTGGGCTACCGTAACTTCGCCGTACCCTACTAGATTTTTGAGCCAATACATACCGTCTTTGAAGGATAACTCAGCGTGCTGTGGCGCGACATCCGGGGCTTCGACCCGTAGCCCCGCCTGCTGGGAACTTCCCAAAGAGATTCGTTTGGGCAGATAGACATGGGTAATCCGCCGTTGACTGATGTCTTCCCGATAAAAACGGGCATACAGTAACAACCCGGGGCTATTGATACCGTTGAGCGCTGCGGCTTGTTCTTGCATGCGCTTGAGTGCAGCAAAGCGAGTTCTGAGTTTTTGCTTCAGAGCGGTAGCGCTCGCTTGTTCTAATTCCTTGACCAGGCTGACCACCTCCAGCAAGCATTCGCCCAGTTCCTCGGCCTGTGAAAAAGTTCCACTATCCTCAGTCGTCGTCAGATCTAGCGTTGTGCTCCAGCCTAAGGCTACTTTTAACTGATATAACCCGCAGATGTCCAAAACATCGCCCGATTCCAGTCGTTGCCAACGACCACGGAGCAGTCGCTGGTCATTGAGTCCGGTATCACTGGTCGGGTTGATGCCAGCATGCATGACCGCCAAGCCATCTCCGGTAGCGCAGAGCGCGAAGTGCAGGCGCGAAATCATGCCGTATGCCGGTAAAAATCCCAACGCGAAATCGCCAAAGCTTATGCTGGTGTTTTCGTTATAACGACCACACACGATGAAGGGCCGCGATACAATTTCTATTCTTTCGGGGGCATAAGTCGCGTTGTGACTAAGTAACAGGGCGCGGGATAAGGGGGTTCCTTCCTTGCCTAATCGGGCCACTGCTTGGGACGCTTCGGCCTCCGCTTGTAATTGGTGGGTACGTAACCAATTGGCCTCCAGTTCGATGGGCAACAAATTGTCTAAACTGGGTAGTTGCCGGCCCGGGGATAGCGGGAGACCACCATCGCCAAGCTCATTGGATTGATCCGGGGAATCGTCCTTTTCCCAGCGCTGCTTTCCTCTGAGGTGAGGCAAACTGAAGTTCGTAGCGCTACGCGAACCACCCGCTGTACGAATTTTCACTACCGGATCATTGTCAGGGGGAGGAAAATTAAGCAACACATTGTAACGGCTGGTGTAGGCTTGCCACTCGCCCCGATGATCACACACTTCAAGTGCTACTGACAGCGTCGCCAATAAAGCGTCCTTAGGAGCCCGGTAATGTAAATAAACCGGCAAAGCGTCGTGACCTTCGAGTAACTTAATGGGGCGGGGTTGCGCATGCTCGCGCAACGCTAAATCAGAAGACTCAAAGCGCACTCGTACTTCTTTGAATACCCAACCGGTGGTGTTCATCACTAACGCGGATAACACGCTTGGACGCCCGGGGCGATAGTCCGGGGCGGCATTGAATCCCACTACGATCGGTTGTTGTTTGTTCAATAATTTTAGGGTGCGCTGTTCCCGCTCAGTGACCAATTCCTTATTTAGACCGCAGACGTCTTGAAAATGGTCCAACACCCGCTGGTCATCTTCGGTTTTACCGCTGGTTTTGCTCCAGATCTCCTGTAATAATTGTTCCAATTCGCGCAAATTAGCTGGTATCGGCCCTAAGCTTTCAGGCTGATAATGCACGAACCGCTTTAACTCAGGAGGGTAAGTAAAATCTACTGTAGACATGGCCATTGTGATCATTCAAAGTAACGACATGTTGAGTATGGTCAAGGCAAAAAAAGACGAAAACGTTTACAACATTTGGCGCTGTCGAAATGGAAAAGTCTTGGTGTACGAATTACCACCCGCCTGGGCTTTTGTCCAGCACTGCGGAGAATGGCCTTGAAAATAAGACATTATTTATTACTCATCATGACGATATTGGCTATCGGATTTCTGCAACCACTTATTATGCTGATAGGCGGCATGACTTTGATTACCGGGGTGCTAGCTTGGATCTACTCCGATTTGCCACCGGAAAAACAAAATGCTTGGGAAGCCAAGCTGGCCCAGGCCATGCAGCAAGCGACCGCTGGGCTACGCAAACAACCCAACCCCCCCCCGCCGGTTCTCAATGCGCAACAAGTCCATAAAATTATTCATCCTTCTCACGAAGAATTGGAGCAGCTCAAAGATCCCGAGCAACTCTCCGAGCCGAAGCCAAAATAGTCAACCCACTCCCGCCCACTCGGTTATGTCTTCGGGTCTTTAGAGACTAACCAATAGCCGACGCTAAGCGCTAGTATGACCCCAGCTGTTGCCCAGATATACTCGGGTTCAATTGTTTTATAATCTAAAACGATCACTTTTCGCGCTATCGCCATCAGCGCCGTAGCCAAGACCAGTTTGACGTGCAGCACATCATCCCGCAGGTAGAGCACGATATTGACGAAAATCTCTATCGCAATCAGGGTCGCCATAAACGCGCTGAACGTGGCCAGAATGTCGTTCACGTTGAGTAAACCGACCGGCGGGGTCATGATTTTGTTATACAGTACCCATCCGACGTCAAGCACACTCCAGATAATGACCAGCGTCATCAATACCGCCAGCAATCGCACACATAACCGTATAAGTAAGTGCAACCCGTGTACCAAAGGTTCCTGGGCTTGGTCAATGTGCAACTCTTCTACGGGTTTATCGTCGAGGAGCTGATTAGATGAAACCTGTTTCTCAGTCATAATGGTTCACGATCAATGCTCAAGTCAGCGGCCTGCATGACTTCAATCCTGCATCACAATGGTTATCTCTAATGGCTTGTGGGTAACAATCCGGTGCAACAAATCTCTATATGCAGCCTCTTTATACTGGCCAGAATAGCATGGAATTGAGCCAGTCTATCTTCGAGTATAAGATCAAGCGCAGCAATACAAACCTCGACAGAGCGTTCAGTGGCTACCCGGCATGTAGCGAGCGAGCTAACTCGTTAACTCAATGGCTTAGAACGTATTCCCATGACCCGCCCCGTCTGCGGTGGGCGTGGTAACAAAAGGTGTTTAGCCATGACAGCATTGAGACGATCCATGATGGTCAATGGCATGGGGATACTGCGGCGCTGCGTCAAATCCACGTGAATCAGCATTAATTCCGTAGTCGCTACCAGCGTATCCTGTTGTTCATCGAACATACGGTGAAAATAATGAATCCGCTTGCTGTCAAAACCGAGTAGCTGGGTCGTCACCGTTAACCGATCACCCGCTTTCAGTTCACGATGAAAATTAACATGGGTTTCGACCACGAAAGTAGAACAGCGTGCCTGCTCACGGTACGTTTGCCCCATACCTAGGTTATCCATAAAGGCATCGGTCGCGCGATCAAAAGCGAGCACATAGTAGGCGATATTCATGTGGCCGTTGTAATCAATCCATTCCGACGGCACGATGTCTTGATAAAGCATCAACAGTTTAGGCATGTCAGATAGTGGGCGCAGTGGAGCGCAGCAGGACTAGCAACGAACGTTGCTGCTCATTGAGTTGAACAGGCTTGAGGATAGCGCAATAGATCATGGTCTCCAGCGTTCCGGATGCGCCCAATGCTGGTTGTTGAACCAGTTGGGTGTCGTTTTGTAGGACTCAATCGCATAATGATAGAGGTGCAGAGGTTTATCCGCCTCACGGTAGCGGGCCATGACGGTCATGCCGTAACCAAGCAGATCTGCAGTATGCCAATGGCTGCGGTGATTGTCCCACGCTTTTCCCAATGGAACCAAAGCGACAAAACGGCGGGTATGCACATCACGCAATCGAGCCAGTAGTACGCCTGCCTCTTTGCGTTCCAGATGTTCGAGGGTATTGGCGATAATGCCAAGATCGAACAAACCCAGTTCGGGCAAAGTGGCGAAAATGTCATCGCTTAAACGAGTAATTTGGCAACTGGCTGGGACGTTACTCTGTGGTAATGACTCCAGAGTCGGGTCAAGCAGCAGCACAGAACGTGGACGAGCGACTTCCAGCAAAGTGGCGAGATCTTTATGATGGACACGGTGCATACAAGTTTCCACGGTTGTATCACAATGATTGCCCCGCTCCAGACACGGGTACTGGGCTTTAATTGTAATTGATATTCAGCGAGATCAGCGATGAATGGACGTGTTTTAATTGTAGCGGGTTCGGATTCAGGTGGGGGTGCCGGTATTCAGGGGGACTTGAAGACGGTAACGGCGCTAGGAGGTTACGCAGCTACCGCGATTACCGCCCTGACCGCGCAAAACACCCAGGGCGTCTTCGGTATTTTGGATGTAGAACCCACATTCATCGCACAACAAATGCAGTTGGTGCTGGATGACATTGGTGCCGACTGCATCAAAATCGGTATGTTGCACAATAAGGCAGTGATTGATACGGTCGCTACCGTATTGGAAGAGCACGCGACTTCAATACCGCTGGTGGTAGATCCGGTTATGTTCGCCAAAGGCGGCGCAGCTCTATTGGATCCCAATGCCTGCAATACATTAATTGCTCGGTTGATACCCAAAGCTACCGTACTGACCCCCAACACAGAAGAAGCCACAGCCTTAGGCGGTATCACCATTACCGATATCACTGCGATGGAGCAAGCGGGGCAACACCTGTTAGCGCAGGGTGCGCAGGCGGTATTGATTAAGGGGGGACATCTCACTGGCGATACGGTTACTAATCTGCTGATTTCGCAACAAGGTACGGAACGTTTTGTCACGCCCCGGTTAGCAACCGTCCATACTCATGGTACTGGCTGCACTTTGGCTTCAGCAGTAGCCACGGGTCTGGCTCAAGGACTGTCCCTGAAGACGGCAGTGAGTCGGGCACTAGCGTATGTTTATGAGGCGATTCGCACAGCTCCGGGTTTGGGTCAGGGTCAAGGTCCGTTGAATCATGGCCATACCATCCGCCCTTTCCCAGAACAGTCATGATTAAATGAAGCGGGATCCTTGGCTAGCCAACGCACGGGTGCCAGTGCTCGGCGTAGCAGCGCCCAGCGGTACCGGCAAAACCACTTTGCTGCGCCTTATTATTCCGGTGCTCAACGCACGGGGATTGCGGGTAGGGATTGTCAAACAGAGCCGCGCCGACTTCGACATGGATCAACCGGGCAAAGACAGTTACCGACTGCGGAAGGCGGGTGCCGACCGGCTGCTATTACTGGATAGCGAGCAATCGGCATTGTTTCTGGAACACCCCGGCAGCACGGAACCGCAACTGAACGACTTGCTCAAGCATCTTGAACAGGATCAGTTGGATCTGATTCTGGTAGAGGGATTTAGTACCCAAGCGTTTGCTAAAATCCTGTTGAGACGGCAAGCCGGTGAACGGAATTCCTACGCTATGACACCTGATGTGGTAGCCATCGCCACAGACCATGCCTCGCAAGAATCTGATGCCGTGCCGGTTCTGGATATCAACAACCCTATCGCTATCGCTGATTTTATACTGACTTATCTATCCATCACCGACGCTGAATCGCGCTTATCGCGCACTGAGAATGCATTATGAACCCAATCGTTCCACAGCCCAGTTGCGCCGATCGATACGATCCTGAAGCGCTTCCTATTACCGAAGCACTAAGGCTGATCGAAGAGGGTCTCAAACCCCTATCAGGCTACGAAAAGCTCGCGTTGCGCAGCGCGCTGGGACGGGTGCTGCTGCGGGACACCCATTCCTCCTTAGCCGTGCCGGCGCATACTAACTCTGCGGTGGATGGGTACGCACTAAGGATTGCCGATGTGCCTGGTTCTGATCCGGTTGCATTGCAAGTGATCGGCACAGCGTGGGCCGGTACGCCGTTCGCCGGTAAGGTGGAGCCCGGCACCGCTGTGCGCATTATGACCGGCGCGGTGCTGCCCAGTGGTGCTGATTGCGTGGTTATGCAGGAACACGTCCGGCGCGACGATCACCAGGTTTGGGTTGGTACGCCCCTCAAACCCGGCCAGAACATTCGTCAGGCTGGTGAAGACCTCGCTGCTGGTGCGATGGTGTTACCAACCGGCCGCCGATTGTCGCCCGCTGACTTGGGTTTATTGGCTTCACTGGGCATTGCTGAAGTTGAGGTCCGGCGTCGACCGCGGGTAGCGTTTTTCTCGACTGGGGACGAATTGCGCTCGCTGGGGGAAACCTTGGGTGAAGGTGATATTTACGACAGCAACCGCTATACACTGTATGCGATGTTGACTCGCCTGGGCGTGCAAGTAATCGACATGGGCGTGGTTCGGGATCGCCGGGAAGATCTGCTGGCTGCATTTCAAGAAGCCGGGCGCAATGCCGATGTGGTCATCACCTCGGGTGGGGTGTCGGTTGGGGAAGCCGATCTTGTCAAAGAAATCCTAAAGCGCTCGGGACAAGTGAACTTTTGGAAAATCGCTATGAAACCCGGCCGTCCACTGGCCTTCGGGCAGATCGGGAACGCATTATTTTTCGGCCTACCGGGCAATCCCGTATCGGTGATGATCACCTTTTACGAATTTGTCCAACCGGCTTTACAACGATTGATGGGCCAACCACCTACCCCGCCGTTAACGTTTAAGGTCCCTTGTTTGAGCCGATTACGCAAGCGTCCAGGGCGTACTGAGTTTCAGCGCGGAGTTCTGGAGCGCCAACCGGACGGGAGCTTGGCGGTACATGGAACGGGGGATCAAGGTTCGGGCATTCTCAAGACCATGAGCCGGGCCAATTGTTTAATCGTGTTACCGCATGATAGTGGAACCGTGGAGGCTGGCATGCTGGTCGATGTCCAGCCTTTCGAGGGATTGCTCGGTTGAACAACGGTTAGTCGCCGAATACATGCGAGAAGTGGGCGTCTTGCACCGGTACCACGTGATCAAGCACACCGCGCAACACCCGTCCCGGCGCACCTAAAGAATCCACGTCGACAATAAGTTCCGTTGGAAAATAATCCAACAACGGTTGGGTTTCGTGCTCGTAAACCCGCCAGCGGTTACGAATCACTTTCTCATCGGCATCATCGAAACGGTTCTCCTTCAAGGCCCGTTTACGCAGCCGTTCGATCATGGCGATCTCATCCTCGCAGGAGAGATGAATAACCTTGAGCACATCCATATACTCATTCATCAGTTTGGCTTGTTCCAGGGTGCGAGGTATGCCATCAAGGACCAATAAATCGACGCGTGGCTTATAATCACCCAAAATGGTATGGGCATGAATCGCTTGTACCCAGAGTTTGACGGTCAATTCATCGGGAACCAGTTCACCGCGTGAGCTGTATTCATAAAATTCGTGGCCCAATTCGGTGGAAATATCCAGATTACGAAACACTTCGCCGCAAGAGAAGTGATAAAAACCTGGAACCTGCCCCAAAATCTTACCCTGTGTTCCTTTGCCCGTGCCGGGTGCACCGAAAAGAAGGACGACTTTGTATTGACTCATGGTGGTTATACTCTATTAATGGCGGAATGACAGGTTACGCACTTTTGCTCACGCACTTATGCTCAGCAAGCCGCAACCTCATAACGCTGCATATGATCCAATGCGGGTGCGTGGTCTTCGGATCTACAAGAAATACTTGTATTGATGCGCAGCTACTGCAATAAAGATAGACATCGTCAGCGGCGGCATCAAGCTGGTGGTGACAATCTTGGAGCGGAGCAGTCTGTCCTGTGGGCTCCTAGGGTCGTTGCTTTTCTAGGGCTCTATGCAGGGATAGAGTGATGTTTAACTGTTTCATGCGGGTAAAGTTATGACACTCAGTGCAGTGGATCGCGAAGAATTGCAGCAAGCAATGGTGATCTTAGAAAACCCCAGTTTTGCCGCTCGCTTATCACATGCAGTGGGTTCACCCTTGGAGAAAAGCCTAGAGCTATTGCCAGCACCGGTATCATCCTCCATCAATACGGTGAGCCGACAGGCCATCACAAAAGCGCTCGATGTAGCGATTGTGACCCTAAACAGCCGGTCACCGGTGCTTATTTCATCGGAGAGAACACACCAAGTGCTATCTGGACTGAGTGGCGCGGTAAGCGGTTTTTTCGGCGCCCCTGCTTTGGCCATGGAGTTGCCGGTTTCTACGGTGATTATGCTGCGTTCTATCGCAGCAATAGCCCAACAAAGTGGTGAGGATATACAAGCCCTTGAGTCTCGTCTGGCTTGTTTGGAAGTGTTTGCGTTAGGCGGTCGTAGCGCCGGGGATGATGGTGCGGATACCGGCTATTACGCTATTCGAACCACGTTGGCGCATTCCATGGCCGAAGCGATTCAATATATCGCCGGGCGAGGCGTCATTGACGAAACAGCGCCCGCGCTGGTGCGCTTAATTGCGCAGATCGGTTCCCGTTTCGGGGTGACCGTGTCGCAGAAACTCACAGCCCAAGCACTGCCGGTATTAGGCGCGTTCGGCGGTGCTTCGATTAATTTGCTGTTCATCCACCATTTTCAGCGCATGGCCAAAAGCCATTTCAGCATAAGAGGGCTGGAGCGTCGCTACGGCAGGGACACGATTGAAGCAGAATATCAAGCACTGCGGGAAGCGCTGCCCTAGCGCTCAGTTAATTGCCATTTCCCGCCGCGGGTGACGGTAGCATGGGGTCTTCGTTGATCCCCAGTTCACGCATGATTTCCGTCACGTCTTGTTCCGTCTCCGTGGTCGAAATCAACGGTTGAATGCTGATCAGCTCAATTTCTTGCCGGTCACGATTGACTGTTAACCAGCGATTGAGATTCTCCAGATCGTCCGATTCTAAATTGCCACCGGCCTGCTTCAAGCGCAGAAAGTTGATGATGTAATCGTAACGCGACTGAGCGTAATCTCGTTCGGCGGAGAGCAGATCACGTTGGGCATCTAACACATCGACGATAGTGCGGGTGCCCACTTCAAAACCGGCTTCGGTCGCTTCCAGTGAACTTCTATTGGATACGCGGGCTTGATCGAAGGCTTGGACCCGACTGATCGCGGTTTCCAACCCCCGATAGGAATCACGCACTTGGCGTAATATCTGACGTTGCAGCTGCTCCAGGTTCTGTTTGGCTGATTCATGTTGATAAGCCGCTTCGCGGGTGCGAGACACCACTGCCCCACCCTGATATAGCGGAATATTCAATTGTAGCCCGATCACCCCATCGCTGGTTTCAGTGATGCCGGTGTCCCGATCGGAGTAACTGGCGATTAAATCCACCCGGGGATAATGACCGGCCTTCTGGAGATTAATATTTTCCCGGCTGACTTCTACACCGAAGGCGGTGCTGAGTAATTGCGGATTATTATCCAAAGCCAACCGAACCCATTGCTCGGGATCTGCCGGGTCCGGTTTATCAAGCGGGGCCTCTTCGCTGAGGTCGCTGATTTCCTGATAAGATTCGCCGGTCACTTCCCGTAAGGCTTCAACAGCATCAGCTACTTGGTTACGGGCGCTAATTTCATCGGCTGTTGCCAAATCGAATTGCGCTTGCGCCTCGAACACATCGGTAATAGTAATCAAACCCACTTCAAAACGGCGTTTGGCTTGTTCCAGTTGCCGGGCAATCGCATTCTTGTTCGAACTGGCAAAGATCAGTTCGGCTAAAGCCGAAAGAACGCCGAAATACCGTTCTGTCACTCGGACAATCAGATCTTGTTGAGCTGCGATGAAATCCGCCTCTGCTTGATTGATGACCGATTCAGCTTGGCGAACCCGAACATTATTGGATTGGTTAAATAAGGGTTGCGTGAGGCTTAGCGAGTAATCGCTAGTGTTCAACGAGGAATCGACGCCTGGCACATTGGTATCGATATTAAAATTACGGTCAACCCTAGCGTCTGCGTCGATAGAAGGGAGTAATAAGGCGCGGGCCTGGGGGCGTGCTTCCAGGTTGGCCTGACGATCGGCAGCCGCCGCTCTCAGCTGTGGATCACTAATGACGGCTTGCTGATAGGCTTCCAGAATATCGACAGTCCATCCGTTTTGTAGGTAGGCCGCGCTCAGCAAACCGCACACGAGCCGATATTTTTTCAAATAGCGCATCATTCAAACATTCCTGGTTGGGACCATACGATACGGGGATGGGAACGCGGCACTGCCGCTGGCTAGAATTCGAACGCTGGGGCGGCATTTTGCTCAATCAATGGCGGTAATTCAGTGTCGAACAAACTTTGCCGGAGCCAAGTCTGTTCACCGGTACGCGTGATGAGCAGTGCTTCCATAATGGGCGCTGTGCCTACCACGACAAATAAGCGCCCACCCAGCATCAATTGTTGACGCCAACGTTCGGCCAGTTGTGGTAGAGAAGCAGTCATAGCAATCACCTCGTAGCGCTCTTCGCTCCAGCCTTGGACAGCATCGCCGCTTTCAAGTTGAACGTTGACAAGACCGTGGTGCTGTAACTTTTGCCGAGCAGCGGTGGTGAATTCGGGAAAAATCTCCACGCTTAACACGCGTGCACCCAATTGAGCCAAGCAGGCGCAGAGATAGCCACTGCCCGTGCCCACTTCTAAAATCGTATCGCTGGGACTTGGATTCAGCGCTTGTAACAGACGTCCCTCGACGTTCGGGCGCATCATCACTTGCCCATTGCCCAAGGGTATCGCCACATCGCTGAACGCAAGATTGCGATAGCGGGAAGGGACAAAATCTTCCCGTGGCGTATTCGACATCACTTCCAGCACCCGCTCATCCAACACATCCCAGGGCCGGATTTGCTGTTCGATCATGTTAAAACGGGCTTGTTCGATATCGACTTCGCTCATGGCGGGACTTGCACAGTAGTGAGAATATGGATGTCAACGCAACTAAATTGGGTGGTCGGGGCGCATTGTAGCATACCCCGGGCGTTCTCTTGAGTGGCTATGATTGGCGCAATGAATCGCCCCGGGCTTATCGGAAACGGTAAGGTGTAGTTAAAATATAAATCATTACTACCTGCCTAGCGTGTAGTAATGATTTGTCCAGAATCCAAAGCGAGCCACATCATAATATCTTCCAACTTATGTAGCTTGTTCCGGGTCTCCGGCGAGGGTCTTTAAGCCCAGCAAAATACGGGCGTAGATCCAGTAACATCGGGTAATCCCTAAATTCGTCATCCTCGCTGAACCCGTTATCAAAAGCTATATAGCGCAATCACCCTAATGTACACCACTGGAGATATTTGGGGGATCGGGTGTTGTAATCTACAATGCGGTCATAGCGTTTGCGAACTTTAACGAGTCAAAAAACCGCCATGACCATTCAAGTCAAGTACTTCGCCAGTTTGCGGGATCAACTGGGACGTAACCAGGATCAGTTATCCGGCAGCGACGCGCTGACCGTTACCCAAATTTGGTCCCAGCTTTGGCCGGAAACACCTTTACCGCCTAATACCTTAGTCGCAGTCAATCAAGAGTATGCGGAATTGCATCAGCCAGTCCAAGATGGTGACGAAGTAGCTTTTTTTCCCCCGGTAACGGGAGGTTGATGGAATGACTATCGAAATCCGCGAGACGCCATTCGATCCTTATGCCGTTTTGGCCCATTACCAGGAAGGCATGACCGAATTGCAGGGTCGATACGGTGCTACCGCCAGCTTTGTCGGCACTATGCGGGATCACAACGAAGGCAGCACAGTAACCGAGATGATATTGGAACATTATCCCGGCATGACCGAACGGCATTTGCAACATATCGTGGCTGAAGCGCAGCAGCAATGGCCGTTGCTGGATACCTTGATCGTTCATCGAGTCGGGGCACTGCAACCCAACGATACCATTGTGCTGGTCGCAGTTTGGTCGGCCCATCGAACAGCAGCTTTCGAATCATGCCGATTTATTATGGAAGCACTGAAATCACGCGCACCGTTTTGGAAAAAAGAAGCCTTACCCGCCGGTGAACGCTGGGTTGCCAGTAATACCGCAGGTTGATATGAGAGACTCAATAATGGATTCCATTAACAATCAAATAGTTATCCTGAAACCATCTTCTGTCCCACGGTATTTTGGGCTATTCGTTGTGTTGGGAACGGCCTTGTTAATCGTTGCACCAACGTTTGCCGCCGACCAAGCGGGAATTTTCCACCCGGCGGACGGTAGTTGGGTGTTAGACGGCAATGGCAACGGTGCCGAGGACGCCTGCCGAGATGATCTGTGCCTGAACTTTGGCACTACCGGAGATTTACCGGCAGTAGGTGATTGGAATGGCGATGGTGCTCCTGAAATCGGTGTCAAACGCGGCGGGCAGTGGTTTATCGATTTCAATGGGAATGGTGTATGGGACAATTGCCGTGACGATTTGTGTCTAACGTTCGGCGCTGTCACTGATATACCGGCAGTAGGTGATTGGAATGGCGATGGTATTACTGAGGTTGGCGTCAAACGCGGCGGGCAATGGTTTATCGACCTCAACGGGAATGGCCAGTGGGATGGTTGCCGCGACGACACTGACGATTTGTGCTTAATATTTGGCGCTAATGGCGATTTACCGACAGTGGGCGACTGGAGTGGCGATGGTATTGCAAATATTGCTGTCAAACGCGGTGGGCAATGGTTTATCGACCTCAATGGGAATGGTAAGTGGGATGGTTGTCGCGATGATACGGACGATCTGTGTTTAACCTTCGGTTCTGCAGACGATTTGCCGGCGGTGGGCGATTGGGATGGTGACGGCGCTCCCGAACTCGGTGTCAAACGGGACGGGCAGTGGTTTATCGATCTTAACGGAAACGATGTCTGGGATGGTTGCCGCAGCGGCCAGGACGATCTATGTTTGAACTTTGGCGCTGTCGACGATCTGCCGGCGGTGGGCGATTGGGTCACGGTCGCTACGGATGGGCTTTGAGCTTTTGACTGGCTCACCTCATTCTAAGAGACGTTTTAATCCTCCGGCAACAACATGGTTCTTCCTCCTAAGAGCAGGTTGAGCCAATCCGGGCATTGTCCCGGCACACAACAGAGACATTTATGAGCATAACCCCCCCCCGAGATACCCTCGACGCTATCATCAAAGCCGAACACGGCGATCCTTTTGCTGTGCTCGGCATGCATCCTGATGGCCCGAAAGGCGAATGGGTGGTGCGCGCTTTTCTGCCCGGTGTGGACAAGATACAAGTGCTGCATCGCGATACCGGTGCAGTGGTTGCCGACCTGGAGCAAGTCCACGAAGACGGTTTTTTCGCCGGCTCGCTTGGCAGCAAACACAAGCAACGCTTCGCTTATCGTCTACGGGCTACTCAGGGAGTGCACACTTGGGACATGGACGACCCTTACGGCTTCCTGACCGTGCTAGGCGATCTTGATGTGTATTTGTTTGGCGAAGGCACTCATCTGCGACCTTATGAAAAACTCGGCGCACATCTGACCGAGTTGGGTGGCGTCAGCGGCACGACCTTCGCGGTGTGGGCTCCCAATGCCAAACGGGTTGCCGTGGTCGGCGATTTCAATGATTGGGATGGTCGGCGTCATCCCATGCGGCTGCGCAGCGGGGTAGGTATCTGGGAAATCTTTATTCCCGGAGTGGGTCCCGGAGCCAAGTACAAATTCGAAATCAAAGACGCTAACGGGTCGCGTCTGCCGCTGAAAATGGACCCTTACAGCTTTGCCACCGAACTACGACCCAAAACCGCCTCGTTGGTCTATGAAGAAAACGATTACCAGTGGGGCGATGAACAGTGGATGGCCAGCCGCAACCAACGCAGCCACCGGCGGGCGCCCATTTCGGTTTACGAAGTACACCTGGGTTCCTGGAGACGGGTGGCGAATGAAGAAAACCGCTTTCTGACTTATCGCGAACTGGCTGAGCAACTGATTCCATACGTCAAGGATATGGGATTTACGCACATCGAACTGCTACCCATCAGCGAACATCCTTTCGACGGTTCCTGGGGTTATCAACCGATTGGCCTATACGCCCCCACCAGCCGCTTTGGTTCTCCCGCCGATTTCAAATATTTTGTGGACTGTTGCCATCAGGCCGAAATTGGTGTGTTGTTGGACTGGGTGCCGGCGCATTTCCCCACCGATCAGCACGGCTTGGGTCAGTTTGACGGTACCGCCTTGTATGAACACGCTGACCCGCGACAGGGTTTTCATCGCGATTGGAATACGCTGATTTACAACTTCGGTCGCCGCGAAGTTGCCAATTTCATCTTGGGCAACGCGCTGTTCTGGCTGGAACGGTATCACATCGACGGCCTGCGGGTAGATGCAGTGGCATCCATGTTGTATTTGGATTACAGCCGCAAAGAGGGGGAATGGATACCGAATAAATACGGCGGGCGGGAAAATCTGGAATCGATCGATCTGTTGCGGCGCATGAACGAGTTGACCTACACGGAACTGTCCGGCGCCATGAGTGTGGCGGAGGAATCCACCGCTTGGCCGGCAGTGACCCTACCGGTTTATCTCGGCGGGCTGGGCTTCGGCTTCAAATGGAATATGGGTTGGATGAATGACAGCCTGCGCTATATCGGCCGTGATCCGGTGTATCGACGGTACCATCACAACGAGCTGACCTTCAGCCTAGTGTATGCGTTCAGCGAGAATTTCTTGTTGCCGTTGAGTCACGACGAAGTCGTGCATGGCAAAGGTTCGATCCTGGCCCGGATGCCCGGCGATGCCTGGCGGCAATTCGCCAATTTGCGGGCCTACTATGCGTTCATGTGGACCCATCCCGGCAAAAAACTGTTGTTCATGGGCTGCGAGTTCGCCCAAGGCCGGGAATGGAATCATGACGCCGGCCTGGAATGGCATTTACTCGATACTCATTTTCATGCTGGTGTGCAGCAGCTCGTGCGCGACTTGAATCGGCTGTATCTGAATTTGCCGGCATTGCATGAACGCGACTGTGAGTCCGAGGGCTTTCTGTGGATTCAGGCCGATGATTCGGAAAACTCAGTGTTTTCCTTTTTGCGGCTGGGCGGCGAAGATGCCACGCCGGTAGTGGTGGCGTGCAATATGACGCCGAACGTACGGTCCGGGTACCGGATCGGCGTACCAACCGCCGGTTTTTATACGGAATTACTGAACACCGACGCCGAGATTTACGCTGGCAGTAATGTGGGCAATGGCGGCGGTGTGCAGACCGAACCCATGCCGTGGCTGGGTCAGCCGCATTCGCTGTTCGTCACCTTGCCGCCGCTGGGTACGGTGATTTTTCAGCAGCGGCTTGAGGAAGAACAACCATCGCTTTTGCCTTAGCTTGCCAAGCGGGCGCTGTTGCAAAAACCAGGAAATTAAATGCCATGATGTTTTGTGCCTACAGAGGCTATAAGGCATGAACGACTTGCAATGACGCCACTTCCAAAACAATCCATTTCTTTGAGCGGTACGTTGGTATTACCACCACAACACCAGTGGCTGATATCAGCCACTGGTGCGGTCTGCCTAACTTGACCGGTCCTAGGTCAATCGAACCCGTTTCCCAAAGGTAAGATAATTCTCCAAGCGGTACACTGGTATTACCACTATACTATCAGTGGCTGATATCAGCGATTGATACCAGCCGCCTAGCTTGGTTGGCTCTAGGTCAATGGAAAACGCTTACCCAAAGCGCTGCCCCATGGTGATACATCACCGGATTAAAGACGAAACTCACCCGATGCATCGGAACACCTGTCTTTATGCCGCATAGCACCATGTCTCAGTCGATAACTTTTTTCGTTCGAGAATTATTGGCACAGCGTCCTTTGCTGAGCACCGTCGTCGCACGGTGCTGATTCCACAAAAACGAACCGAATAAAACGAACCGAAGAGGAGGTTCTGCCATGAGCTTGGGCATCCAAGCATTACTCGCTGTTGCACCGATCTTGGTCGCTGCTATTTTACTCGTGGGATTCCGCTGGCCAGCCAAATGGGCGATGCCGATTGTTTACGTCGTCGCCGCTCTCATCGCGCTTACTGCCTGGCAGGTTTCCTTTGCCCATGTCGCTGCCTCCACAGTGCAGGGTCTGTTCATCACCTTCAATATCCTATTCATCATCTTCGGCGCTATCCTGTTGCTCAACACGCTCAAGCACTCTGGGGCAATCACCGCTATTCGCGGGGGGTTTCACCGTATCAGCGATGATCGACGAGTGCAGGTTGTTATCATCGCCTGGCTCTTCGGAAGCTTCATTGAAGGTGCCTCTGGATTCGGAACACCCGCCGCCATTGCCGCACCGCTGATGGTTGCCATCGGCTTCCCAGCAATGGCAGCAGTCATGATCGGCATGATGATCCAGAGTACTCCAGTGACCTTTGGTGCCGTAGGCACGCCTATCCTGGTTGGCGTCAAAGGTGGCTTGGAAAGCCCCGAACTCACCAGCCAGCTAAGCGCAGTTGGCATGAACTTCGAGCAGTACCTGCGCCTCATTACGGCTGAATCGGCGATCATTCACGGTATCGTTGGCACACTGATTCCTTTGCTGATGGTGATGATGATGACGCGCTACTTCGGTCGCAACAAGTCCTGGACCGAAGGCCTATCCATCTTCCCCTTTGCAATATTCGGCGGCTTAGCTTTTACGATTCCTTACACGCTAACTGGCGTGTTTCTCGGCCCTGAGTTTCCCTCTCTTTTGGGGGCGCTGGTGGGTCTAGGTATTGTGACCTTCGCCGCAAGCAAAGGCTTTCTGATTCCTAAAGACACCTGGGATTTTCCGCCAGTTAGTGAGTGGAGCGCAGAGTGGTTGGGTACCATTGAGATCAACATCGACGACTTGGCTGCCAAGACCATGTCCATCTGGGTGGCTTGGGTTCCGTATTTGCTGGTAGCCGTGATCTTAGTTCTGACTCGCTTGCCCGAACTGGGTATCGGCGCCGCCCTCAAGGTATTTACGATCAAATGGGCGGGGATCTTCGGCACCGAAATTGCCGGCACATCCCAGCCCTTGTACCTTCCCGGCAGCATTCTAATCCTGGTCGTGGCCATCACGTTCTTCCTGCACCGCATGAAGCTCTCGGAATTAGGCGCGGCGATCAGCGATTCAGGCAAAGTCTTATTAGGAGCCGGGTTCGTGCTGATCTTCACCGTCCCCATGGTGCGCATCTACATCAATTCCGGAGTCAACGCCATTGACCTGCCCAGTATGCCAATCGCCATGGCCCAATGGGTAGCGAGCACTGTCGGGGATGTATGGCCGCTCTTCGCTCCTGTCATCGGTGCATTGGGGGCCTTTATCGCGGGCAGTAACACGGTGAGTAACCTGATGTTCAGCCTGTTTCAGTTTAGTGTGGCGGAGGGCTTGGCGCTATCCGGCGCACTGATCGTTGCGCTCCAAGCTGTGGGTGCGGCTGCAGGCAACATGATCGCCATTCACAATGTTGTGGCCGCCTCCGCTACCGTGGGGCTATTGGGACAGGAGGGCGCCACGCTGCGCCGAACTATCATCCCGACCATCTATTACGTACTCATGGCCGGCATACTGGGCCTCCTTGCCGCATATGTAATCGGAGTCAGTGATCCACTGCTAACGCAATAGGGAGACGTTTATCGTTGCGGCGCTGGGATGCGCCGCAGCGGTAAGGCTGTAGGGCGGGTTACGCTTCGCTAACCCGCCCTACGAACTACGAACTCAGTTTTTAATCCTCCAACAGCAACTCCGCCAATCCGCCCAGCGGCACCTTGACCCAATCGGGGCGATTATCCAACTCGTACCGCAGTTCGTAAAACGCCTTTTCCAGCAAAAACAGATCAATCAAGGCCCTTGCGCTGGTCGGCTCCGCCGGATAAACCGGGCAGTCTGCAATGGCTTCTCCATAACCGTCCAGGAACGCTTCGATCGTGCGCTGCTCCCAATCACGCACGATAGGCTCAAGCAAGGGCAGATCGGCCGGTCGGTCGGCGGTGGCAAAACTCAGCGCCGCGTAGCCAGCGTAATTAAACGAGCGCAACATGCCCGCTACGTCTTTCAGCGGCGAATGCTTGCTGCGACGCTCCTCTAACGTGCGAGCCGGCTCGCCTTCGAAATCGATGATGATGAAATCGTTCTTGGATACCAGCACCTGACCCAAGTGATAATCACCGTGATAGCGGATCTTCACCGCTTGCAAATCTACTGGCTTGAGGCTAGCGATGCGTTCTAATACGTGCTCGCGCGCTGCTATTAAGCGATCTGCCAACGTTTGCAAGGCTTCACTCAAGTGATCGCGTTGTTGCGCCAATTTATCCAGAGTCTGTGCGGCTTCGGTCAGGGTTTGCTGGAACCAGGCGTCCAGGTCGTCGCCACTGATCGGTTCGGGATCGAAGGCGGGATCGCCGGTTTGCTTAGCCAAAGCGCGATGCAATTCACCGGTACGCAGTCCCAGGGTACTCATCATCATGAGGAAAACCGCCTGGGTTTCTTCGCACTGCTCTTCCATGGTTTCCGGCTGTAACAAATATTCCTCTAAAAAGCGTTTGAGATTATCCTGGGTGTAGTTCCAGGCATCGCCCTGGTTGGCGACAAAACCTTGCAACATTGCCAATGAGTAAGGTGTACCATCCTCGCTTTCATATTCCAGGGTCCCGGCCAGCGGTACAATGTTGGCGAACGGCGAGGTTTCAGTCAAAAACCGTCCCATTTCCAATTCCGGGTTTTTGCCGGGACGCAGCCGGCGATAACCTTTCAGAAACAGCTGTTCACCGAGCATGATGATGGTGTTGCTGCTGCCCATGGACAGCAATCGCACCGGCAGTTCTTCCGGTTTTTCCTCACCGCACAGGTCGGCAAACGCTTTGGTGGGAGAGAATTTAAGCTTGCCCTCACCCAGCTCGACGGTTTTTTTGCGCGCGGTGAAGGCGACGATAGCTCGTGTGAAGCTGGGATCGGCAAAGGCATCGTAAAGCACCCCCATATGGGCTCTGGAACGGACTTTAACCAAGGCATGTGCGCCCAAGCCGTGGATATGTTCCTCGCCGTCTTTTTCCCAAGCCAAGGCCAGCGGCAGGGAATATTCTTGGGTTGCTCCCCCCGCAATGCGGACACTCAAGCGCGCCAGCAGCCAATCACCACCGCGTTCCTTCCAGAACGCCGGCACAGTGATTTCCATGTTGTCGATCGTTTCACCCTTGGCGGCGAACCAGCGTTGCGTCGCCAGAAAGTTGGGCAACACCTCGTTGGTTAAACGATCATGGAGCTTTTGCGCCATCGCTTTGCGACCGGATTCCACCAGCGCGGGAAAGAAGCTTTGCCAGCCCTGGAACAATACCAACACCGGCGGTTCCGCAGCGGGCAGGCGTTCATCGTGCCAGGCGGGTGCTTCCGCACTATTGAGATTGAACCAATAGAAGCCGTAACGCGGCAGGGTCAGCAGATAGGGCAAATCGCCGATCGGTGGAAAGGGGGTTTGGCCCAGCATCTCCAAAGGCACCCGGCCTTTGAAACGGGCCAGATCCAATTCCACCGGCTGTGCCGTGCGGGATAGATTAGCCACGCACAGAAAAGCTTCCTCGCCCAATTCGCGGGTATAGGCCAGAATTTTTCGGTTACCCGGCTTAATGAAATTCAAGCTGCCGCGGCCGAATGCCTGATGTGCTTTGCGCACGGCGATCAAACGCTTCATCCAGTTTAACAACGAGGACGGGTCGCGGTGCTGGGACTCCACGTTGACCGCCTCATAGCCGTAAATCGGGTCCATGATCGGTGGCAGATAAAGCTTTTGCGGATCGGCCTTGGAGAAACCCGCGTTGCGGTCGGGACTCCATTGCATGGGGGTGCGTACCCCGTTGCGGTCGCCTAAATAAATATTATCGCCCATGCCGATTTCATCGCCATAGTAGACGATGGGCGAGCCGGGCATGGACATCAACATGCTGTTCATCAGCTTGATTTTGTCGATGTCATTGTCCATCAAAGGCGCCAGCCGCCGGCGGATACCGACATTGACTCGCATCCGGGGGTCCGCAGCGTAAGCCTTGTACATATAGTCGCGTTCCTGGTCGGTCACCATCTCCAAGGTGAGTTCGTCGTGGTTACGCAGAAACACCGCCCATTGGCAGGACTCCGGAATATCCGGGGTCTGTTCCATGATATCCACGATGGGATGGCGGTCCTCCATCGCTACCGACATATACATGCGCGGCATCAACGGAAAGTGATAGCACATGTGACACTCGTCTTCGTCGCCGAAGTAATCCCGCACATCCTCCGGCCATTGGTTGGCTTCGGCTAGAAACATGCGGTATTGATAGTGCTCATCAACGGCAGCCCGCATCTGTCTTAATACATTGTGGGTAGCCGGCAGATTCTCGTTATAAGTGCCTTCTTGTACGCATAGATAGGGGATAGCGTCCAAGCGCAGGCCATCCACCCCCATGTCCAGCCAAAAGCGCATGAGGCGGATAACGGCCTTCACGACTTCAGGGTTGTCGTGATTGAGATCCGGTTGATGGGAGAAAAAGCGATGCCAGTAGTAGGCTTTCGCTACCGGGTCCCAAGCCCAATTAGAGGTTTCTGTGTCAGTGAAGATAATCCGGGTTTCCGGGAATTTCTTATCGTCGTCGTTCCAGACATAGAAATTCCGCTTGGCGGAACCGGGAGGCGCGCTCCGTGCGGCCTGAAACCAAGGATGCTGGTCAGACGTGTGATTGATGACCAGTTCGGTGACGACCTTCAAACCGCGCCGGTGGGCTTCCCGCACGAACGCTTTAAAATCCGCACGGGTGCCGTATTCGGGATAGATGTTGCGGTAATCGGCGATGTCGTAGCCGTCATCGCGCATCGGCGACGGGTAAAAAGGCAACAGCCAGAGCGTGTTGACGCCCAGATCCTGAACATAGTCCAGCCGTTGGATTAGGCCGCGGAAATCGCCGATACCGTCGTGATTGCTGTCGCCGAAGGCTTTGACGTGCAATTGGTAAATAATGGCATCTTTGTACCATAGTGGATCATTCGCCCAATTTAATTCGGTGGAGAGTGTTGATTCTAGTTCGGTTTGTGCTTGCATCGCTTTAGCCTAAGAAATAATCGAAATCGCGTTCGGTGCGAGTCCGGCCATGTAACCGTAGAATATGGGCCGGCATGAGTTGGGGGTTGAGCTCGACATAGTTGCGCGCACCGTGCCAAAGGTACCGTTCATCACCGAGCAAATCGTGAACTTCGAAAGCGCGTTGCGGATCTAGCCCCAGCACCTCAAGATCAAGATCGACCCAGCCGGCCTGGGTGTGGCGGGTATCCAGATTGACGATCACCAAGACGATATCACTCTGATCATCGTTCCATTTGCTGTAGCAGATGAGTTGCTCATTACTAATCGGATGAAAGCAGAAATTCAGGTTTTGTTGTAGCGCCGGATTACGGCGGCGGATACGGTTTACCAAACCGATCGTTTCTCGCAGACTGTCTTGGCGCTCCAGCAAATCGCCCCATTGCTTAATCTCGTATTTCTCCGAATCCAGATAGTCCTCACCGCCGTGTTTGAGGGGATCGCTCACCATTAATTCGAAAGCTGGGCCGTACATGCCGTAGTTGGCGGTCATGGTCGCAGCCAGAATCAACCGCACGAGGTAACCGGAGCGGCCGCCGTATTGCAGCGATTCCGGTAGAATGTCCGGGGTATTCGGCCAAAAATTCGGCCGGAAATATTCTCGACCGGGGCCTTGGGTCAATTCCTTCATGTATTCAGTCAATTCCCATTTGGTGTTGCGCCAGGTGAAATACGTATAAGACTGCGTATAGCCTAGCTTGGCCAGGCGATGCATCACTTTGGGTCGGGTGAAGGCTTCAGCGAGGAACATCGCCTCTGGATGATCCTTTTTAATTTCGGTGATAATCCATTCCCACATTGGAAAAGGTTTAGTGTGCGGGTTGTCTACTCGGAATATGCGTATTCCTTGCTCAATCCAATAATCAAAAATGCTTTTCAGCTCTTGCCAAAGTGCTTTCCAGTCATCTGTTTCAAAATTGAATGGATAAATATCTTGATATTTCTTGGGTGGATTTTCGGCGTATTGCACGGTGCCGTCCGGACGCCAACGAAACCAGCTCGGATGTTCCTTAACATAGGGGTGATCGGGAGCGCATTGAAACGCAATGTCCAGGGCGATTTCGATCCCGTAGTCCTTTGCTTTGGCCACCAAAGCTCGAAAATCTTCTAGCGTGCCCAATGCCGGATGAATCGCTTTGTGACCACCTTCCTCTGAGCCGATTGCCCATGGACTGCCTACATCATCTTCGGTTGGCGTCATGGTATTGTTCTTGCCTTTACGATTGATCCGACCGATGGGGTGAATCGGCGGAAAATACAACACATCAAAGCCCATATCAGCGATGCGGGGCAGCTGTGTCATTACGTCTAGGAACGTACCGTGTTGGCCTGGAGTCAATCCGTATGAGCGAGGAAACAACTCATACCAGGAACTGAACCGGGCTCGCTCGTCCTCCACTACAACAGCTAATTCCTGGTCGTAAGTGGCGGCAAGTTGCCGATCCGAATAGCGCTCCATTAATGCAGCCAAGTCCTCCGCCAGGGCGAGATGCAGTCGATACCCTATATCCTGTTCGCTATCCAAAACTCGGGCGCGGGATTTAAGCCACTGCGCATCGCCATCCTCGGCGTGTTTACTCGCTTTTTCCAGCAATTCGACACCCACCCGCAGAGCGACAGCGATATCTGCCAGCTCAACTCGCCTGGACAGCTCATGCCGCCAGGACTTGAAGGTATCCACCCAGGCTGACACGGTGTAGTGATAACGACCAACCTGCGCTACCATAAATGCACCCTCCCACTGGTCGTTTACCAGCGGTTGCATGGGCGCTTCCTGCCACTCGGCTTCATTGGTCGGACGATAACGGAGTACACATGACAACGTATCGTGCCCATCGGCGAATACATCAGCTGCAACGGTGATTTTTTCACCGACGGTGCGTTTGATAGGATAGCGTCCACCATCGACTTGCGGTGTTACGCTTTCGATGACTACCCGTCGCCTGCCATCAAGCGCCGCGTTTATATTCTTGCCAGTCTTTTGCTTGGGATTACGCATAGGGAAGATTCCGATTCAGAGCATTCTTGAATAGGTTACCGACGGCTCGGCCTTTCGCGGCCGATGGCGAGGTTCAGCCATACCGGGTTGCAACCTCGCTAAACGGTTCTAAGGTGAAGGATTTGGGAGAGATAGGATAACAGGCGGTGTTGATTATTTCGAGTCGCCAACAGCAACGACTGGACCATTCAGGACTACTATTGGATTGGCCTCATCACCACAAGCAGAACAGCGCCAAGGGGGCTCTCAACGCGGCATCAAAGGATAGATGCGGGATATGGATCAGCAAAGGCGCTGTAAGATAGCTAAAGATTGTGTGTAACTTCGCTCCAGTTGCTCAAGCAGAGCATCAATATCGCTTAGATCGCCTTGCTCGCCCTTAAGTTGGAGCTCTTTACAAATCGCAGTCAGCTGTGTGCCACCCAAAGCCGCACTAGAACCCTTTAGATAATGGGCTTCTTTACCGATTTGTACGGCATTTTGCTCCGTTGCATAACCCTTTAACTTAGCGATTGATTGAGGAGCCTGCTCCTGAAACATAGTAATTAATCTATTGATTAACTCAGGGGTATATTCTTTCAGAATCTGAGTGTCGATTACTTCTTTATCCGTAACGTTGTTCATCAGAAAATTAATCTATGTCAGTTTCAGGAAAAATAAAAAAAACGAAACGCTGATCGATTTTTCATCGAAAAATTCAATACGACACTGCGCGGACCAAAGTAGCACTTTTTCTCATTGAGATCACTAGCCAGCACTGGTATAAAAAATAACAAAAAGCAAGTAATTTCATGATATATATAGCTATTCTTATAATGCAACTCGACAACATTTAACAAAATTTTACATTTTCGGCAAGGTTCAAAAGTTTAGAGTGGAATATAAGAATGCTGCTAACAGGATCATGCATAACTTTTATCTGGTCGGATGGATCATCAAACATTCGGGTCTATCAAAGTTCGCTACACTGGCGATTAGATTTCAACTGCAGGTTAAGGCTCATGTTCAGGTCCGCTATTCCAGGAATAATTGATATTGATCATGTATTAAGTCGTGTGTAGCCCTATTCTCTGTGTGGTCATCAAAAAGTATTCAGGAGGGATTGCGATGCGTAGATTAGTGTTGTTCATCATGTATCTATGGTTGGTACTGCCGATCACTGGCTTGGCTCAAGACGCTGACCCCAAGGCTTTGGCAGAAATTCAGACGACATTCCAGCAGCATGACGCCGCCATGAACGGGCATGATTTGGATGGCGTAATGGCGTTGTATTCTACAAAACCTAACACAGTTATGCTGGGTACCGGGCCGGGTGAGCGTTGGGTAGGCAAGGAAGAGATCGCGGCGGCGTACGCCGAGTTTTTCAAGGATTACGATCCCAATACCTTTAACAGCGAATGCACTTGGCGATCCGGTGGAATTAACGGCAATGCAGCCTGGTTAGTGGCTATGTGTCAGGTGACGGATTACTTAAAAAACGTAAAACGGGAATATGCGCTCAACATCTCCGCAGTATTGGAGAAACAGGACGGAAAATGGCAATTCAGTATGTTGCACTTCTCTAATCTGACTGGCGGCGAATAAAGCCTCAATAGCGGAGGTCTCATGTCCAAGGATATCGAATCTAAACAAGAGCAACGCGTTGCTGAATCCGACGACGAAAAGATTTTAAACAGCCGCAGGGATTTTCTGCTCGGTCTGGGGAAATGGTCGAAGGCGGTTATTGGCGGCGTCGTGCTGGGTAGCCTGATTACCCCTGATCAAACCGCGGAAGCGCGGGGCAGTTGGATTAACCGTCGTGGTGGCGGTGGTTGGGCTAATCACCGTGGTGGTGGGGGTGGCTGGTACAACCGCGGTGGCGGCGGCTGGATTAATGGCCACGGTGGTGGGGGAAGCTGGCTTAACAGTGGTGGTTGGGTCAATCGAGGGGGAAGTTGGGCTAATCGCAGCGGCGGTGGTGGTTGGGTCAACCGTCGCGGTGGTGGCGGCTGGTACAATCGCCGTTAAAAATCTTGTGGCTACACGTCTCTGTGGCCGCTAAATTTTCTCTGATTGACTCCCTCGTAGGGGTCGGGGCATCCCCCCGACCCGGCAAAGAGCAAGCACTGCACGATCTGCTTTACTCGCAATAAATTCATCTGAGGAGGTTCGCGCAGTGTCAGTGGTTTACAACATACCCGCAAACCATGTAACCGTTTACCGAGAAAAACGCATAGTCCTTCGCATTCGTAACTCGGTTGAATTACAGCAGTGTCTGCCCGCTATTGATCAGCACAATCTCGCTTATGTGCAGTGGTTTATCCCCGGTAGCAGCGAGGATAACGCAGCTCTGCAACAGATCGAAGCTCCGCTTGATTTAGTGTTGTCCAATCCTGGAGTCGATTTCCCCTGTCTGTACGATTATGCCGCATTAGCCGATGAGCGACCCTTGCGGGTTTCCATCCCGGTTGTACCCGGATTTGGCAAGGCCGTGAAGTTGGCCGTGTCCTTAAATTGTGCCGTCAAACTTGAAGTGGCGCAGCCGGACCCCGCACTCATTGCGGAATTAGCCGAGATAGTGCGGTTTTATTTGCACCAAGCAACGGTAACCCAGACCATCGAATTCTTTCATAGCTTACTCGGCAGTTTTTTTCGGCAGGAACCGATCACTCTATGGGAGATTCAGGAGGAAAATCCGGTCTACGCACGCTATGTCACTGAACAGGGAGAGGAGACCATTTCCCCGCGCTTTAGCGGTGCTAACCCCGAGTTTTTCGAAGAGCGCTTCCAAGAAGAACTCATCGCTGGCCAAGCCGAATGCTGCCAGTGCGATTTTCTTGCGCAGTGTCAGGGCTATTTTAAATGGCCGGATAGAAACTACCGTTGCGATGGCGTTAAAACCATCTTCCAAATGCTGCGAGATGCTGCATTGGAACTAAAAAACGATCTAGTGACTCACGATGCCGGGCTGGAGCCATAATGAGAAATCCACTCTCCCTGATTCTGTTGCCGACCTTAAAGTGCAATGCCGATTGTGAGTATTGTTTCGAGCAGAAAACCAATGATTACCTGACGTTGGATCAGCTTTCCAGCTTGATGTGCAAAGTGCTGGATTACATGGAAGAGAAGGACATCAGCGCATCGACTATCTATTGGCAGGGCGGTGAGATCATGACACTCCCGCCGCAGTGGTTTGAAAGCGCATTCAACATTATTCGAGATGCGGCGAAATCCAGAGGGCGTTGGGTGCAACACAGTTTGCAATCCAACATGATCGGCTATAGCAGCAAATGGAATCCGATCATCAGTAAGATGTTCGGCAACAGCGTCGGCACCTCAATGGATTTCCCCAATCGGTACAGAAAACTCTTGAACGGAAGCGCCGCAGATTACGATGCGCTATGGGCAAAAAATGTCGGCGCGGCCCGGCAAGCAGGCATTGAAGTCACCGCTATCGCGGTTCCAAACGCTGAAACCGTTAAAGTGGGTGCTGAACGGTTTTACCAGCACTTTGTAGAACAGCTGGGGATTACCGACTTCCAGGTCAATACGCCTTTTCCAGGAGGGGAACCCAATGAAACCAAGGAAAATTTATCGCTCGATATCGATCAATTAGGTCAATTCTATGTCGACCTTGCCCAGATCTGGCTCCAACACGGTTATCGCAACAACGTCAGAATTGGTCCGTTTGATGCGCTGTTGGATTATTTTACCGAAGGCGCTGCGTGTCTTCCCTGCATTTGGCGGCAGAATTGTGCCGACGAATTCATTTGTATTGATGCAAAGGGAGCGGTTGCGCAATGCGATTGCTGGGTAACCAGTTACCCTGAATATTGGTTTGGCAACCTCTTCCAAGCGGATAGCCTTGGTGAATTGCTGCAAACTAGCAAGGCACGAAAACGATTTCAGGAAAGACCTAAACAGCTCATGCAACAAGGGGAGTGCATCGATTGCGAATATCTCGCCCTGTGTCATGGCGGATGCCCGGTTAGGACTTACACTTTGCGTAATACCCTGACCGAGAAAGATCCCTATTGCGAACTCTATCAGACCTTATTTCAGCACATGGAAAAGGGTTCCCGGCAAATTTCCAGCGCTCGCCACTAGAGACCCTTTCGCTGTAGCGCAACCCCTATAAATCGATTCGATTTTAGGGATAAGTTGCGCGATAAATCAAAGGGATATGGCTGAACACTGTGATTAGAATAAAGTGGTTCAGCCATAGATAATCAGCCATAAGCGCTCGCGGATATCTCTATCTCATCAAGTGGACCCGCACCGCCGAGTGTGTCAAAATCCGCGCTGCTTCGGAGATGGTGTCGGAGAATGAATAATCGCGAGATGCGCAAAAAATAAAGGTAACGGGTGATATGGCGACTTTTAGCACGAATGAATTCAAGGGCGGACTGAAAATCATGCTGGATGGCGATCCCTATACGATCGTCGAGAACGAATTCGTCAAGCCGGGCAAGGGTCAGGCATTCAGTCGGGTCAAGGTACGTAATCTGAAAACCGGTCGGGTTATCGAGCGCACCTTCAAATCCGGCGACACCGTGGAGGGCGCGGATGTCCTGGATCTGGATATGCAGTACCTTTATGACGACGGCGCATTCTGGTATTTCATGCATCCAGAGACCTTTGAACAAGTAGGCGCGGATGCCAATGCCGTTGGCGATAGCGCCAAATGGTTGAAAGCACAGGATATGTGTCAATTGACCTTGTGGAACGGTACGCCTTTGACGGTAACGCCGCCCAATTTCGTCATTTTGACGATCACCGAAACCGATCCCGGCGTTAAAGGGGACACTTCAGGCGGCGGCACTAAACCGGCAACCTTGGAAACCGGTGCGGTGGTGCGTGTGCCGTTGTTCGTACAAACCGGCGAAACCATCAAGATCGATACCCGTACCGGTGCCTACGTGTCGCGGGCCAAGGAATAAATCCCCTCACTTTTTGACCGCCTCGCAACACCCTCCTCAAGATAAAGAGCCTGCTGCGCGCCGGAAACCCCAAGCTTACTGGGATGTATTACGCCTGCGCGCCCGTTTGTTGACGCAGATCCGAACCTTTTTTGCCGCCCGCGATGTCCTGGAAGTGGATACCCCCGTCCTGTCCAGGGCTGCTGTTACCGATCCACAACTGCACAGCTTCGCCGTTCGCTATACCGGCCCTGGCGCGGGCCATGGTCAAACCCATTATCTGCACACCTCGCCGGAATTCCCCATGAAACGGTTGCTGGCAACCGGCAGTGGCGACATCTATCAGCTGGCCAAGGTGTTTCGTGACGGGGAGGCCGGTCGTCATCACAACCCTGAGTTCACCTTGTTGGAGTGGTATCGCATCGGTTTCGATCATCGTCAATTGATGGAAGAG
>JAZBPA010000261.1:0-15268 GCA_036351435.1 Candidatus Competibacteraceae bacterium
CCTATTGGAATCCGGCGATATTGGATCAGGAACGGTTGCTCAACGCGCAAACCGGCGCTTATGTCGATGTGGCCGTCAGTTTCACCGGTCAGGAATCGTTCGCCTTGGGCAATCAGCAAATCACTGCCGACCGGTATTTGCTGGAAGCTGAGGGCAAGCGGATCAGCTTATGGTATTCAGCCGAAGATCACCGCTGGTTGGGCCTGGAATCGATGACTGAAGACGGTTACCGGCTGCGCTATCAGCCAGTGATGGCACAGTTGCCCGGTGCGAGACTGTCACAACGGTAATGCGGTATCACACTAACGAAAACCCGACACCCGACAGCTTGACCGGGTGTCGGGCCTTGCATAAAGTGCCCTACCATCCAACCACGGTTGATTCGACAAGAGTTAAGCATCATCAGGAGTGTGTACAATAATGAGAAAAAACCTTGCCGCTATAACACCAACCCCTTCATTGACCATACCGTCCAGTGGCCGTTTCTTTCAACGTTGGGTATTGCAGTATCTAAACAAGTTGCAGCGCTGTCATATCGTCTTGCACGACGACACCGGTAAATATCACCTGGGCGACGCTGACCAAGAACTACACGCCACCATCCGTATTCACGACATGCACGCGTATCAGCGTCTGGTATTTAGTGGCGGTACCGGTGCAGCTGAAGGGTATATGGCCGGTGAATGGTCTTGTGACGATTTAACTGCGGTAGTTCGTATTTTCTCACTCAACTGGACCTTATTGTACGACCTAGAGCGGCGCGGGCCAGCCCGACTCACGACATGGCTATTGCGTGCAATCCATGCCCTGCGGCGCAATACTCGTTCCGGCAGCCGCGCCAATATCGCCGCTCATTACGATCTCGGTAACGATTTCTACGAGCTGTTTTTGGACGAAACCTTGATGTATTCCAGTGCGATTTTCCCTCGGCCAGACGCTGATCTGCATGAAGCCTCCTTGCACAAATTGGAACGCATCTGCCGCAAGCTGGACTTGCAACCTACCGATCATGTCTTGGAAATCGGCACCGGCTGGGGTGGGTTCGCCTTGTACGCCGCTCAGCATTACGGCTGCCGAGTCACCACCACGACGATTTCCAAGGCACAGTTCGATTTGGCTAGCGCGCGTGTCCGCCAAGCCGGGTTGGCGGACCGGGTCACCGTGTTACTGAGCGATTATCGCGATTTGGAAGGTCAGTATGACAAGCTGGTTTCCATCGAAATGATTGAAGCAGTCGGACATCAATACTTTCCGACCTATTTCAATGCC
Organism: Candidatus Competibacteraceae bacterium; assembly: GCA_036351435.1. Lineage (GTDB taxonomy): Bacteria > Pseudomonadota > Gammaproteobacteria > Competibacterales > Competibacteraceae > JAAUQA01. Next base: position 1,270 of record JAZBPA010000261.1, read on the forward strand.
TGCAGCCGCTTGCTCAAGGAGGACGGTTTGATGGTACTGCAGACCATTACCTTGGCCGATCAAGATTACGAATTCGGCAAACGCTCGGTTGATTTCATCAAAAACTATATTTTCCCCGGCGGTTGCCTGCCCTCACCGATGGCTATAAGCCAAGCCCTAGCCAAAGCAGCCGATTTGCGGGTGTTCCATCTGGAAGATATCGGTCCTCATTACGCCACCACGCTCAAACATTGGCGGGAGCGGTTTCTGGCTAACCGGGATCGAATCCGCGCACTAGGCTTCAACGATGAGTTTATGCGCTTATGGGAATATTATTTCTGCTATTGCGAGGGAGGATTCATGGAACGCGCGATAGGCGCTATGCAGATCGTGTTGACTAAACCGCTGTGTCGGCGGGAACCGCTGTTGACGATTTAAGGCGGTTAATCTAAAACCACTTCCCACAGGCCACGCACCGAGTTGATCAAATAAACGCCGGAACAACGCGATAAATCGTCAACAGTGATAATGCTTTCGACGATCTGACCCTGTTCGAGCAACCAGGATCGATAAACGCCGGCCAGCAAACCGCAACGCACCGGCGGTGTCAGACGCTTACCGTCCAGTTCTACAATGATATTAGCGATGCAGGATTCGGTAATCTGTTGGTTCTCATTCCAGAGCACGACGTCGTCGTAACCGGGCCACTCGGCGAGCGCTTGCTCATAGACCTCTCGCTGGGTGGTTTTGTGGTAAAGAAACGGATTTTTCGAATCAATCGACTGTTTAGCTAGCCGGGCCCGGTAGATTGGAGCACTTGGTTTTAACGGATAGGCTTGTACAATCGGTTCATTCGCTTTAGGCAGCAATAAACGGACTCGATGCGGTTGCAAAGGTAATGTATCGGCCAGTTTGGCCAGTTTGGCTCGAAGTGTGGCGGCGTCGATAAGACGGGAAAAATAATCGGCTGATGCCGCCAGCCTATCCATATGCCTGTCAAGCAGAAAATAACCCTCGTCGGGTGTCCACCGGATGGTTTCCAACACATCGAAGTCTGTTGCGAGCTGCCCGAGCACCTTCGCTTTCGCGTAACACTCCTGCCACTCAGATCGTTCTTGCGAATCCCAGACAATTCCGCCCCCCACACCGTATTCGGCGCTGTGGTCGGCTTTATCCACCAGCACTGTTCTGATCGCTACGTTGAACTGCGCCCGACGATTCGGAGCAAGATAGCCGATAGTGCCGGTGTAAATATTCCGGGGGCTGGTTTCTAATTCCGCAATAAGCTGCATGGTGTGTGCTTTTGGTGCCCCGGTAATGGAGGCCGCCGGAAACAATGCACCGAGAATGTCGGTCACGCTGCGTCGTGTGGTACAGCGCACCGAGCTGGTGAGTTGCCATAGGGTCGGGTATTTTTCCACATCGAACAAGTGCGTCACTTGCACACTACCGGTGTCGGCGATCCGCCCCATGTCATTGCGCACCATATCGACGATCATGACATTTTCGGCGCGGTTTTTCTCCGACTGCGCCAACCAGTCCCGGTGTGATTGATCCTCCGCCGACCACAACCCGCGCTCCACTGTGCCTTTCATCGGGCGAGAAATCAGTGTTTCGGCATTCAAGCTAAATAACAATTCCGGGGAAGCTGAGCAGAGGCTATGCGTTCCGATGTCGACGAACGCGCCATACCCGGACCCTTGTGCATGAATCATCCGTAAAAATAAGGACCAGGGATCATCAGCGAATGGCGCTTGCAAGCGAAACGAATAATTGACCTGATAGGTGTCACCGGCTTCGATGTGGCGTTTGATCCGACGAAATGTCCTTTGATAATCCCGCTCGGAGATTGACGCCTGCCAAGTAATATCCGCATCAGCCGCTGGCTTTACTGGCAAGTTGATTGATTCAGGTTCTTTAAAAATACCGAACCAAAGCAATGGAAAACAACCCGGCGCACGAGTGATCAACGCAGCATCGAAACCGGTTGCCGCCTCGTAGCTGATGAATCCCGCAGCATAAAGCCCCGCCTCATCAACTTCCTGTTCGACAGCCTGCATGACGTCGATCACGGCGTCCGGGTTGTCGGTTACATATACCCTCAGCGGTCGATGAAACTTTAACCATCGTTGTGTTAGGGAGTCATGCAAAAATATAAACGGGGTCAGGTCTTGATTAAGCGCTCGCATATAAAGCTAGATTTTAATGGCTAAAAGTGGAATATTGACTTGGGTTTTTTTACAGTGCATTTCTGATTCTTCATTGAATAAATCTAGGGGAACAGCGTGGCAGAGCAAACCAGCAAATCAGGTTTTAACATATTCTATAAAATCCTGTTGACCATGATCATTGTAGCGCTGATACCGCTAGGCGGACTTTGGTATATCAGCAGTTTTCAGGCCAGCGAAGATTGGCGAGCTAACATTAATACCCAGTTGACCAACGCCGCTGGCGGCGTGGTAAACACCATTGATGCCTGGGTTGATATGAATTTGCGGGTGTTGCGGCAAAGTGCTGCGCTTGACGATATCTCTACAATGGTTGCAGAACGGCAGAACCCGATATTAAAGTCTATCGGCAACACCTATGAGTGGACCTATCTGGTGTTTACCATTGATCCCAGCGGCCAGAATATCGGTCGTAATGATGGGAAGCCGACGCCATCCTATGCTGACCGCCAGTACTTCAAAGATGTCATGCAAGGTGAGCCCGTTGGGCAACAAGTCCTAGTGGGTAGAACAACCGGGAAACCCGCTTTAATTCTAGCGGCGCCTATTCCACGTGGCGGGCAAGGTCAGGCTGGGGTGATTGCCACGGCATCGCATTTAGTGGATGTCTCCGAGCAAGTAGCCGATATCCGGCTGGGAGAAACCGGATTCGCAATTCTGTTAGATCAAGCCGGCAAAGCTATTGCGCATGGTCGCCCCGAACTACTGACCGAATCATTGCAGGATATGAGCGATCATCCCGCATTCAAGGCAGCGGGTGGGTCGCAACAGCCGTCGGTTTACGATCAAGACGGTCAACGAATCGTCGCCTATGCACAAAAAACCAGCAACGGCTGGACCTTGATTGTGCAACAGGATTATGCCGAAGCCTTTGCTCCATTGCGTGAAGCGGAGCGCAATGCGCTGATCTTGTTGGGCGTTAGCCTGGTAATCGTAATCATTATGGCGTTTTTATTATCCCAGCGCTTGGCTAACCCGATTCGTCAGTTGACCGCCACTGCCGACAATCTTAGCCGGGGTAAGATGGACGAAAGTGTAGTCGGGACCGACCGAGGTGACGAAATCGGCGCTCTGGCCCGTGCCATTGAACGGATGGGTGTCAGTATCAAGATGGCTGTCGAAAGGTTGCAAAAAGCGTCGTGACAGTGGATCCGGCTATGAGTTAAACATGTTTTACTGGAATAGGGGGAGACGCCATGTCCCAAGGCATTCCATTTGCACAATTGGTTGGCGAACTACGACAACTATGCCAAGCTCAGAGCACCGGCATGGCGTTCATCACCACCGATGACCACAAACTGGCGCAAGTGAGTTTGGAAAACGGCAATATTGTGTATCTGTTTTTCAACAAGCAACGCGGGAAAGATGCCTTGCAGGCGCTGCGCCAAGTCCATGGTGGTCATCTGCGTTTCACCCCGGGAACTATTCCGAGTTTTCGGTCGGAATTACCACCTGCCGAACAGGTTCTGGATTTTCTGCACCCGCAAGGTGTTGGTTCAGAAATACCTGCCCCCCAGCCGACGACCGCGTCAGCGCTTACGGAACAGGAAAAGTCAATTCTTCAGGAAGAACTCACTGAGTTCGTTGGCCCGATGGCGGTTATTGTCTGTCAAGAACACCTGCAAACGGCCCCCGATTTACACACGGCTCTTGACAAGTTATGCCTGGATTTGCCGGATCCAAAACAGGCTGAACAATTTAAAAGCAATGTGTTGCGTCGTTTAAAGGGCTAAGTAATCTTCATGGCGATGGCCCAATTGTGGCGCAACGCACCATGATGTAACAGAAGCAGTACCAATACTCAGGGTTTAGTCCAATACCGAGAAGTCAATTATCGGGCTAATCAATAGGTTGAAAATTGCTTCTGCTGTAACACGGCGGTAAAGCGACGGTGCAATACTTGCATGTATGCCGACGACAACCTGTCATGTAACAGAGTTTACCCGCTATGAGACAGATGACTCTTGATCCTGAAGCTGTCCGACTCATGTTAATCATGCGTCGACAGATCTTGAATGAGTTTGGTGCATGGATTTCGTTGGACGATGAAAATGCACACACAGCTATCCGAGACTACGGCCTTAAATCCACAGATGAATCGTTGCGCAAGCTAGCCAAGCAACTGGGTCCGTTTATCGGAGAATCAACGACTAACGAAGCAGAGCCTGAGAAACCTACCGCAGAGGCTCATTATTATCGAGGAGTAGTGGTACCAGAGGAACATGCGCCGGCTCAGCAGGCTAAACCAGAACAACCGGAAGCACCTGTAAAGCCCAATAAACCGGTTAAAAAGCGCTATTATCGGGGCCAAGTGATAAAAAGTTGATTGGGCTTACGCCGCGTAACATACTTTTAGCCGAAAGTCTTCCAAAATATTCAGTGCAGGTGTTGCGGGCAATACTTCTCAATTCAATAGGGTTACAGTGGCCTGCCAGAGTTGATAAATTGCCATCACAATAATCAATGCACCTGCACTGCGGCGTACCCAAAGCCGGCGTACCCAGGTCGCTATAGTCGCAGCAAATGCGCCCATAGCGAATAACATCGGCAAGGTGCCGATGCCGAAACTCAACATCAATAAGCCGCCCTGTACCGCGCTACCTGCGCTGACCGCCCAAATCACCACGCTGTACACCAAACCGCAAGGCAACCAGCCCCAAACCAGACCTAGGCTCAGTGCTTGAACAGGAGTCCGCACCGGAATCAAACGCCGTCCCCAAGGTTCAATATGCCGCCACAGCAAGCCACCGTATCGCTCCAAGCGCGCTAGCCCCTGCCACCAGCCACCCAAATACAACCCCAGTAACAGCATGAATAGTCCGGCGACCAGGCGTAACCCTTCCTGACCGTAGCGGACCGAGGCTAAATTAGCCGCCCACGCGCCAATGCCGCCAGCCAATAAACCGGCCACGGTATAACTGATGATCCGTCCACTATTGTAGGCTAGCAGGTAAGGCAGCATGGCCGAAAAACGGGTTCGAGTTCCCGCTGGCAAACCCAAGGTCAGGGCGCCGACGATTCCACCGCACATGCCGATGCAATGAACGCCTCCCAGCAATGCTACCAGGAAAGCCGCCGGGTACTGGCTTTCAGCAAGCATTCCGTTAGCTTTCCCGCAACCGGGGCATTAACTCCACGAAATTGCAGGGTCGACTGCGATAGTCGAGCTGATCCTTAATGATTCGATCCCATGCGGTTCGGCAAGCGCCGGAAGAACCCGGCAGGCAAAAAATATACGTGCCGTTGGCGACACCACCCAGGCAACGGGATTGAATAGTAGAAGTCTTGATTTCTTCCCAGGACAACATGCGAAACAGTTCGCCGAACCCTTGAATTTCCTTATCTAATAAAACCTGTACCGCTTCCGGTGTTCCATCCCGACCGGTAAGACCGGTACCGCCTGTAGTCAGTATCGCGTTGGCTTTTTCATCAGCAATCCAGCGCGAGACGATGGCGCGAATGCGATAAATATCGTCGGGGACGATGGCTTTTTCAACCACACGATGCCCCGCCGATCGGACCCGCTCTACCAACAACTGACCAGAGGTATCATCCGCTTCGGTACGCGTGTCGGAAACGGTAAGAACCGCAATATCGAGCGGTAGGAAATTGCGCTGTTCGGTCATATAAAGCCTCTTAAAATCAGGATGCTATCGAATATAGGGTGCTGATAAATTATCATACTCCTGCTATTCGCTATGGCAACGATAGCGCTCTACCCGTTGTTGCTCTTGAAATTTGGCCTCGCCTCCCCCATCTGTTCGATGAGTCGGTCTTGTAGCTCTCACTTGATCAACCATTATGGAGGCATACCCCATGACCACTATGTCTTATGACCCCTGGGTGCGTTTAAACCAATTACGCGGCGAATTGGATAGACTGTTCGAACCGACAACTGGGACCTCACGCAGCGCAGCTGATAATCCCCATGTCGTTACCGGCGATTGGGTACCCGCCGTGGACATCAAGGAAGAAGCGGATCATTTTGCACTATTCGCCGATGTGCCCGGCACCGATCCCAAGCAAATTGAGATCACCATGGAGAAGGGCGTGTTGACGATTAAAGGCGTACGTAACGGTCCCGCCCAGGAAGCCCGTCAGTCTTACAAGCGCACCGAACGTCCTCGGGGGACGTTTTATCGGCGTTTTAATCTACCCGATACCGCAGATCCCGACAAAATCACTGCCCGTACTGCAAATGGCGTATTGGAATTGGTGATTCCTAAACGAACTCTCGGGCAAGCGCGCAAAATCCAGGTGGAATCCTAAAACGATTTCTGAATCCTATCGGATTGGGGAAAATACCCGTCCGATAGGCAGCGAATTTAACGACCCGTGCCATGCAATATAAAGATTATTATCAAATGCTCGGCCTGTCCCGTTCAGCTTCCGAGGACGACATCAAAAAAGCCTATCGTCGGCTGGCGCGGAAATATCACCCCGATGTCAGCCGTGAACCCAACGCTGAAGAACGCTTCAAAGAAGTGGCTGAAGCCTATGAGGTGCTGCGCGATGCGGACAAACGTAGCGCCTACGATCAACTAGGCAGTAACTGGCAGTCCGGCCAGGACTTCCGACCACCGCCGAATTGGCAGAACTCCTCCTTTCACTTTCGCAAAGATGGCTTAGGTGGCGGACAGGCGGATTTCAGCGATTTCTTCGAATCCTTATTCGGTGGTTTGGGTGGTGCCGGCTTAGGTGGCGGTCGGCGCGGCTTTCAGCAACCCGTTGAGGACCAACACAGTCGATTGGAAATCTCTCTGGAGGAAGCTTACCAAGGCACGCAACGCACCGTGCAGTTACAAGTTCCCGAGATAGACGCCGGCGGGCGGCGAACCCTGCGCAGCAAGTCGCTCAATGTCAAAATACCTGCGGGGGTCAGTGACGGCCAAAAGATCCGTCTCGCCGGGCAAAGCGCGGCAGGAATACGGGGCGGAGGTGATCTATATTTGGAAGTGGTTATCCGGCCTCATCACCTCTATCGAATTGATGGTCGTGACTTAACCTTGGAGTTGCCCCTGACCCCCTGGGAAGCGGCTTTAGGGGCGCAAATACAGGTGCCTACCTTGGGCGGCAAAGTGAGTCTGAACATTCCCGCTAATGCTCATAGTGGCCAGAAATTGCGCTTGCGGGGCCGTGGTTTGCCCGGTAAACCGCAGGGTGATCAATATGTTGTGCTCAGAATTGATAATCCGCCGGTTGACTCAGAAGCTTCCCGTGAGTTGTTCCGGAACATGGCCAAAGAACTCCCATTTGATCCGCGCAGTCATTGGGAGCAACCAGCTTAGAGATCACAGCACCATGATAACAATTAAGCCATCCCCAGCGTGGATCGTCGCGTTCCTGCTGGTGTTGCACGTCAGTTTGCCAGCAGTCGCTGCCTTGCCGGCCAAAGTCGACAATCAACCTCTGCCTACCCTGGCGCCTATGCTGGAGCGTGCTACCCCGGCTGTGGTCAATATCGCCACGGAAAGTCGGGTGGCCAACCGCCGAAGCCCGCTGTTGGATGATCCTTTTTTCAGGCATTTTTTCAATATTCCCCAGCAACCACGGGAACGCCGAGCACAAAGCCTGGGTTCCGGTGTGGTGGTAGATGCTGCTCAAGGGTATGTGGTTACCAACCATCATGTCATAAACAAAGCTGACACGATTACGGTAATTTTGCGTGATGGACGGCGGTTGGAAGCCAAACTGATCGGCTCCGATCCAGAAACCGATGTTGCTGTGATTCAGGTGCCGGCTGAGCGGCTAACCGAATTGCCGTTAGCTGATTCCGATGCACTTCGGGTCGGTGATTTTGTGGTAGCTATCGGTAATCCTTTCGGACTGGGGCAGACGGTTACCTCGGGCATTGTCAGCGCATTAGGACGCACGGGATTAGGGATTCAGGGCTACGAGGATTTCATCCAAACCGATGCGTCTATTAATCCCGGCAATTCAGGCGGCGCACTAGTCAATTTGCACGGCGAGTTAGTCGGCATTAATACGGCCATCATTGCGCCGGGTGGTGGTAATGTGGGTATCGGTTTTGCGATTCCGGCCAATATGGTGAAGGGATTGATGGCTCAATTGGTCAGTTATGGCGAGATACAACGGGGTCAACTCGGAGTGGTGATCCAGGATTTAACCGAAGAGCTAGCCCGAGCGTTTAACATCCGGCAAACCTCCGGCGCGGTAATCGCGCAAATCATGCCGGATTCCGCCGCGCAACGCGCCGGGCTGCGCGCCGGCGATGTCATATTGGCCGTTGACGGTAAGCCGGTTCGTGGAGCTGGGGAACTGCGCAATCGGGTTGGATTGCTGCGGATTGGCGAACAAGTCAAATTGAATATCATCCGCGACGGACGACGCATGACGATTACCGCCAAGATCAGCAAGTTCCAGGCATCGACAACATCAGGGAAAGACATCAGTCCCCGCCTAGCGGGGGCGGTATTCCAGGAGATTGTCCCTGGCTCGCCCCTCTTTGGTCGTATTGAAGGCGTGTTGGTGGCACAAATAGAACCCGGCAGTCCGGCGGCGCGTGCCGGGCTGCGTGGCAACGATATTGTTTTCAGCATCAACCAACAAAGCGTGGCCGATACCGATACCCTGGAACGGGTCGCCGCTCAAAGTGATGTGTTGCTAATCGGTATCCAACGCGGTCGCAGTCAGTTAGCCCTCTACATTCAATAAACTCGTCGCGAGAGATCTTCCTCCTGCAGCTCCCTTCCAACTCAAAGAATCTTTGCGCCGGTCATTGACAGCGTTCCGCTTACCGATTAAACAGAATCACATCGGTCTGTATCTACTACGCTATGTCATGACCGTTAGATTTCGGCGGGGAGATCAATACACATCATGGCTGACCCATTCAAAACCACCCTGGCATTGTTGTTAGTCATAGGAACTGTGATTTTAGGTGCGGTACCGGCTAATACGAATGCGGCAACCCTGACGTTGCTGACCGAAGAGCTCCCGCCGCTCAATTATACCCAAGACGGCGAATTGATAGGCTTTTCGCTAGACGTAGTGCGGGAACTACAACGTCGGGTGGGTAATACCGATGCTATTGAAGTAGTGCCTTGGGCGCGTGGTTATAAAGCAGCTTTGGAAAGACCAAATACGGTGCTGTTTTCCACTGCCCGTACCCAGGAACGGGAGTCCCTGTTTCAGTGGGTGGGTCCGTTGGTGCGTTGGCAATACGTATTCTATAAGAAGCGGGGCTCGCCGATTATTTTGAATACTCTGGATGATGCTCGTCGGGTGCGTAGCATCGCCACCTATCGTGACGATGCCCGTGAACAATTTTTAAAAGAACACGGATTCGATAATCTCGATAGCTCGCCGAAGTTGGTCAGCTGCGCGCGCAAATTGATGGAGGGTCGCGTTGATCTATGGCTCGATTCTAACCTCACCGCTCGTCAGGTGATGCAGCAGATTGGCTTTAGCGGCGATGAAATCGAGCCAGTATTAGCGTTTAAGAGCAATTATCTTTATATCGCTTTTTCGCGCAGCACCCCTTCGTCTATCGTACAGCGCTGGCAACTCGCGCTTGATGCGATGAATCGCGATCAATCGTTCGCCGCTATTTATCAGCGCTGGTTGCCTGATGAAACGCCGCCCGCTTCCGATGGATTGCGAGCTGCCGCACGTGATATTCGTTTGGCTGTCTATACCGAAGATCTGCCGCCATATAATTTCGTTAAAGAAACCCAGGTAACCGGGTTTTCGGTAGACTTAGTCCGCGAGATCATGCGGCGTGTCGGCACGGTAGCACCGATTCAAGTGGTGCCCTGGTCACGCGGTTATCAAAAGGCTCTGGAAGAACCGAATGTCGCCCTGTTCTCGACCGTGCGCAGCGCGCAGCGCGAAACGCTATTTAAGTGGGTCGGTCCCCTTACCACCAGTGAAAGCGTATTGTATGCTCAAGCGGATTCCGGTGTGACCTTAACCTCTTTGGATGATGCTAAACAGATAGAGAGTATTGGCACTTATCAGGATGATGTCGATGAACAATTTCTGCGCGAGCACGGATTTACCAACCTGTACAGTCACAGCAATCCGCTAGCTATCATGCGTAATCTAATGGCCGGTCGGGTACAACTTGCAATCTTTAACAATTTCAGCGCTTCGCAACTGCTCCGTCAGGCAGGTCTGCAAAGCGATGCTATCAAACCGGTGTTAACGACCCGCAACACGGCACTGTACGTTGCCTTTTCACAGCAGACACCCGATGCATTAACGCAATTATGGCAAGATGCCCTGGATAGTATCCACGAGGATGGGACATTCACCCGCATTTATCAGAGTTGGTTGCAAGGAGCACCGGCCCATGGTGCGAACAATGTCAGCGGCGTTGACCGCTGATGGTGGCCACATGGTTCGCTGGTAAGCGCCTCGCTTATCGCTGGACCCTAGCGCACAAGCTTATCCTCATCGTAGTTCTGACCACGACCGGGACTTTGCTCGGCTTCGGTGTGTTGCAAGTCAACACCGCTACTCAGGAGTTGGAAGAACAACTGCTACAAGACGGGCAGCGCAACGCTGATATTCTGGCAGCGGCGTTGAGTGTACCGTTATGGGATATGGATCGTAGCGGTGGTCGCTCAATTATCCTGGCTGGAATGACTGAACGTGCCATTATTGGCATTTGTGTCACTGAACCGGCTACCCCGGATGCAGCTCATGGCGTGATGCGCCCCTGGCTTTGTTTCCGTAAACAAACGGATGGCAGCATAACCCCGAGTACGCAACTCTCAGATGACCAAGCCGAGTTATTGGTGCAACAGAACATTTTGAAAACTGTTGTCGGCGCTGCGGAGGGTCAACAAAAGGTCATCGGCACAGTGGAAGTTCATCTGACCCGCCGCTACCTCAAAGAAAGTTTGAGTCGCACGATTACCAGTATTGCAGTACAGACGGTCGTGTTGGATGTCATCATCGTGGTCATTTTAATGTTGGCTATCCGCCGAGTGTTGCTAAGTCGCTTGCATGGCCTGCATGACACAATGACTCATATTGGCCGAGGTCGTCTGGATGTGCGCGCACCCGTACAATCTCATGATGAACTGGGGCAAATCGTCGCTACCTTCAATACCATGACCACCGAACTGCAGCGCAAACAAGTCGAATTGGTGGAAAAGTCGCGGTGGTTGGAACAGTTCAACGTTGATCTTGAAGACCGTATTGCCGAGCGCACCACCGAATTACGCCGGGTAAACACCGTTTTGCTAGAGGCCAAGGATCAAGCTGAAGCCGCGACCCGTGCTAAAAGCGAGTTTCTCGCCAATATGTCGCATGAGATTCGTACTCCCATGAACGGCATTTTGGGTATGGTAGACCTGTTGTCCGATACCGACCTGGATAATCAGCAGCAGGACTATTTGGCCACTGTTGCCAGTTCGGCCAATACGTTGCTGACGATTCTTGACGATATTTTAGATTTCTCAAAAATCGAAGCCGGCAAATTGGATCTGGTCATCAAGCCGTTCAACCTGCGGCGTTTAATCGAACAGGTGTTGGAACTGTTTCGTACCCAAGCCGCCAATAAACAGATCGCATTGGAAATGGACTATGCAGACGATGCACCGGAATATTTTGTCGGCGATCTGGTACGAATCCGGCAGATATTGACTAATCTGACCGGGAATGCGGTCAAGTTCACCGCAGCCGGCTCAGTCAAGTTGGAAGCTACCGTTACGGGTTGGGATCAAGAACGGGTGGTGGTGCGAGTGGCCGTAATTGACACCGGAATCGGGGTCGAGGATCAGGATCGTGAACTGATATTTCAACAGTTTACCCAAGCGGATGAGTCGGTAACGCGGCGTTTTGGCGGAGCCGGGCTAGGACTGGCCATCAGCCGTCAACTCATCGCGCTGATGAATGGGCAGCTGAATATGGAAAGCACTCCGGGGGTCGGCTCCGTGTTCAGTTTCACCCTGCCTTTACTGCAGGTTACACCTGAGCAGGCTAGTGGGCTGGACGAAGTATTGCCGCCACCCGTGGCGGTGCGTTTCGATGCTACGGTGCTGCTGGTCGAAGATAATACGATCAACCGTCGAGTAGCGCGTCTACTATTAGAGAAGCTTGGCTGCCGGGTCGATGAAGCTGTGAATGGACGAGAAGCCGTGGAACGTGTCGCCAGCCGACACTACGATTTACTATTTATGGACGCCACCATGCCGGATATGGATGGTTTCCAAGCCACCCGAGAAATCCGCCGCCGCGAAGGCAACGATCTACAGACACCAATTATCGCCATGACAGCATTAGCCATGCGCGGCGACCGCGAACGTTGTTTAGCTGCTGGCATGAACGACTACCTCCCCAAGCCTGTCACGCGTCATAAATTAGCTGCGGTAATCAGTCAGATGTTACCCAAGGCTCAACAAATCCCGGTAAAGAGCGTTGAAAAACGACAGTCGTCGGAGCGTAACGTCAGCAAGTCCCCGGTATTGGATAGCTCGCTGCTAGCTAGCGTTGCAGATAATGATCCTGAACTAGTCGACGAATTAGTGGCCATGACGATGGAAGATACCCAACAACGGTTCACTGAATTGGAAATCGCTCTCACTGACGGTGAAGCAAAGCAAGCTGCGCGCGTTGCACATTCGCTGGCGGGTATCGCGCTCAGTGTGGGTGGTATTGAACTCAATGCTTGTGCCAAACGCATTGAGAACGCAGCAGATTCTGCACACCTTGAGCTTTGCCGCAATCTGCTATTGCCGCTGAGCACCGCTTTGCAAAGACTTGAGTTGGCCTTGCAGCAGACCGATTGGCACGCTCCTAGCCAGGCAGAGGTTGTGTACAATCAACACTCTCGGGTGGAGGAAAATTAATGTGAAGGTTCTTATCGCTGAGGACGAACGGGTACCACGAATGCTCCTGAGTCGCCAGATTTCGGGATGGGGGTATGAAGTGCTGGAAACCGATAATGGCGATATGGCCTGGGAATCGATTATTGGCCAAGAGCCGCCGCGCATCGCTGTACTCGACTGGGTAATGCCGGGTCTCGATGGGGTTTCGATCTGCCGTAAGATTCAAGAGGTTAGCGCGTTACCGTTTATCTATACGCTGCTGCTCACGGTAAAGACCGACGAAGGTGATTTAGTTCATGCGCTTGCCCAAGGAGCGCACGATTTTCAAACCAAGCCTGTGCGACCCGCCGAGTTGCGCGCTCGGTTAGCGGTAGGGCGTCGTCTGGTAGACGCAAACGACCGCTTACAAGAATATGCTAATCGCATGACAGAATTAGCCGTCACTGACAGTTTGACGGGGTTAGCCAATCGTCGGAGTTTCTTCGCCTTTGCCGAGCGTGAACTCGCCCGCAGTCTGCGTTATCAAGTCCCTTGCGTCATCTTGTTATTGGATATAGACGCCTTTAAGAGCGTTAATGATCAACACGGCCATGCAGCTGGGGACTTGGTGCTGAAAACAATTGCTGAAATCTGCCTGCGCACCTTGCGCACCAGCGATCTCGTAGCTCGGTTGGGTGGCGATGAATTTGCACTGGTATTGACAGAAACAACGCTGGAAATCGCTGCTGCTGTTGCTGAACGGTTACGCACTAGCATTGCCGAGACCATTTACGATCCTCCCTGCGAAGACCTACATGCCACGGTAAGCATTGGGGTTGCCGGCTGTCACGGTGAAGACTGTAACGTCGATTGTTTGCTGCGCCGTGCCGATCATGGGCTGTACAAAGCTAAACAGCTGGGCCGGAATCGGGTGCATTTAGTGCCGTTCCCTGCTGACGAGTAGCTCAACTGATCGTCAGGTTGGCACTTCCAAGACAAAGCAATCCTGGTACG
>JAZBPA010000262.1:0-3197 GCA_036351435.1 Candidatus Competibacteraceae bacterium
CCTGTTCCTATCTTTGGCAGAAAGCCACAACCGGGGCGGTATCTTGAAAGGCAGGATTTACAGGTTTGACATTCTGATGTTGATTGAATTGCAGAATTAAAATCGCATCCGTTTCTTTTGATCAGATCTACAGGCCAAAATGGTTCCGCCCCCAATCACGCATCATCATCATGACATCTGTTAAGCTTTCGCCAACCTCGGTGAGCGAGTATTCCACTTTTGGGGGCACCTCCGCATAAACCTTGCGGTGGATAATGCCATCGGTTTCCAGCTCCCGAAGCTGCTTGGTCAACATGCGCTGGGTGACACCCGGCATCACCCGTTTCAATTCTCCGAAACGGTAGGTCCGCTCCATCAGATGATAGAGGATGACCCCCTTCCATTTTCCGCCGATAATTTCCAAAGTCGCCTCTACGGGGCATCCATTGTTACATTGATAAGTGCTGTGCCGCATTGATTTTCCTCATTAGTACCCTTTTTGTTACTATGTCATTTTAAAGTGCCTACTTGCACATGAAGTTCGTACGAACTATTATCCCAACACGTTGCTTAGGTCAATTGAAATTATGACTATCTCGTCAGGACAAAAACAAAAGGAGAAAAGACGAATGAAAGCCATGCTAATCCGAGATTTTGGCAGTTCCGATGTATTCGAGCCTGCGGAAATCGCCAAGCCGGAGGTTACGCCGGGTCACGTATTAATAAAGATTGCCGCAACCAGTATTAACACCGTCGATACCATGATTCGCCAGATGGGCAAGGCGCTGCCGATTTCACCGGAGCTTCCGGCGGTTTTGGGTATGGACTTCGCAGGAACTGTGGCATCGGTCGGCGAAGGTGTTTCTGATTATTCTATCGGCGATGAGGTCTACGGCTGTGCCGGAGGCTTAGGTGATTTGCCGGGGGCCCTTGCAGAATACATGGTCGCAGATGCCGATTTGATCGCGCTCAAACCGAAAACCCTTACGATGCGTGAAGCGGCCGCCTTGCCTCTGGTCGGTATCACGGCTTTTGAAGGGCTGACACGGGCTGGCATTGCCCGGGGCCAGAAAGTGCTGGTCCATGGCGGCTCCGGTGGTGTTGGTCATGTCGCTTTGCAGCTTGCCCGTTATTTCGGAGCCGAGGTTTACGCAACCGGTGGCGGTGACAAGCAGCTGGCATTGATCAAAGAGCTTGGGGGTATCGGTATAAACTACAAAACGGAAACGGTTGCCGACTACGTTGCCAAATATACAGCCGATGCCGGTTTTAACGTGGTTTTCGATT
Organism: Candidatus Competibacteraceae bacterium; assembly: GCA_036351435.1. Classification (GTDB taxonomy): domain Bacteria; phylum Pseudomonadota; class Gammaproteobacteria; order Competibacterales; family Competibacteraceae; genus JAAUQA01. The sequence continues at coordinate 1,267 of JAZBPA010000262.1, forward strand.
CAGTCGGGGGGGCGAATATGGCCAATTCTTTCGAAGCGGCGGCTCTCAACGGCCAAGTCGCTTCGACTGTTGCGATGGTTGAGTTGGACCTGTCTGTAGCCCATTTTAAAGGGTTGTCCTTGCACGTCGTGTTCATGCTAATTCCGATGATCCACAACTACAAGCGGGAAGAACATGCCGAAATTCTCCGTAAATTAGCCGAAATCGTTGATGCCGGCGGTTTACGGCCGATACTGGATGAACAGGCATTTTCCCTTGAGGAAGCCGCAAAAGCCCATGACCGTCTTGCCAGCGGCCAGGCGATGGGGAAAGTCGTTGTCGAAATATAGCAGGCTTCGCGTATCGACCATCAGGGCGTGTCAACCGATCGCGATGGACACGCCCATCGCATCGCCTATTTTCCGGCTGAAACCGACGGTGTCTGCAAACCGGCGGCAAACGCATCCATCGGTAAAATTATTGAAGATGCGCTGAGAGAAGAAGCCGATTGCCTTTATCAGGCAACCAGCCGGACTTCCGCCATGAAACGCTTAACGGCAGCTGATGTAAAAGGTATCGGAAGCGACACCAAAAACCAGTGAAACTGGAACGATGCCGTGATCAGCACCCAGGAGATCAAACAATGAGCACCAAACAAAAAACCATTCTTATTACCGGCGCCACCGACGGGATCGGGTTGGAAACCGCCAGGATGCTGGTTCCGTTGGGCCACCGCGTCATTTTGCACGGCCGGAGCCCAGAAAAATTGGAAAACGTGGCAAGAGCGCTCTCAGCGTCAGCGGATGGCGGGCAGGTTTCTAGTTACGTGGCCGATCTATCACGTATGGCTGAAGTAAAAGCACTGGCGAAGGCTGTCGCTGCCAAGCATGCCAAACTCGATGTTCTCATCAACAATGCCGGCGTTTACAGCGCGCCAGATCCGATCACCAAGGACGGGCTGGATGTGAGGTTTGCGGTCAATACGGTGGCTCCCTATCTGCTGACACAACGGCTTCTGCCGCTGTTACAAATGACCGCACGGGTCATCAACCTGTCCTCCGCAGCCCAGGCGCCGGTCGATCCGGAAGCGTTGGTGGGGCGCGTCAAGCTGTCCGACGGTATGGCTTATGCACAAAGCAAGCTGGCGATTACCATGTGGTCACGCAGCATGGCGCTTTCACTAAAGGATGACGGCCCGGCCATCATTGCGGTCAATCCCAGGTCGATGCTTGGCAGTAAAATGGTCAAACAGGCCTATGGTGTGGCCGGTGGCGATCTCCGCATCGGTGCGGAAATACTCGTCCGAGCCGCCCTGTCTGATGAATTCGCAGCTGCTTCCGGCCGGTATTTTGACAATGACATCGGTCAGTTTGCCGCGCCTCATCCCGATGCACGGAACGCACAAAAATGTGAAGCCATTGTTCATGTTATCGAGGCTGTCTTGGCTGAAATAACACGATAAAAAAGTTGGAGAAAGGTATGTATTACGAAGGAAAAATATATCGACCGTGGCCGGAGGCCAACAGTTTACTCATACAGACAACCCTGGGCTGTACCCATAACAAATGCACGTTCTGCGACATGTTCAGGGAAAAACGATTTCGTATCAGAAAGATCGAGGAGGTTTTCAAGGATATCGATGAAGCAAGATTGATTTTTCCTCATGTCCGATCGATTTTTCTCATCGACGGAAACGTACTGGCGCTGAAAACGGCGTTTCTCTTAAAGATCCTAAACAAGATCACCGTTACTTTTCCGGAATGTTCTAAAATTGCCCTCTATGCAGGGTTGAATGACTTGAGGCGAAAATCCGTGGAAGATCTCAAGGAACTGAAGCAGGCCGGGTTAACGCTGGTATATACCGGATTGGAGTCCGGCGATCCCGTCACACTCGAGCGCATCAAGAAAGGCCTGACACCGGAACAGGCCGAGAAGGGAATGGCAAAGGCCAA
>JAZBPA010000263.1:0-19756 GCA_036351435.1 Candidatus Competibacteraceae bacterium
AATCAGTTCACCATCATCGAGAACCACGTCAACAAGCGGCCTGATCTGATTCTGTTCATCAATGGTTTGCCGTTGGTGGTGATTGAGTTGAAAAATGCCGCCAGCGAGAACGCCACGGTGCGTTCCGCCTATGAACAGCTTCAGACGTACAAGAACACCATCCCGAGCCTGTTTGTCGCCAACGGCCTGTTGGTGGCCTCTGATGGGTTGGAGGCACGGATGGGATCGCTCTCTGCCGATTATACGCGTTTCATGGCGTGGAAGACGGCGGACGGAAAGCAGGAAGCCTCTCATCTGGTCAGCCAGTTGGAGACCCTGATTCGTGGCGTATTGTCGCCCGCTACGCTGCTGGAGTTGATTCGCCACTTCACGGTGTTCGAGAAGTCCCGCAAAGAGGACCCGAAAACCGGCCTGACCACGGTAGAGACGGTAAAGAAGATTGCCGCCTATCACCAGTTCTATGCGGTGAAGAAGGCCGTAGATTCGACGTTGTACGCCACGGATGTGGAGGGTAGTCGCAAAGGTGGGGTGGTCTGGCACACCCAGGGAAGCGGCAAGTCGCTCTCCATGGTGTTTTACGCGGGCAAGCTGGTGCTGGCCCTGGATAATCCCACCATCGTGGTGCTGACCGACCGCAATGATCTGGATGACCAGCTTTTCGATACCTTTGCTGCCAGCCGCCAGTTGCTGCGCCAGGAGCCGGTGCAGGCGGAGAATCGGGACGATCTGCGCGACAGGCTGAAGGTGGCTTCCGGTGGGATCATCTTCACCACCATGCAGAAGTTTTCACCCAAGGATGGCGAGGCGATCTACCCGTTGCTCTCCGACCGCCGCAATATCGTGGTGATTGCCGATGAGGCTCACCGCAGCCAGTACGGCTTTAAGGCCAAAGAGGTGGACATCAAGGACGAGGCGGGCAACATCGTCGGCAAGAAGACGGCCTACGGTTTTGCCAAGTACCTGCGCGACGCCCTGCCCAACGCCACCTTTATCGGATTTACCGGCACTCCGGTAGAGCTGGACGACAAGAACACCCCGGCGGTGTTCGGCGATTATGTGGATGTCTACGATATCGCCCAGGCGGTGGAGGATGGCGCGACGGTGCGCATCTACTACGAAAGCCGCCTGGCCAAGGTGCGCCTGAAGGAGGAAGAGAAGGAAGATCTGGATCAGCGTTTCGACAAGGTGATGGAAGACGCCGCCGACTACGAAACGGGGTTTGGTGACGAGGACGAACTGAGCGAGAAGGCCAAGGCGAAGTGGACGCGGCTGGAGGCTATCGTCGGGAACCGTCAGCGGGTGGAGAACGTGGCCCGCGACCTGGTGGCGCACTTCGAGGAACGGCAGAAGATTTTCGACGGTAAAGGTTTGATCGTGGCCATGAGTCGGCGCATCTGCGTTGAACTCTATGCTGCCATTGTTGCTTTGCGCCCCGAATGGCATGACGAGGATGACACCAAAGGCGCAATCAAGGTGATCATGACCGGTTCCAGCGCGGACCCTCAGGTGATGCAGCCACATATTCGCAGCAAGGAGGCACGCAAGGCGATTGGAGAGCGGCTGAAGGACCCGGACGATCCACTGCAGCTGGTTATCGTGCGGGATATGTGGCTGACCGGATTCGATGCCCCTTGTCTACATACCCTCTATGTGGACAAGCCGATGAAGGGGCATAACCTGATGCAGGCCATCGCCCGCGTGAACCGGGTCTACAAGGATAAGCCCGGTGGTTTGGTGGTGGACTATATCGGCATTGCCTCCGATCTGAAGAAGGCGCTGGCAACCTATACCGAGAGTGGTGGTATGGGAGAGCCGACACTGGACATCGAACAGGCCGTTCACGCCATGCGCGAGAAGTTCGAGGTGGTCGATCAGATGCTGTCAGGCTTCGACTATCGGCGCTACTTCGATGCCGACACCTCCGGCAAGCTGACGATCATTCTGGCGGGTGAGGAGTTTGTGCTGGGCCTGGAGGATGGAAAGGCACGGTTCGCCAAGGAGGTTGGCTTGCTGGCCAAGGCGTTCGCGCTTTGTGTACCGGATGAACGTGCCATGGCGATCAAGGACGAGCTGGCCTTCTTCCAGGCTGTGAAGGCGCGGTTGGCCAAGTTTGAACGGGGTGAGGGCAAGAGCAAGGAGGAGATGGACTCCGCCATACGTCAGTTGGTGGATGAGGCGGTTGTCTCCGACCAGGTGGTGGACATTTTCGATGCAGCCGGTATCAAGAAGCCGGATATATCGATCCTCTCAGATGAATTCATGGCAGAGATCCAGGGGATGCAGCACCGGAACCTTGCCTTGGAGCTGCTGAAGAAGATTCTCAACGATGAAATTCGCACGCGCTCACGGAAGAATTTGGTACAGAGCCGGGCACTCTCCGAGATGCTGGAGAATGCCATCAAACGCTATCAGAACAACCTGTTGTCAGCCGCTGAAATCATCGAAGAGCTGATCAAGCTGGCCAAGGAAATCAAGGAGGCTGATCGACGCGGTGAAAACCTTGGTATGGCGGAGGATGAACTGGCCTTCTATGATGCTTTGGAGGTCAACGACAGTGCCGTGCAGGTGATTGGTGATGAGCAATTGAAAGAGATCGCCCGCGAGTTGGTCGAGAAGGTGAAAAAGAACGCCACCATTGACTGGACCGTGAAGGAGAGTGTGCGCTCCAAGCTGAAGGTGATCGTTAAGCGGATTCTGCGAAAGTATGGCTATCCGCCAGACAAACAGGCTTCCGCGACCGAGACGATTCTGAAGCAGGCGGAGTTGCTGGCTGATAGCTGGGCTGTGTAGCGTCGTTGGTCCGCCCAGCACGCCGGTTAACAGTGGTGAGGAATTGTCCGTGGGCTTCGGTTTTGGTGAGTATTACGAAGCACTAAACCGTTGAACTTACAAAGTGTACTACCTTAAATAGATACCCGATTTTCCGGTTGCGGGTTCGCAAGTCGAATTGAAAAACCGTGCCGGTCGGCTGAATGATTTGCCTCTGGTGGCTAGTGTTGGCCGACGGCCGCTACGTTGAAGTGTGGACGTATGGATTAAACCGGCGGGCGGCGTTTAGCTTTATCACAGGAATTAAATACATGGCCAAAACTCTCATGGGTTTGTTGATCCTGGCGCTGCTATCGCCAGCTAATGCTGCAGACAAACCCGCTTATTGGGAACTCGGTTTAGGGTTCACTGGCATCGCTTTCCCGGATTATCTCGGTTCTAAGGAGCGCAATTATTGGTTGTTACCGTTTCCCTATTTCGTCTATCGCAGCGAGCATTTGGAAGTGGACCGGGACGCAGTGACCGGGGAATTGTTTGATAGTCCGCGTTGGGAACTGGATATTAGCCTGAGCGGCTCTCTGCCGGTGAGCAGCGACGACAATGATCTGCGGCGAGGCATGCCGGACCTGGATCCCATACTCGAAATCGGTCCGGTGCTCAAATATCAGCTGTATGCCTTGTCTGCTAATAGAGGCCGTTTTTTACTGGAATTACCGATTCGGGCGGCGATTGCCAGCGATTTTACTAGAATAGAAGATGTAGGCTGGCAGAGTAATCCCCGCCTGCGTTACGAACAGGAGCAATTTGGGACCAACAGCAGCTGGAGCCTGGATGTCACGCTGGGGCCGTTGTATGGAACCGGACGTTATCACGATTACTTTTATAGCGTCGATTCGCGATTCGCGACCCCGAACCGACCGGCTTTCGAGGCAGATGGTGGATTCGGGGGATGGCGGTTAGCCGTAGGGTTTTCCCGTCGGGTAGGAGATTTGTGGTACGGAGGATTTGTGCGTTATTTCGATTTATCTTCAGCCGAATTCGCTGACAGTCCGCTGGTGGAAACTCACCATACCGTAGTCGGCGGTTTTGCGATTGCTTGGATCCTCACACAATCGGATCGCCGCAAACCGCGATGAAAAACCGTCGCTGGCTCATCTACGGTGCTAACGGCTACACCGGCGAACTCATTGCGCGAGAGGCTTGGAAACGCGGATTGGACCCCGTGTTAGCTGGTCGTTCCGAGGCCAAATTATTACCCTTGGCGCGCGAGCTGGACTGCGAATGCCGATTTTTTGCGCTTGATGACCCCACCCTGAGTGTTCGGCATTTACGTGATATTGCGTTGGTGTTGAATTGTGCCGGGCCCTTTTCGGCCACCAGTGGTCTATTGATAGAGGCCTGTTTATTAAGCAAGACGCACTATTTGGATATTACCGGGGAAATCGATGTTTTCGAATATGCTTACGAACAACACAAACTGGCTCGCAACGCCGATATCATACTGTGCCCCGGGGTCGGTTTCGATGTGCTCGCGACCGATTGCGTGGCTGCGTGTTTGAAAGCTGCGTTACCGGATGCCGATCAACTGGCTTTGGGATTCGACTCCTCGTCCAAACTGAGTCCGGGCACAGCGAAAACAGTGATCGAGGGGCTGGCGCAGGGAGGAAAAATTCGTCGCGATGGGCAAATTGTCACCGTGCCTTTGGCTTTTGCTAGCCGTCGCGTTGATTTCGGCAACGGCGAGAAAGACGCTCTGACTATTCCGTGGGGCGATATTGCTAGCGGTTACCGCACTACCGGTATCGCCAATATCGAAACCTATATTCCCAGCTCGGCATCCATGCTGAAGATCTTAAAAAACCTCAATTATCTACGCCCTCTATTGGGGTGGCGATGGGTGCAAGGCGTGTTACAAAGGCAACTGAGTAGCCGTCTCCGCGGACCGAATGAGGAGCACCGTCGACAATGGCCCGCGTTTGTCTGGGGGGAGGTTCGCAATGCAGCAGGCGCGACCAAGACGGCCCGCATCCGCACTGCCAACGGTTACGATGTCACTGTGTTCGGGGCATTGGCTGTTGTCCAGCAGCTCCTGCATGAACCTCCGCCGGGCGGCAGTTATACCCCGTCACAATTAATGGGCGCTGAGTTTATCGCCACCTTGCCTGGCTCCAGCGCGTTACTGATCGGCTGAGACGCCGCTACTTCATGAATCCTATTGATCTTGCCTTAGCCCTGTTGGCTAATACCGCCTGGGCGTTTAACTTCATTGCCGGTAAAGCGGGATTAGAGCACTTCTCACCCTTACTGTTTACCGCGCTCCGGTTCAGCCTATTGTTGGTATTATTGCTGCCTTTCCTACGTTGGATACCCGGTCAAATGAAAGGCGTTCTAGGCGTGGGTGTTGTTTTGGGCATCTTTCATTTCGGGCTGATTTTCGCCGGTTTGGCGGCCGCCGGCGATGTGTCGTCAATCGCTATTGCGGCGCAGCTGTACGTGCCGTTTTCGGCCATCATGGCTGTGCTATTTTTACGCGAAACCTTGGGCTGGCGACGCATCGTGGGCATTGCTTGCGCGTTTTGCGGGGTCATGGTGATCGGTTTCGATCCCATTGTGTTCAATCATCCGGATGCGCTGTTTTTCACTATCTCCGCGGCCTTGGTGATGGCCATTGCTACCATCATGATGCGTCGTTTGCAGGGGGTCAGCGTGTTTACCCTGCAAGCCTGGATCGCGTTGATCGCCACCCCCAGCATGATCGTTTTGTCGTTGCTATTGGAGCAGAATCAATTAGCCGTGCTGCGGTCAGCAACCTGGTTGGATTACGCCATGCCGGCTTACTCCGCCATCGGTGCTTCTCTGGTCGGGCATGGGATCGTCTACTATTTATTGGGGCGCCATCCGGTCAGCGTAACCGCCCCACTAATGCTCCTCACCCCGGTATTAGCGGTTCTTTTCGGAGTCGTAATCTGGGGTGACACCTTGACCTGGAAGCTGATGTTGGGTGGTGCCATGACGCTTGCCGGAGTCGCCGTAATCACCATTCGGGCACCTCAGCAAGCGTTGGCGCTCGCCAGCAAACCGGCGCAACCGTAAAATCTGCTACACCTGCGCCAGATTGCCTTTATTTTCCAACCACACTTTACGATCCGCTGAGCGTTTCTTGGCCAGCAGCATATCCAGTAGCGCGCTGGTGTCGTCATCCGGTTCAGTGGTCAATTGCACCAACCGACGGGTGGTCGGGTCCATGGTGGTTTCCCGCAATTGCAGGGCGTTCATTTCGCCCAAGCCCTTGAAGCGGGTCACCGATACCTTGCCTTTTTTCTTGTCGGCGACGATCCTATCTAAAATACCTTGTTTTTCCGCCTCATCTAACGCGTAAAACACCTCTTTACCGACATCGACACGAAACAAAGGCGGCATGGCCACATACACATGGCCGGCGGCGACCAAGGGCTGAAAATGTTGGACAAACAGCGCACATAACAGGGTGGCGATGTGTAAACCGTCGGAATCCGCGTCGGCGAGAATGCAGATTTTGCCATAGCGCAGGCCGTCGAATCGCTCCGAACCGGGATCGACGCCTATAGCAACGGCAATATCGTGAATGGCCTGCGAGGCTAACACCTGGGCCGAGTCGACTTCCCAAGTATTAAGAATTTTGCCCCGCAACGGCATGATTGCTTGAAAATCCCGATTACGCGCTTGTTTGGCGGAACCGCCAGCGGAATCACCTTCCACCAGAAACAGTTCAGTGTTAGCGAGATTCTGACTGGTACAGTCCACCAGCTTGCCCGGCAATGCTGGGCCGCTAGTGGCTTTTTTGCGCACCACTTGCTTGCTAATCCGCAACCGTTGTTGCGCATTGCGCAGCACCAGCTGGGCGATCCGCTCGCCAACATCAGGATGCTGATGCAGCCATAAGCTGAGAGTGTCTTTAACCACCCCAGACACGAAAGACCCACACTCACGCGATACCAAACGTTCCTTGGTTTGGCCAGAGAACTGGGCTTCCTGAAGCTTTACTGAGAGTACATAGCAACATTGTTCCCAAACATCCTCAGGAGCAATCCGCAGCCCACGGGGCAGCAAATTGCGGAATTCGCAAAATTCCCGAATCGCTTCAGTCAAACCGGCACGCAGGCCGTTGACGTGGGTTCCACCTTGAACCGTAGGCACTAGATTAACGTAGCTTTCGGTTAACAAGGGGCCGCCGTCCGGCACCCAAACCAGTGCCCATTCCACTGCTTCCCGCTCGCCACGCAACTGGCCCATAAAGGGCAGCTCGGGAAGAATTTCAGCGGTTCCAAGAAACGCTTTTAGGTAATCACTCAACCCGTCTTGATAACACCAATACAACTCTTCATCAGTCGTTTCGTCATTGAAACTCACCTTGAGTCCAGGACACAGGACTGCTTTAGCGCGCAATACATGGGTGAGTCGGGTTAACGATAATTTGGGCGATTCGAAATAGCGCGGATCGGGCCAGAACCGCACTGTGGTGCCACTGTTACGCTGCCCGATAGTGCCGATCTCGTGCAGATCAATGGTCTTTTCCCCGTCGGCGAAGGCCATGTAATAGTGCTTGCCGGCGCGCTTTACCCACACCTCCAAACGACTAGACAAGGCATTGACCACCGACACGCCGACCCCGTGCAAACCACCTGCGAATTGGTAACTGCGGTTGGAGAATTTACCGCCTGCGTGTAACCGGGTCAAAATCAACTCCACGCCCGGAATACCCTCCTCGGGGTGAATATCCACCGGCATACCCCGGCCATTATCGGTAATCGTCAGCGAACCATCGCTGTGCAGCACGACGGATATCTCATCCGCGAAGCCAGCGATGGCTTCGTCTACGCTGTTGTCGATAATTTCTTGCGCTAAATGATTCGGTCGGGTGACGTCGGTATACATGCCGGGTCGGCGGCGGACCGGGTCAAGACCACTGAGAACTTCAATCGCTGAGGCATCGTAAAGATCGTTCATGAGTCTGGGTTGTCTACTGTGAATGCTGGGACGGGCGATAGTGTACTGATCTGATTGCCTTCGGGCTATGGCTGAGTTGGCCCAACCCCTCGGACCATGCGCTGTGCAAATCTGCCGAATTACGGATAGTGACGTCATTTTCTTCACCGAACCGCTTCTCGCTTAGAGTATTTGCTTCTATTAGTAAATGCGTTGACTGGTCACCAAGTCATGGCTTGACGCTAACAGCCTGTCCGGTATCCTTATTGATGTAGATGGTTCCCTTCGGGGATTAAAAGGGAACACGGTACGGTCCTTATTAGGTCAACAATATGGACTCAAGCCGTGGCTGCCCCCGCAACTGTTAGCGGTGAGCTGCATCCATAACTAGCCACTGGGAAACCGGGAAGGCCGGATGCCAAGCATTGATCCGTAAGCCAGGAGACCTGCCATCGACTGCGTCACCCAACCGGCGAACGGGGTGTTTGCCGGGACGGTTTGCGTTGCGGTGACGTACCGACGTTACTGAACACGCAGCTGTCCGGGGGGGACGTGGCCAAAGGAATCTATCGACAGTTTGATCTTATTGCACTGGTGGATGCTGCGGATGGCAGCTGTACGAGTGTTTCTCCTGGCTGCCAACAGCCCAGCCTTGATGCAATTCTTCTTCGTAGGACCAGCACCGCATTCACGCGCTGCAGTGTGGCGTTAGCTTGCTCGCTAATGCTGCATTGGAGTTTGGCCGGTTTGCTGGGGGATTTTTTGCCCGCTCCGCAACCACCATCAGATCAGCAACTGATGATTGTTCTCTCTCCGGGGCATTCCGCACCACAAGCAGCAGAGAAGAATTCGCACCTCACCGAATCTCCACCGTCGCAGAAACCAGTTGCAACTGCACCGCCGCCGAAAAGTGTTGTGCCGATTCATGTGCCACCAGCGCCTGATTCTGCTTCAACAGTGACGCCAGCTGCAACTCCCGCAGTCCGGCCAGTTAAAAAGCAGGTGGCGGCCCGTTCTAAACGGCAGGCTCCGCCCGTATCGAAAGCAAAATCTCCAACGCCTGCTAAGCAACAGTTACCAGCTCGTTCTAAGCCGCCAAAGAAGTCGCCGACTCAAACCACACAGACAGCAAAATCACGGCAATCTCTAGCCATGCCCTCTGACTCTGCACAATCCGAAACGCCTACCCAATCGACAACGGTGCAAGCAACGCAGGCAAAATTAGTGAATCGTCAAGCAGCTTTGGGGAAGCAATTGACTCATTCCTCCAAGGGCGGTAGCACGTCTCATACTGCTGTCAAAGCCGCACCGTTGCCCGACAATCCAAAACCGCGTTATCCAATGGTTGCGCGTAAGCGAGGTTTTGAGGGACGTGTCGTATTGCAAGTCACCGTGATGACCAACGGGAGTCCAATCAACGTGCAGATCAAAACCGGTAGCGGCCATTCACAATTGGATCGTGCTGCATTGGAAGCGGTGCGACGCTGGCGTTTCCGACCGGCTCAACGAGGTGGTCAGCCGGTCAGTGCGGTACTTGATGTGCCGGTGGTTTTTCGCTTGAATGGATAGCTCAATGCCAGAATTTGCCCAGCCAGGAATTGTTCAGCCAGGATTTTTTAGCCCCCATTTTCAAGAAATGTTCTTCGTAATGCTTATCGACTTTCATGATGTGATTGGTTAACCATTGCTTCAAGAAAATCAATAACTCATAAGTGGGCGCGCTGGCGTCCTCTACGAACTGTACGCGAAATTCGTGTATCTCTGCTATCAGCTTATCGTGCTCCTGCTTGTGTTCCTCATAACGGGGATAAGCGAATATACGCATCAGGCTTTCTTCGACTGCAAAGTGGATTCTCGTGTAGTCGATCAGCTTATCGAGAATCTCCAGTCGTACTTCCTTTCTGCGCACACCGTGTATTCCATCATTCAACTCATTTAAAATATCAATTAAAACCTTATGTTGTTCATCGATTTCCTGGATGCCCACACTCAGCTCATCAGACCATTCCGCTACTTCACTCATGATGCTTGTCCCCATATCTAAAGTGATCAAGGCATGGCAGTTATCGGAATCACAATGCTATGCGATGATTGACTGTTGTAATCGTTGTGTTGGCTGGCCGTTGCAGCCTTCTCCCTTGACTGTGACCTGTTAAACCGCTGTCTAATGTATGCTTGCCCTGTAAATCCAAGATGTCGTTCAGGTATTTGTTTGGTAACACTGTGTAACAGCTTTGTAACAAGGCAGTGAATCGCTTAAACCTGGACCTGTTGATATCACGAGCTCAACGCTTAAATGATGGCCACCATAACCGGAGCAATGACTGATTCCGTTCTCTCTTGTCCTGCTTTGCTCATAGGAGCGCCAGCTTCCGGCCAAGGCAAGACTACCCTGACTGCTGCATTGGCTCGTTACCATCGTCGGCAGGATCGCCAAGTACGTGTTTTCAAAATGGGGCCGGACTTTCTTGATCCGATGATTTTAGAGCAAGCATCTGGCTATCCGGTCTACCAGCTGGATTTGTGGATGGTGGGTGAAACCGATTGCCGGCGTTTACTCTATGAAGCTGCCCGATCAGCCGATCTGATTCTCATCGAAGGGGTGATGGGATTGTTTGATGGGACACCGAGCAGTGCCGATTTAGCACAGCTTTTCGGCGTTCCGGTACTGGCATTGATTCAAGCTGAGGCAATGGCGCAAACGTTCGGCGCGGTCGCCTATGGTTTGGCCTATTATCGCGAGCGGTTGCCATTCGCCGGGGTGGTGGCTAATGGGGTTGCTGGTCCCAGTCATGCCGCGCTACTAGCAGACAGCTTGCCGGCAACCCTGCGTTATTGTGGCGCTCTGTCACCAGACCCGGAGATTGAGCTACCCGATCGCCACTTGGGTTTGGTGCAGGCTGCAGAAGTTGATGATCTGGAAAAGCGCTTGGAGGTGGCAGCAGCGGCCATCGAACAAACCGCTTTGACGGCATTGCCGGACCCGGTGTCCTTTGATCACGTATCATCAGTCGCATCGCCGCCGTTACTGGCGGGAGTGCGAATCGGCGTGGCACGTGATAAGGCTTTCGCGTTTCTGTATCCCGCCAATCTGGATTGTTTGCGCGCATTGGGAGCCGAACTGATTTTCTTCTCGCCCCTACACGATATCGCCTTACCTGCTGTGGATAGTCTTTATCTGCCCGGAGGTTATCCCGAGTTACATTTAGGGCAACTGGCGGAGAATCACACCATGGTGACAGCGATAAAACAGCACCATGTGGAGAGAAAACCACTGTATGCCGAATGCGGTGGATTGCTTTATCTGCTGGAAACCCTGACCGATATGCACGGTGAATGTGCGGCCATGACCAGCTTGTTACCTGGCCATGCGGTTATGCAACCACGCTTGACCGCATTAGGGTTACAGACTGCTCCGTTGCCGGAGGGAGAGTTACGCGGCCATACCTTTCACCACTCCCGACTGGAGACACCACTACGTCCATTAACCTATGGCAAGCGGCAACACGATGAGGTGCAAGGAGAGGCAATCTATCGGATTAACCGATTGACGGCCTCATATCTGCATTTGTATTTTCCAGGCAATCCAGCGGCGATTGCCGGTCTGTTGCGGCCTTAAACCGGCGTGATGAAATACAAGAGGGATAACTGTGGCGTATCAAGACGTTGAAAACATCGTTTTGCGTGGCGATCCCAGCCATATTTGGCTGAACAGCATCGAAGAGATGGATATCGTGGAGTATCTGGGGCGTAAACAACCAACCCAATACCATCCTGATGTGATTCCGCTTATCTGCCGTTATCCGTTTGCCGATGAAGACAACATAACGTTTGTTTGCCAACGGTTTTTGCAACTTCTAGTGTACTCAGAAAGCTATTTGTACTGTTACAAAGACCGCATTGATATTTTCATTTTTATCGCCGGTTTTATGGAATCCGCCGGTTACACCCCCGCCATCAATCAACTGGTATTTCATCGTAATTTATTACTGAAGCAGGGTTTAGCTAACACTTCTGGCGAAGTGCTGACACTCAACTTTGCGATTACCCATTTGTACCAGAAAAAGTTTAAAATTTAACGGATTGAGCGCACTTCAAAGTGACCTTGATTTCCCATCTCCGCCGTTCATTACGAAGGCAAGAGCCATGCAGTACCCAGTAAGTCAGCTCAGCATCAACATAGGCTTTAGAGGCCAATCCCATAGCCTGTGGTGTTTCGATAAGCAAGCCGTCGATCCCACATTGCGCGAGGCTATCGTTACTGCAGAGGAAGAGAAAGAGGAGGACCCGCAACGCACATTGAATTGCCGACATTGCGGCCACCCTATTACCCGTCCTGACACACGAATCCACGTCAATGGGCAACACACCCATGTCTTTACCAACCCTCATGATATGACTTTCCGAATCGGTTGTTTCCGCGAAGCGCCGGGGGTAACCCGACGCGGCAAATCAACCGATTTCTGGAGCTGGTTTCCAGGGCATCGCTGGCAAATCGTGGTGTGTGGATCCTGCCAACTGCATCTGGGCTGGCGTTTCGCCGCCGACCATAAAGAGTTTCACGGCCTGATCTTGAATCGGCTGGTCGAAAGCGAGGACAATGCTAGGTATTGATTATTCATCCGCTTCCAGATGTTGGTCGGAAAACCGCTAAAGCGACAGAATGGCCTCTAACTCTCCCTAATTAAGCCACAACAAGGTATATTACAGCGGATTCCATAAGCACCGTCCCGGTGCACCAACCCGTAAATCTGGAATCTGGAGCATAGTGAGCCAAATCAGCAGCATTTGTGACAGCGGTCAGGATAGCCACATCATCGTCATCCCCGCCCGTGATGAGGAAAAAACGATACGGACAGTCATCGAAGGCATTAAATCGATTCATCCCCAAGAAGAGGTGGTCGTCGTTGACGATGCCAGCACTGATGCCACCGCAGCTGTGGCACAAGCTGCTGGCGCTAAGGTGTTATCTCTGGCGTTAAGATTAGGGGCTTGGGGAGCTATTCAGACGGGTATTCGTTATGCGCTCGAAACAGGTTGTCAAACCGTCATTACCATGGATGCTGATGGCCAGCATGAACCGGCTTATGTCAATGCACTAATTCAACCGATACTTACCGGCCAAGCGGATGTGGTGATCGGTGCTTGTCCTGACCGGGTTAGTCGCGCCAGGCGTTATGCCTGGTCCTATTTTCGGTTGCTCACCGGGCTGAAGTTGGAGGACATCACTTCGGGTTTTCGGGCTTATAACTTCGCGGCGATTAAGATCCTGGCATCGGCGGAAGCGAGTCTAATCGATTATCAAGATGTCGGGGTGTTGTTGATTTTACGCCGCAAGGGGCTGCGCACCGTGGAGGTCCAGGTTCCTATGGGGATACGTACTACGGGTGTTTCACGGGTTTTCAGTTCTTGGTGGGTCGTGGCTAATTATATGTTGCAGACCAGTTTGCTCTGTATTGCCCGGGTAGGCTCCGGTAAACTCCTCAAATTCCATCGCAATATTTAACGGGTGCTTGTGGTTACTTATCAACTGACTTCGACGCTGATTGGCTTGGGAATCGCTATCAGTATCCTGCTGTTGGTTCGGCGCGATCACATGCGCGGAACTTACGCGGTGTGGTGGCTGTGTGCAGCCACTATTGCCTTGTTGTTGGGGATATTTCCCAAAGTGTTCGACAAGTGGGCTGCCTCGCTAGGCGTGGGTTATCCCCCAGTGTTGGCCTTGGTATTAGGCTTGGGATTGATTCTAATCAAAATGTTAACGATGGATCTGGAACGCTCCCACCAAGAGCGCAAGATTCGTCGATTAGCCCAACGACTGGCGATACTAGAAGCAAGACCCCAGATGTCGGATGCCGATGCCGCCGGCGTTGATAACGACACCGAAGCTTTGTGATGCTCCGCTACTGACCTAAACTTCGTGCGCGTCTTACATATCGGCAAGTTCTTTCCTCCTTTCGCTGGTGGGATGGAGTATTTCTTAGCCGATCTGTTACCGGCACTTGAGCACAACGACACGCAAACCGCTGCTTTGGTGCACCATCATCGTAAGCAGTTATGGGGCGATTGGCCGTCTGAACTTCACTGCACACCAGTGATCTTTCGAGCCCCTTGTTATGGGCGGCTGCTGTACGCGCCAATCAGTCCGAGTTTTCCGCTTTGGCTGGCGCGCGCAATTAATACATTTAAACCCGATTTGCTGCATCTTCATATGCCCAACACGTCGGCGTTCTGGGCTCTGCTGATTCCCGTCGCGCGACGCCTTCCCTGGATCATTCATTGGCATTCCGACGTGGTGTCTTCTCAGATCGATCGGCGTTTGACGCCAGCTTATCATTTGTATCGTCCTTGGGAGCAACGTTTACTAGCCACCAGCCGTGCGATTATCGTCACTTCACCAAACTATCTGGACGCCAGCGAGGCGCTGGAACCTTGGCGGGATAAATGCCGGATCATCCCGTTGGGATTCGACCCCGAACGAATTGCTGGCCCTTCAACGGATGCGCTGTCCCAAGCTCAATCGTTGTGGGGAGAAACGTCCTGTAGATTATTAGCGGTCGGGCGGTTGACCTACTACAAGGGGTTCGAGGTTTTGGTGCGAGCCGTTGCCGACAATCCCGCTATACGGCTGGTCATCGTCGGGAAGGGCGAACATCGTCAGCGACTCACAACCCTAATCGAAACACTAGACCTGACAGATCGTGTGGTGCTGGCGGGTTCTCGGACCGAGGCGGAACTCAATGCGTTGTGGGCAACCTGCGATATATTCTGTTTGCCCTCGCTGGAACGCACCGAGGCATTCGGACTGGTGTTGCTGGAAGCGATGCGGTTTCAAAAACCGGTGATTGCCAGTGACATCCCGGGCTCAGGTGTGGGCTGGGTTATACAACAGGGAAAACATGGGGTACTGGTGAGACCGAATGATGCCAGTGCGCTGGCTAAAGCGATTGGTGAATTGAGTCAGCAATCTCAACAGCGTAAACAGCTGGGACAAGCTGGATCCATATCTTTGCAGCGGGTTTTCCATATCAAGCGGATTGCGGCTCAGATAACGGGTTTGTATTGGGAGATTGAGCACGCAAAGCCTGAAACAGGATGAGCCCATAGAACATCAATAGTGGCGTGATATGAAGAAATAACCGATTAATGCTGGTGTATTTCGCCGCCCACTCACGGGCTTCGGTCATCAGGAATAAAAAGAACAGCATGGCCAATCCCGAACTCACTACTGCCGAAAAGATCAGCAATAGTCGGTCGGTCGCTATTTTCGGCATTGCCACGACTACCAACAGAATCAGCACGTACCAGAATAAATGCCAGCTGCCGAGCACGAAAAAATTATCCAGAAACGGCTCCCAGTTGGGCGAATAAGCGACATCGAAACGTCCCAGATAGGGGATTTCGATCCGTTCCGGTTGCAGATAAATTGTTCCCAGTCCCGGTAACGTAGCGGAAAACCCGCCGTTCCAGAACCACAACATCAACAACACTACTAGTAGCAGCAACAAACCGAATCGATAACGACGCGGTGTCAATGCCGCACTCGCAACCGGCAATAGGGTCAGCAACCAAACTACGCCCTCCACTTTTACCAACGCGCAAGTCAGTCCCAGCAACAGAGCCAACAGACCTTGAGCGCGATCACGAGTACGCAACCACTGCAGCAACGCAATGGCCGCCAAACTGTAAATCGTTGCCATCCAAAGATCAGCGTAACCGGCCAATGCCACATGGGCATTCAACAGTGGAATCGACAATAACAGGTAGGTAAACACCAGGCTGAGCAATGGCTTACCGGTCCATAAGCGTGCCTGACCATAAAACCCCAAACCCAAAGCAACGCCGCACAGTAGCCACGGCAAATTAGCCATGGACTCATGCCATTGCCCATAACCCAGCGACATCCAGAGCTGAATCAACGACACGGCGGGTGGATAATGCCAGGCTTCCAGCAGGTAGGCAGTTGTCAGGGAATGATCAGTTGCCAGCCAGCTTGCTGCATCGACGAAAGGCACCAGCTGCTTGAACTCGAACCAAACCTGTGGCCTCACCCCCCAGGTCGTCCAGGCATCCCAGGGATACAAGGGACGCGCTCCGATTTCAACAGCGAAACCGTAGAACTTAACAGCAATCCCAACCAACACTAAGCCAAATAATAGGTGATGCCAGAAGGGTTGATGCCGCCATGCGGCTAGAGAGCCAGAGCCATTCCACTGCCACAGGGTTCTGGTTTGTTGGATACCGAAAAAGATTAATACGGATAACAGCAACGCACACAGCGGAAAGCTAAGCGTTAAACCCAGGCTGTCCAGCGCGCGTAGCAACAGTGTGGTAAACAAAATGCCAAGTAGATAACCGTACGCCAATAATAACGACCACTGGGATACCCCGCCTTTGCGCAACCAAACCACCCCTAATAGCCAGGGCAATACGATGGCGAGAACCAGCGACATCATAGTGGCCGATCCTGCATACGGAACAACGCGCCGGACGCTGTTTGATGAACCAATTTCGCTGGGAGGTTGTTGTGTTTATCTTTGAGTAACTGCGCATTACGATCATATTGGAGATCCTGCAGAGGGGGGAAAACCAGCAAGTAATCTCCGGGTTGATAGTGCTGCGGTAAAGCTGAAAGCAACGAGAACACATTATGTGGCAGCAAGTGATAACGCGCCCGACTGCGCAAATACCGGGTGCCTTCATACGGGTCGGCAGTGATGATAAACAGGCGAGTGGGCTCTGCTGGTAGAAACTTTTTCACTTCCAGGATGAATTGAAATAAACCGCCATCTTCCCCGGCTAAGCGTTTTTGTTCTGGGGTCTTATCGCCAAATTGTGTTTTTGTTGATTCTAACTGATTCCACAGGGTCCACTGCCAGCGAGCATCCAGGATTAGCCAGCCGGTCAGTATAAAAACGGTAAAAGGCACGAGAGTCAGGGGAACACGACGGGTAAAAAACAAGCCGAGGTAAATAGCAAAGCATAGGCTAATCCATAACGCAACTGCCGGCACTATCGGCATTAAAGCCTTATGCGGCATACCCTCAATAAAGTTAACAGAGCGCTGACTCCAGGTCTCAAGAAAAGTCCAATCGCTCCAGAATCGACCTAGAAAATCCATAAGCGCAGGCTTATCCGACTGTTGTAATTTGAGTTGGTGTACGATCACAGGGTCGGATAAATGCCCGGTAACCATAATACCCATTCCAACAATAGTGCCTTGCCAGGACGACTCTGCATTCAAGTTTAGAGCATTGCTATCGTTACTGGGG
This sequence comes from Candidatus Competibacteraceae bacterium, assembly GCA_036351435.1. Classification (GTDB taxonomy): domain Bacteria; phylum Pseudomonadota; class Gammaproteobacteria; order Competibacterales; family Competibacteraceae; genus JAAUQA01. The sequence goes on from JAZBPA010000263.1 coordinate 17,007, forward strand.
GTTAACTGAACTTTCTGCATATTACCGGGATCTGTTTGAGTGGCCCAAATGAAGTCGATAACGACATCATCTTGGAAACCGTCTATAGTCCAGCGTAATGCAGAATAAGTGTCTGCGGATAGCGTTATGCCGGTAATACTGGCAAAAGCAACCCCTTGCGAAGAGACTTGACGAACTTCTAGAGCATCTCCGCTTATTTCACCTTGCCCCACCGATACAGTTAGCGCATTGCCCGTTAAAGTCAGCGCAGTACGGTTTGCATAATTATCGCTTACCGCGTAATAAATCAGATACAGCAGTATCACTGTCAGCGCGCTGATCAGCATGATTAGCGGGATTACGAAGACAAAACGCGAACTATCTTGGGTTCTCAAACCAGTAGAATCCGTCTTCAACAGCACCCTCGTTTCAGTCAAGGTGTCAAATTCTCACAACCGGCTCGGCGGGTTTCCATCATGTCTGAAAGCGCCGCGGCCAAGGTATGTATTGGTTGAAATCCCAATTCTCGCTGGATTTTTTCGGAACTGTACCAACTCCAACCCAATAATTTATTAAAAGTTTCGCTGTTGAATCCCATTATCCCAATCTTCATCCCTGCCGTGCAATCTCCCAGTTTAGCGAGAGCGCTCAGCACCATACGTGGTATTTGCCAAACCGGAGGTGGTTTGCCCAACGCTAAGCGCGTCAGGTTGATAATATCCTGGCTGGAATACTCTTGCCCATCGGTCAAAATGTAGGTTTTCAGGTGAGCGGCTGGATGAGCGGCGGCGAGTAACGCAGCCTGACTCACATCCTCGACATGTATCATCGAACGCTTTCCTCCATCCGGCAAAGCCGGAACTCCATTGCGTTGAGCGATGCTTAGCAGACGTTTCAGATTACCTTTAACCCCGGCCCCATAAACCAGCGCTGGACGTAAATTCGCAACATGTAGCGGGTATCGTTTGCCTGCATCCAACACCCAGTTTTCGGCAGCACGTTTCGCTTTTCCGTATGGTGTTTGGGGTGGCAAAGGCCACTGCTCGTTAATGCAAAGGGGTCCGCCTGGACCTGCGGCGAGCACGCTACTCAAAAAGATAAAACGTTTTACACCGGCTTGAACAGCGCTATCTAACAAGCGCCGGGTGCCTTCCGCATTGATCCGCCAATGGTAATCAGCTGTCTGCGGGGTGTTTTCGGCATGGGCAAAACCAGCAACATGAAATACCGTATCAATGGCGTGACAAGCAGACAACAGGGTGTCCGCGTTTTCAAGATCGCCGAAGTGCACGTCAAATCGGCCATCGGTTAGCGTTGAATGGGGACGCACGAGCACTCTGACTTGCGCCTTATTCTGGAGCAAGTTGCGAATTAGGTGACTTCCGATAAAACCGGTGCCCCCAGTGACCAATACTGGGCGTCCGCTAAAAAAATCGGGTTGCGGATGGGAACCAGTCAGAACCATTTCCAACCGTGTCGATTAAAAAACGTATACGCCGATCTCAAAAAAAGGCTGATATGGCGCCAACCCTTACGGGCAGCCTGGCCACCGAAATGGACGATACGAACGGTGGGCACATAGGCCGTGCGGGCGTATTTAGCGGTCCGCAGACTGATGTCGTAGTCTTCGAAATAGAGAAAAAAGTCGGCGTCGAATCCATGCATGTTCACTAAGAGTGGCTGCCTAAACAACATAAAACACCCGCTAACCAGTGGTACGTCCCATTTGACGTTGTCGCCTATTTGATCACGCATTTCGTAATGGTTTAAGCGCCTCTGAAATATCCGTTTGAGTAACCCCGGGGCAAAACCCCGCAACAGCAAATCGAGTACCGAAGGATACCGTTTACATAAATATTGCCGCGAACCATGCTGATCCTCAACCATAGGGGCGAGCAACCCGACTTCGGGGTAAGCTGTCATGAACTTGAGCGCTTCCGATAAGGCCGAGACTTCGAGCCATACATCGGGGTTGAGTATCAGATGGTAATGGGTATCGGTACGGGTAATGGCCAAATTGTGGCCGGCACCATAGCCGATATTACCGTGTCCGCAGACGATTTCCACGCAGTCCGCATTGATACAAGAGTTTGATAACACGCCTTGTAATTCAGCGTGTCCCTGTTGCCCAGGCGTATTATCAATCAGCAATAAGTTTACGGTAGCCAAGATACCTTGACGTTTGGCGTAACCGATGGCCTGATCAAGATGCCTTAGTGTGTCCCCAAGCGCCGCCCTATCCGGCTGATAGGTAACGATGGAAACGGTTAGATTTGCTGCATAGATGGGGATGGACAATCACTCTTTTTGCAATACCGGTGCGTTCACTGGCTCCATATTGGAGTCGATACACCTGCAATACTGGTGGGACAGGCCCATTAAACCAACCGGCAAGTTGCCGGTTGTGATGAGTTATTGGAGCGATTAAGCGGGCGTGGATGGCGTCGCTTTAGCCGGCTTAGCGGGTTTAGCATCGCTTGTAGGGCTGCTATCGGTTTTTTTAGCACTTTCCGATTTGCTGCTTTCCTTGGCGGGCGCATCGTCTTTATTGGCAAGATTTTTCTTCTTATCACCCGTTTTGAAGTCCGTCTCATACCAACCACCGCCCTTAAGGCGAAAACCCACCGCAGAGATCTTTTTCTTCAAGGTCGGCTTACTGCAAGCGGGGCAATCGGTAAGCGGGTCTTCGCTCATCTTCTGCATGACCTCCAGGTCATGCCCACAGTCGGCGCGGCGATATTCGTAAATAGGCATTCAGGGATTACCTCGGA
>JAZBPA010000264.1:0-5345 GCA_036351435.1 Candidatus Competibacteraceae bacterium
ATCGGGCGACCTTTCCAAGCTGACCTTTGTGTGGCTGAAATCAGCTTATACTAACAACGGGGTCAGGTCTTTCAGTAAATTATTATTGGGCATTAAAAATCATCCTGAGAAAATTCCGCCTATCTATTCTGTAAAGCGGTCGCTCAAATCCGATTTGTCTGGTATCGTGTGAATCCGTCCGTAGCTACCCCTCTCCCCACGAACATGACACGGTATATTTTTATCACAGGCGGTGTGGTTTCATCGCTTGGCAAAGGTATTGCGGCGGCTTCCCTTGGCGCGATTCTGGAAGCGCGCGGCCTTAAGGTGAATATGATCGAGCTGGATCCCTATATCAATGTGGATCCCGGCACCATGAGCCCGTTTCAGCACGGTGAAGTGTTCGTCACTGAGGACGGAGCCGAAACGGACCTTGATCTTGGGCACTATGAACGCTTTGTCGACATGACGGCCAGTCGCAGCAACAATTACACGACTGGACGTATTTACGAAAGCGTCATTGGCAAGGAACGGCACGGCGATTATCTGGGCGGCACCGTGCAGGTCATTCCCCATATCACCGACGAGATCAAACACAGTATCAAATTAGGCTCGGGCGTTGCCGATATCGTCATCGTGGAGATCGGCGGCACGGTGGGTGACATCGAATCCCTACCCTTTTTGGAAGCGATTCGGCAAATGGGTATGGAGTTAGGGCACGAACGCACTCTATTTATCCACTTAACGTTGCTGCCGTTCATCAAATCTTCCGGTGAGCTGAAAACCAAACCCACTCAACACTCGGTTAAGGAACTGCGTTCCATCGGTATTCAGCCCGATATATTGCTGTGCCGGTCAGACCGGGAAATTCCCGCCGATGAACGACGCAAAATCGCGTTGTTTACCAACGTGGAATCCAAAGCCGTTATTTCCGCCCGCGATGTCGATGTGATCTACAGCATCCCTTTGTTTCTGCACGCCGAGGGACTGGATGAGATCGTGGTGGAAAAATTGCGCTGGTTTTCGTTGCCGCCGGCCGAGTTGTCGGAGTGGGAACGAGTGGTAGACGCTATTCGCAATCCTCAGCATGAAGTCGATATTGCCATGGTCGGTAAATATGTCGATCTAACCGATGCGTATAAGTCCTTAAACGAAGCGCTGCTGCACGCCGGTATTCGTACCGCGACCCGGGTGCGTATCCATTACGTCGATTCCGAACAGATTGAAGAATCAGGGGTTGATGAATTACATGCAATGGATGCTATTTTAGTACCGGGCGGGTTCGGCGAACGCGGCGTAGAGGGCAAAATCGCAGCAGTCCGTTATGCGCGGGAAAATGCTATACCCTATCTCGGTATTTGCTTGGGAATGCAAGTCGCGGTGATTGAATTCGCCCGCCATGTCGCCGGATTGCGCGCCGCACACAGCACCGAGTTTCGTAAAGATACACCGCATCCGGTGATCGGTTTGATTACCGAGTGGATCACGGAAGCGGGTACCGTGGAACAGCGCAGCGAAGAATCCGATTTGGGCGGCACCATGCGCCTCGGTTCTCAGCCCTGCCGACTGGTGGAAAATACCTTGGCTAGAAACGCCTATGACAAGGACACCATCACCGAACGGCATCGCCACCGCTACGAATTCAATAACCGCTACTTGGAGTTATTGCAGGAAGCGGGCTTGCGAGTCGCCGGACGGTCGCTGGACGGCGAATTGGTGGAAATCATTGAATTGCCTGATCATCCGTGGTTTTTGGGCTGCCAATTTCATCCCGAATTCACCTCTACACCGCGTAAAGGGCATCCCTTGTTCCAGAGTTTCGTACAGGCTGCGTTGCACCACCGGCAGCGATCGGAGGCGACATCACCATGAAGCTGTGCGGTTTCGAAGCGGGGTTGCACCACCCGTTATTTCTCATTGCCGGACCTTGCGTGATCGAAAGCGAACAGTTAGCGCTGGATACCGCCGGTCAGCTAAAAGAAATCACCCAACGGCTGGGAATTCCGTTTATTTATAAATCCTCTTTCGACAAGGCTAACCGTTCCTCGCAGAGCAGCTATCGCGGACCGGGCCTGGAACAGGGATTGCGGATACTGGAAACCGTTAAAACCTCGATTCAAGTACCGGTGCTCACCGATGTGCACGAGGATACGCCGCTTGCGGAAGTGGCTGATGTGGTCGATGTGTTACAGACGCCGGCCTTTTTATGTCGGCAAACCAATTTTATCCAGAGTGTGGCCAGTCAAGACTTGCCGGTCAATATTAAGAAAGGTCAATTCCTGGCCCCGTGGGATATGAAAAACGTGGTCGATAAAGCGCGCGCGACCGGCAACCCAAACATATTAGTTTGCGAACGTGGCGTTTCTTTTGGCTACAATAATCTGGTATCCGATATGCGGGCTCTGGCAGTGATGCGTGAGACCGGTTGTCCGGTCGTATTCGACGCCACCCATTCCGTGCAATTACCGGGCGGTCAGGGCAGTGTTTCCGGGGGACAGCGGGAATTTGTGCCGGTCTTGGCGCGGGCAGCGGTGGCGGCAGGCATTGCGGGGCTGTTTATGGAAACCCATCCCGATCCTGCTCAGGCACTCAGCGATGGCCCGAATGCTTGGCCCTTGGGACGAATTGAAGCGCTGCTGGCAACGTTGAAAGAATTGGATCAAACAGTAAAAGCCCAGGGATTGTTAGAATCCGAATAAGTTTTTCCCCGGTGCCCGCCGATAAGCCGGTGGAGTACAGGTTTACTCAGTGAAATAACTCACAGGAGCGATTGCGAATGTCCGAAATTAAAGCCATTCAGGGCCGTGAAGTTCTGGATTCCCGTGGGAATCCTACCGTTTCCGTCGATGTGGTTCTGGCCTCAGGAGCCAAAGGCAGCGCGGCGGTACCTTCCGGTGCCTCCACAGGTAGTCGGGAAGCCGTAGAACTACGCGACGGCGACCCTAAACGTTACCTCGGCAAGGGGGTCCTCAAGGCGGTAGCATCCGTCAACGGTGAATTGCGCAATGCCTTGCTGGGCATGGAGGCCAATGATCTGGCTGCTATCGACCATAAGATGATCGCACTGGACGGCACCGAGAACAAAGGCCGGTTAGGCGCCAACGCATTGTTGGGGGTTTCGCTGGCTACAGCCCATGCGGCGGCGGCGGAAGCCGGGGTATCGCTGTTCCGGCATCTGAACCCGAACGGTCCCTATGTGCTGCCGGTACCCATGATGAATATCCTCAACGGCGGTGCTCATGCCGATAACAGCGTGGATATTCAGGAATTCATGATCATGCCGGTCGGCGCGCCGAGTTTCACCGAAGCCTTGCGTTACGGCACCGAAACATTCCACGCGCTAAAAGCGGTTTTGAAGAAAAAAGGGATGAACACCGCAGTCGGTGATGAGGGTGGTTTCGCCCCCAATCTGCCTTCCAACGAAGCGGCCCTGGAAGCGGTGATGGAAGCCATCGAAAAAGCCGGTTACAAGGCCGGTACGGACATGTTCATTGCGCTAGACGCCGCCAGTTCTGAATTCTACAAAAACGGCAGTTATGAGTTGGAATCGGAGAACCGTTCCTTCAGCTCCCCTGAGTTTGCCAGTTGGCTGGAAGATTGGTCCAAACGTTACCCCATCGTGTCCATTGAAGACGGCATGGACGAAAACGATTGGGACGGCTGGGCTGATCTGACCGGTAAAATCGGCAGCAAAATTCAGCTGGTCGGCGATGACTTGTTCGTCACCAATACCAAGATTCTCAAACGCGGTATTGATGAAAAAATCGCCAACTCCATCCTGATCAAAGTCAATCAAATCGGTACCCTGACCGAAACCCTGGAAGCGATCAAGATGGCTGACGACGCCGGCTATACCGCAGTGGTTTCGCATCGCTCCGGTGAGACCGAAGACACCACGATTGCCGACATCGCGGTGGCGACCACGGCGACCCAGATCAAGACCGGTTCCTTAAGCCGTTCGGACCGGGTAGCTAAGTACAACCGTTTATTGGTCATCGAAGAGGAACTTGGCAGTGCCGCACGTTACGCCGGTCGTGACGCTTTCAAAGTCTTCAGAGACTGAGGCCGGCAATTCGTCAGGGCGGCCTAACGGCCGCCCTGCCTCTGTTGCTCGCTTGGGCCGATTAGCAGGCAAGGTCGTCCTGAGCGTCTTGCCGTTGCTATTAATCGGTTTGTCGGTAGCATTGAATTATCAACTTTGGTTGTCCGATACTCAGGGTTTACCGAAAGTTCGGTTACTCCAAGCCGCATTGCAAGAGCAACAGGATGAAAACGCACAGTTAGCGGAACGCAACCAGTCGTTGGCAGCTGAAGTCAGGAATCTGAAGGAAGGCGTCGATGCGATTGAAGAACTGGCGCGTACCGAATTAGGGATGATCCACAAGGACGAGACCTTTTTCCGCGTTCTAGAGTCTCCCCCACCTGCGTTATCCGTTACCCGTGAATGAGACGGGGCGTTATTGGGCGGTAGTGCCCGCTGCCGGTATCGGCAAACGGATGGAAGCGCACACGCCTAAACAATACCTAGTCCTGGCTGGCGTGTCTGTCATCGTCCACACGCTGGAAACCTTGCTTTCCCACCCGCGCATAAGCGGAGTCGTCGTGGTGATCAACCCAAACGATGAATGGTGGGATACGCTCCATTTAGAGAGCGATAAACCGTTGATTACAACCACTGGTGGCGAAGAACGTTGCCACTCGGTACGAAACGGTTTGCTGGCGCTCACTGATTGGGCACAGCCGGACGATTGGGTGTTGGTGCATGATGCGGCCCGCCCCTGCCTGCATCGCACAGATTTGGACAAACTGCTGGATACTCTGGCTGCTGACCCGGTCGGCGGCCTGCTGGCAATGCCGGTGCGCGACACCATGAAACGATCCGATGCGCATGAGCGCATTGCGGCGACCGTGGAGCGCCAGAATCTTTGGCATGCGCTGACGCCACAGATGTTTCGTTTGAACAGGTTATTAGCAGCTTTGCAACAGGCCGAAGAACGCAACCTTCAAGTCACCGATGAAGCATCCGCCATTGAAGCAATGGGTTTGCAACCCCGTCTCGTTGAAGGGCGCGCCGACAATATCAAGATTACCCGGCCGGAAGACATGGCGCTGGCAGAGTTTTATCTGACCGGAGAAAACGGATAAAGTCATGCGAATCGGCCACGGTTATGACGTTCATGCCTTTGGATCAGGCAATTTTGTTGTTCTCGGTGGTGTGCACATTCCGCACAATCAAGGCCTAATCGCGCATTCCGATGGTGATGTGCTGTTGCATGCGTTATGCGATGCTTTATTGGGCGCTGCAGGACTAGGAGACATCGGCCAACATTTTCCAGATAACGATGCCGAGTTTAAAAACATTGACA
>JAZBPA010000265.1:0-5308 GCA_036351435.1 Candidatus Competibacteraceae bacterium
GCCGCTCATGATGTCTTCAGCTAGGCGAGCAAAGTCTTCCGGCTCATTAGCCAATAGCGTGTCATATAGCTCACTGTCCCAGCACTCAATACGATTGGCATAAGCCAGCAAAACGACCGCCTCCTGGATGCCGGCATAGCCCATCAGCCGTTTAGGCAATAACACCCGTCCGGCGCTGTCCAAACTCAGCTCAGTCGCACCGCGATGGAAATACCGGGCAAATTCCCGATGCTTTTTGACATACATATTCAGGCGGTTCACTTCCGCGCTGACGACTTGCCACTCGGTAAGCGGATACAGCGTTAAATGCTTTTCGAAACCCCGATTAACGACGAACCGGCCATCAGCCTGAGGCGGCAATTGTTTCCTCAGCGCCGCTGGCAAGGCCAGTCTAAATTTGGAATCGAGCTTGCACTCGAACTCGCCCAACAGGTTCATCATGGGGTTTACGGGTGATCAGTCATCAGCACTCGGTTAGATTGTCTCTCGCTATGATAGACCAAAAACCGCCTGTGTAGCCGAAGCGTTACTGTGTTTTCGTCAGTTCCTCGACGAAAACGGCGTGTTCTACACTGTCCATGCCCCGTTGTAATTCAGCCAGCACTTCACTCATGCGATCGTTCAGTAGGGCGCTGACGTTGAGCCGCAGGCCGGGGAAGCGACGGCTTTCAATCACTCCCACCTCATCGGGTTGCAACGCAATGTACCGCCCCTCCTGCAACTCAAACCAATCCAACGCATTGTCGTAAACTCGCCACACCAGGTATTCCTGTACACCGTTACGGCGGTAAACTCGCTGCTTGTCGTGCAGATCGTAAGAAGCGCTGCTGGAAGCGATTTCGGCAATTAGTTCGGGAGCGCCTTCGACGTAATCATCGGCACTGATACGGGATTGGCCGCCGACTGCTGGCAATAGCCGCAGCAAAGCATCGGGCTGGGTTTCGCTGTCCAGATCAAATCGCACCGTGGCGTTATCGGCTAACTCTACGCCCAGTGTCGCCGCAGCATAGACTAATAACCACCCCATGATTTTACCGTGGGGCTTGCCGTGGCTTTCGTAGCGTAGCGGTGAGGCCATATAAACGACTCCGTCTATCAGTTCGCATTTAACATTGGATGGCATTGCGGCATAACGCTTCTCGAATTCCGCCCTCGAGAAGCGGTCACCGCTAGCCAGGGTGAGATGAGGTTCAAGCAGAGTCGTTGCCATGGGTGGACTCCTTTAGAGCAGCAGTTGCGCGGTCAACAGCGAAGTTGCTCCGAGATTTCGAAACAGGACAGAGCGGTTTGTTATTCCAACGCGTCTTCATAAATGGCGGCCATGGTCATAGCTAGATTCAAAGCCTCCAAGCGGACTGTTTCACCAGTACCATAAGTTTCGACCTCCCAACCATCTGACCGACGGCGAAAGACTTCCACTTGTTGTCGGTCCTGCGTTACCAGCAAGTATTCTTGCACACTATCCAAGCGTTGATAGGCGATGCGTTTCTCATGCCGATCGCGGGCTTCAGTGGAAGTAGAAAGTACTTCGATGATCAGTTTCGGGTCAGCAACGATCTTGGCGGCTAAATCGTCAGTGCGGCAAGACACTACCAAATCGGGATAGTAAAAATTATTACCGACCTGGACTTTAAGATCGGACATAAACACTCGGCAGGGAGTGCCACGGAGTTGGGCGCGTAACAGGGCAAACCAATTGCCGGCAATGAGATTGTGGCGCTGCGTCGTACCAACCATAGCGACCAGGTACCCGTCCACTAATTCATGCCGGACACTGCTATTCTCTTCCAAAGCCAGATAGGTTTCGACTGTGATAGGCGCTAGTTTATGAATGGCCGACATAATTACGCTTCCTCGCTAGGCCCACAGGCCCGCCAAAGGTATTGTGATTGCGTCGAAAGACGGCGCAGCAACCCGGGTCTTCCCTGCTAAAAAATCTCCGCTCAGTCCAAAAGCCGTCTTCAAACACAAACGCTTCCAGGGTGTGGGCTTTGGGATCAAGCATTCAAGCGTAGCAAACGACGTAATGGGCGTAAATTGGCATTTTGATCTCGCGGTCTTTACTAGCCAGGGTGACAACATTTCACAGCCCCAATCAGGCACGATCTCGAAGCGGTGACCTTCAGACACATAAGGCAGGCTTGCCTTGACTGTGAGTCAACACCTTAATCCTTGGTGGGGTCAAATCCCCAAATAATGTTCCTGCACCTGCGAATTTCCCGCCAGTTGCACGGAATCTCCCGACCAAACCACCCGCCCCTTTTCCATAATGTAATGCCGATCAGCAATACGCAGCAGCGCCTGTAAATGCTTATCGACAATCAGAATCGATTCTCCCCCGTGTTTCAATGCCTCCAACACCTGCCAAATCTCTTCCCGGATTAGCGGAGCTAAGCCTTCCGTTGCCTCGTCCAGAATCAACAAACGAGGATTGGTCATCAATGCTCGGGCAATGGCCAGCATCTGTTGCTCGCCACCGGACAGCTGGTCGCCTCGTTGCCGGTCTCGTTCGGCTAGTTTAGGAAATAGCGCGTAAACCCGTTCCAGCGTCCACGGCGGGGTGTGCGAAACGCCGCGATCCGCCGCAGTCACCAGCAAGTTTTCTTCTACTGTTAAGGTTGGGAAGATTTGCCGTCCTTCAGGAACCAACCCGACCCCCGCGCGGGCGATAGCGTAACCGGGCAACTGTTGAATTGCTTTGCTTTGAAAATGTACCGTGCCAGTCCAGGCGCGGGTCAATCCCATGATGGCCCGCAGGACGGTGGTTTTACCCATACCGTTGCGGCCCAGCAACGTGACTACTTCGCCTTCGGCCACGGTCAAATCCACCCCGAATAACACCTGACTGACGCCATAGCCGGTACTCAGGCCGCGAACGTCCAGCATCAGCCGGCATCCCCTAGATACGCTTTTCTGACCGCCGGATCAGCGCGAATCGCATCGGGTGTTCCGGTAGCGATGATTTCACCGTACACCAGCACCGAAATCCGATCAGCCAACGCGAATACTGCATCCATATCGTGCTCGACTAATAACACCGCCACCTGTCCTTTCAAGCCACTCAGCAGTTCCGCCATCCGACGTGAACCGCCCGGTCCCATGCCGGCCATCGGTTCATCCAACAGCAGCACCTTCGGTTGGCTCGCTAGGGCCATCGCAACTTCCAATTGCCGTTGTTCCCCGTGCGCCAACTGCTTGGCCGGGATGGCCGCTTGTTCTATCAATCCCAGCCGTTGCAAAACCTGCCGGGCAGGTTCACGCAGTTGCGGATCGAGCCGAGCGGAACGCCAAAACCGAAAGCTATGCCCGGCATGTGCCTGTATAGCCATCGCTACATTATCCTCGGCGGAGAATTCGGGAAACAACGCGGTGATTTGAAAAGAACGCGCTAATCCTAAGCGCGCGCGGGTATGGACTGGTAACCGGGTGATGTCGCGCCCGGCCAAGCGAATGGTGCCGGCATCCGGTTTCAGCTCGCCACTCAATTGCGCCAATACGGTGGTCTTGCCCGCGCCATTGGGTCCGATCAGCGCATGGGTCTCGCCCGCTCGCACCGTCAACGAAAAATTGCGGGTCGCGGTAACCGCACCGAACTGCTTACATAACTGTTCCACCATCAGCAGCGGTTCAGCCATCGTCCTTGTCCACTCCCACCAACAGGCCGTACAGTCCTCGCCGGGCAAACAACACTACCCCCACCAATATCGGTCCTAAAAACACCAGCCAATGTTCGGTAAACATCGCTAGAACTTCTTCCAGCAATAGCAGCGCTGCGGCTCCCAGCACGGGACCGAATAAGGTGCCGGTGCCGCCCAGCAGCACCATGATCAGAATCTCACCGGAACGGGTCCAGTGCAGCAAATCGGGACTGACAAACTCGGTTTGATTGGCAATCAGCGCACCGGCCAAGCCCGCGCCGGCACCAGCCAACGTGAAACACGCCAGCTGGTAGCGGTAAGTAGGAAAGCCCAAGGCCTGCATGCGTCGCTCGTTCTGTTTACAGCCCCGAATTACCCGACCAAACCGGGAATCAACCAGTCGCCGGCAAAGATACAAAAAAACCAGCAGCAACCCTAAACAAAGGTAATAAAAACTGAGGTCATCGCCGAGATCCAGGCTAAACAGCCGATTGCGACTCCACAAACTCAAGCCGTCATCACCGCCGTAAGCTTCCAACGACACGAAGAAGAAAAACAACATCTGTCCGAAAGCCAAGGTAATCATGATGAAATGCATCCCACGAGTGCGCAGGCAAACAGCGCCGATAGCGGCAGCCAAACCGGCGCTTATCGCTACGGCCAACGGCCAAGCCAGTAGCGCGTTATCGGTACCGGGGAACAGTCCCAGCCAGAGCGATGTATCTTGCTCATAGTGAAATGCCAGGATACCGACAATATAAGCCCCAACTCCGAAAAAAGCGCCATGCCCGAGGCTGGCCATACCGCCGTAACCGATCAGCAAATCCAGGCTGACGGCGGCCAAGGCGTAAATCAGGATTAAGCTGAATAACGAGATGAGATAAGGCTGGCCCAAACCTTCGGCTAACAGCGGCAAGACTAGCAAAAGCAGCAGTCCCGTCGTCAATACCCCAGTTTTACGGGACGGTTTAACCATGCGCCGGGAATAAACCCTGGGGTCGCCAAACCAGAATCAACGCCATCACCAGATAAATACTCATGGAGGACAGCGAGGCTCCCAAACTATCGGCCTGGGCCAGCGGCAGAAACCAACGCAACACGCTCGGTAGGAAGGCGCGGCCTAGTGTATCGATTAACCCGATTAATACCGCGCCCGCCAACGCGCCCCGAATCGAGCCGATCCCGCCGATTACAATCACCACCAAGGTGATGATTAAAATGCTTTCTCCCATGCCGACTTCCACTGCCAGCAATGGACCCGCCATCGCCCCAGCCAATCCGGCCAGCAACGCACCCAGACCGAACACCAGGGTATACAGCATTTTGATGTTGACGCCCAAAGCGCCGATCATCTCGCGGTTGGTCGCCCCGGCGCGAATCTGCATACCCAACCGGGTGCGGGTGATGAGTAGATACAGGAACACCGCCACCAGAATGCCGACCCCGATGATCGCCAATCGATAGGCCGGATACGGCGCGCCGGGTATGATTTCCACCGTGCCGGCCAGCCAGGGCGGTATATCCAGAAACAGCGGTTGCCGTCCCCACAGAATGCGGGTGAGTTCGTTGAAGAGCATGATTAAACCGAAGGTCGCCAACACTTGATCCAAATGATCGCGGTCGTAGAGGCGGCGCAACACGATGATTTCCATGGCCATCCCAACCAGCGC
>JAZBPA010000266.1:0-10698 GCA_036351435.1 Candidatus Competibacteraceae bacterium
ACCAGGGCCGGTGACGTAATCAGTCAACGAGGCAAATTTCACCCGCCTACTCCGGCGGGTGTGGATTGAAACAGGCGCTTGTTGAAGATGAGATGACTTATCCGGCTGATTTCACCCGCCTACTCCGGCGGGTGTGGATTGAAACGATTACAGCAGATGCAGTGCAAAATCAGCCCGCACATTTCACCCGCCTACTCCGGCGGGTGTGGATTGAAACAGTATCAACGATGTGCCAGAGATCCGAGAGCTGTATTTCACCCACCTACTCCGGCGGGTGTGAATTGAAACTCGGAGACTCCTGCACATCTGCCGCAATCTCAATCATTTCACCCGCCTACTCCGGCGGGTGTGGATTGAAACACCGTAGCGCATTGGGAAATAGTCCATATATGCGATTTCACCCGCCTACTCCGGTTCTCAATCAGTCGCATCGGCCCAGGCTCGCTCGGTTAAATTCGGCAACTCAACTCTAGCAAAGCAAGTCCGATGCGGCTCCTTCAACCTCTAAAATCTGTCCGAAGTATTGGTGGAGTAGAAAGCGCATTTATCCGGGTGTTTACGCCGCTGCTACCGCTACCACAATGGATGCAAAAGGATATAAGGCGATCTGGTTAAAGATGAAGATTCCGCAGGTCCTGACCAGAGCTTATCCTGGTTTGCGACACTTTATAGGCCGAAATCAGTGGGCACTTTTGCCGGTAGATAACGGTGAACGGACGGCCACGGGAGTTTTTATTCACCAGGGCAACAGCCCGAGCAGTTCCTTGGCCTGTATCGCCGCTGCTCAGAATGAAGTGATGAAGATCTGGAATAGCATTGAGCCCATCAACGAAACCAATATCTTAGTTTACGTTTACCATGCGGAACCGGCTAATCCTGGCGGCTATCCGATGCCATTGTTTTAGCTACACGGCAACAGATCAATCGACGCTCGAACTCGATCGGTGATATCGGGTTACGATATCAGGGTCGGGCGCAAGTGATGTCCGCGGGTTGTCTTTCCCCTCGTAGGGCAACATGGACAGCACATAGCGCATGCTTTCGAGTCGGGCTTTCTTTTTGTCGTTCGCCTGCACAATGATCCACGGACTGTACGAGGTGTGGGTTTTGCTGAACATCCGCTCCTTGTATTTAGTGTATACGTCCCACCGTTGTTGGGCTCGTTCGTCGACTGGGCTAATCTTCCATTGCTTAAGCGGATCATCGCGCCGCGAGTCAAATCGTTCCGCTTGCACGTTTTTGGCAATCGAAAACCAGAATTTCACCAACTCCAGGTTGTCCTCGTACAGCATATGCTCAAATTCCGGCACCTGTTGCATGAAAGTCCTGTACTGATCTTGAGTGCAAAATTCCATGACCGGCTCGACGACCGCTCTGTTGTACCAACTCCGATCGAAGAATACGATTTCGCCGGGATTGGGTAGTTGTTCCGCATAGCGCTGGAAATACCATTGGCCTTGTTGGACTTCGGTAGGTTTTGGCAACGCCACCACCCGGGCTGAGCGGGGGTTGAGATGTTCTATGAACCGGCGGATGGTGCCGCCCTTACCTGCGGCGTCCCGCCCTTCGAAGATGATGGCCACGCGTCGGTTTGATAGTTGAACTGATCGTTGGAGCTTCACCAGCTCGATTTGCAGCCGCTCCAACTCCTGTTCGTAGCGCAGTTTCGTCAACGCTTTGGTGATGTTTACATTTTTTGAGTTGAGTAGTTCGCGTAGGCCGCGTCGGGTGTTGACGTTTAATAATTCTTCTTCGGTAAGGCGCACGGCTTTTTTCAATGTGCGACCGAACACCTTCTCTTCGGAGGTTAAGGCGTTGCCGCCTCCCGAATGTGACTTGTCCTTTTTCAAGGCTTGTTTTGAGGATAATTTGGTCAACGTACCCGATTTCTTTGCCATTCTTACGCACCCCGAGAAACATCTGAATTGGTTGGAGAGAGTCCCATCTCGATCCGCTTTGATCCCTCAATATGTTGTTTTGTCTGCTGCCTATCGCATGGATTTCACTTCCATGGAGTGCGCGCGCCCAACGTCAAGCTGCGCCCACAGGGTATTCCGAGCCGATCAGTCACCTCTAAATGAGAATTGAATTACCTCGTTTTTGGACCAATGCCGCGTGATTGACCATGTTGTGGCCTTTTGGTACTTCACTGATTTTCAAGAATAAGATTGTTAATTCTACTTATCCTCACTGCAATAGCAAATGCTGACCGCAAGTCCAGCTGTAGTTTTTCGGATGATTAATTCCCCGATGCATACTGAAACCCAGGCGAGGCGATACCAGCGTTAGCGGGTAATTTTTTCATCCCGTGGATGAAGTGGGTGGCATCATCGGCTAATCCTCCCCCATCCTCTTGTCGCGAACCAGACAAGCGCCTACTGCATTTGTCGTATACCGCACCTCAAACCCATCTCAAGCATTATCAGTCTAGCCAATAAAATCAGTTAGTTATAAATGTCTGGCGATGGCATAGGGTTTGCTGAATTGGCTGGCAACGACTGAATTTAGTCTTTTCCTGCCTAATCGAACCAGAGGTTTTTTATCATGGCAAAAATCGGTTTGTTTTTCGCGACAGATACCGGCAACACCCGCAAGGTAGCCAAAATGATCAAACGGCAATTCGAAGACGGTGAAGTTGACCTGTTCAACATCACCAAGGCGAGCACTGCCGATATGCAAGCCTATGACGCCATCATTTTCGGCACCCCGACCTTGGGCGACGGCGAACTACCGGAAACCCTGGATGAATTTATGCCGGAATTGGAAGGCGTCGATTTCACCGGCAAAACCGTCGCGCTGTTCGGACTGGGCGACCAGGAAGGCTACCCGGATGAGTTCGTCGATGCCCTCGGCATTATGTACAAAAAATTCAAAAAACTCGGTGCCGATCTGATCGGACGCTGGTCCACCGAAGGCTATGAATTCGATAAATCCAAGGCGGTCAGGAACGGGGAATTCGTCGGTTTGGTGATTGACCAGGACAATCAGGCGGAAATGACCGCAGAGCGTGTGGAAGAATGGGTCGAGGTGGTTCGTCCAGTGCTGCTGGGCGAAGCAGTCACCGGATAATCGAGTCTGTTTGCCAAACCCCGAAGGTTTCGCGAACGCGGGATCTGCTAAGTCAACCCCGAGACTTGATCATGAAAACCAGCGAAATCGCCGCCCTCCTGAACGAGCCGGCCTGCGAGCATAATACGAAAGCCAAAACCGGCTGCGCCCGCCCAAAACCCGGTGCCACAGCGGGAGGGTGCGCCTTCGATGGCGCTCAGATCACCTTATTGCCGATTGCCGATGTGGCCCATGTCGTTCATGGGCCTATCGCCTGCGCCGGCAGTTCTTGGGACAATCGTGGCACCCGCTCCACTGGTCCGACTCTGTTCAAAATCGGTATGACCACCGATTTGACCGAGCAAGACGTGATCATGGGGCGGGGCGAAAAGCGCTTGTTTCACGCCATCAAACAGGCTATCGACAGCCACGCGCCTGCCGCCGTATTCGTTTACAACACTTGCGTGCCGGCACTGATCGGCGATGACCTGGTGGCGGTCTGTAAGGCCGCCCAAGAGCGTTGGCATGTGCCGGTGGTGCCGGTCGACGCTGCCGGATTTTACGGCACCAAGAACATGGGCAACCGCATCGCCGGGGAAACCATGCTGGATCATGTGGTCGGCACCCGCGAACCGGAACCGCCACCAGTGGACCCGCGCCGCCCCGACCTGCAAATTCACGATGTCAACCTGATCGGCGAGTACAACATCGCCGGCGAATTCTGGAACGTCTTGCCCCTGTTCGATGAGCTGGGGCTGCGCGTGTTGTGCACCTTATCCGGCGATACCCGCTATCGGGAAGTCCAGACCATGCACCGGGCGCAAGTGAGTATGGTGGTCTGTTCACGGGCGCTGCTCAACGTGGCCCGTAAACTCCAAGAACGCTATCGCATTCCCTGGTTTGAAGGCAGTTTCTACGGTATTTCCGACACCTCCAACGCGTTGCGCGATTTCGCGTTACTGCTCGACGATTCCGAGTTGATCGCCCGCACCGAAGCCCTAATCGCTCGCGAAGAAGCGGCTTTGCAAACCGAACTGGCACCCTGGCGCGAACGGCTTACCGGTAAACGCGCCTTGCTTTACACCGGCGGGGTGAAATCCTGGTCGATTGTATCGGCATTGCAGGATTTAGGCGATGAAGTGGTCGCGACCGGCACCAAGAAGTCCACCGAAGAAGACAAAGCCCGGATTCAAGCATTGATGGGTGAGAAAGCCCGCATGATCGACGACGGCAACCCGCAAGCACTGCTGCGCGTCGCCCGCGAGCAACAGGCCGATCTGTTGGTGGCCGGAGGGCGCAATATGTACACCGCCCTCAAAGCACGATTGCCGTTTTTGGACATCAACCAGGAGCGCGAACACGGCTACGCCGGTTATCGCGGCATGGTGACTTTGGCGCGGCAACTCGTTCGTACCATCGAAAGCCCGATCTGGCCGGCGGTACGCCAACCGGCGCCTTGGCAAATGGCACCGGAGACTGCCCCGGAGACCGTTCATGGCTGAAATCATTAAACGCCACAAACCCCTGTCCGTCAGTCCGTTAAAAACCAGCCAACCGGTGGGGGCGACGCTGGCCTTGCTGGGGTTGGATCGCGCCATGCCGATCTTGCATGGTTCTCAAGGTTGTAGCGCCTTCGCTAAAGTATTTTTCGTGCGTCACTTCCGTGAACCGATTCCGTTGCAAACTACGGCGCTGGATTCGGTGTCCAGCATCATGGGCGGCGATGACAGCATCATCGAAGGCTTGAAAACCGTCTGTGAAAAGGCCCGGCCCGCCGTGGTGGGATTGTTGACCACCAGCTTGGCGGAAGCCCAAGGCACCGACATCTTGCGGGTCGTCAAACAATTCCGCCAACAATATCCGCAGTTCCATGCAGTACGCGTATTGTCCGTCAACACACCGGATTTTACCGGTTGTCTGGAAACCGGCTTTGCGATCACCGTGCGCGCCATGCTTGATGCTTGGGTAGCGCCGAGCGGCAATGCAGGAACCCATCCCGGTCGGCGGTCCCGGCAAGTGAATCTGTTATGTGGTTCGCTGTTGACGCCCGGTGATCTGGAAGTGCTGCAAGACATTGTGATGAGCTTCGGGTTGCATCCGGTGCTGATCCCCAACATCGCCGATTCGCTGGATGGTCATCTCAGCGCAGTCGAATTCAGCCCGATTACCGACGGCGGCACCCCGGTATCGGCGTTTGCAAGCTTAGGCGATGCTGCGGCTACCCTGACTATCGGTGCTTCACTGAACGCCGCTGCCGATCTGCTGCACCAGCGCACCGGAGTGCCGGATCATCGCTTCGATCATTTGTTAGGGTTGGAGGCAATGGACACGCTGCTGATGACCCTTGCCGGCATTTCCGGTCAGCCGATACCGGCGCGCTACGAACGGCAACGGTCTCAGCTGCAGGATGCCATGTTGGATACGCACTTCATGCTGACCCAAGCACGGATCGCCATCGCCGCCGATGCTGATCTGCTCAATGCCTTCGTTCATTTGTTCGCTGAAATGGGCGCGGAAGTGACTGCCGCGGTGGCTGCGGAACGCGCTCCGGTATTAACACGCACGCCGATTGCCGAAGTGCGAATCGGTGACTTGGAAGACTTGGAAGCCTTGGTCAATGCGAACGGTGCTGATCTGCTGATCGGTAACTCTCACGCCGCCGAATCAGCCAACCGATTGGGCTTGCCGTTGTTACGCGCAGGGTTTCCGCTGTATGACCAAATTGGTGCCCATCAGCGGACTTGGATCGGCTATCGCGGTGCTCGGCAGGCGTTATTCGACATGGCCAATACGCTGCTCGCTCATCCAGAGATTGAGCCTTACCGCTCCTTTTATTCCCATTATTATCGTCAGGAGAATGCCGATTATGACTTTGCAAAAGCATCTGCGGATTCTAGCTGGCGGCACTGAAAAAGTGGACTCGGCAGTGGCGTTAAAAGTCGCATTCGCGACAACCGACCGCAAACATGTCGATCAGCATTTTGGATCGGCGCAAAGCTTTGCCATTTACACCGTCAACTTACAGCAGACCACATTGGCGGAGTTCGCTCAATTCGGTGAGCTGGAACAGGATGGTCATGAAGACAAACTGAGCGCCAAAATGGCACTGATCCGCGATTGCGTTGCGGTTTATTGTCAGGCCGTGGGCGGCTCTGCCATCCGTCAGTTATTGGCTGATGGTATCCAACCGGTGCGCGTCGAAGAAGGCACGCCGATTGAACACTTATTGCGGGATTTACAAAAGGAATGGCGTACCGCCCCGTCCGGCTGGTTAGCAAGAGCCATTGCCCGCCATGAAAAACCGACAGATCGCTTCGCGCTGATGGAAGCGGAAGGCTGGCAAGAATGAAAACTGCAACGGCACAGACCCCAAAAATCCCCGAGGTTATGAAAATCCCGGTGGTCACCGATGACGATCCGGTTCTGGAATCAATCTTCGTTAAGGAGCTTGAGCGTCAAGTCCGTGCCCAGGATCGCTACGGTTTTTACGACAAAAGCCCCGCCGCCCGTTTGATTGATCCCTTTGTGTTGACCAAGGAACGAAAACGCGCGTTGCCCATACTCGGCAATCCTGATGCAGCAGTCATCGTCCGAGTGAATGCATTTTATAACGCGATCGCCACCTTGATTGAGCAACAGAGCGGTCAGATGGCCGCGCCGGTCATGCAGCTCAGCGCGGAAGGGTTCGGTCGGGTCTTAATCATCGTCGGCAAGCTGGCCGTTTTGGATCGTAGATTACGCGACGTGCATCGGTTCGGTTTTCGCACCACGGCGGCGTTGCAGGAGGATGGGGATAAACGTGTCGAGCAAGCACTCGCTTTGATTAATGCGTATCCCGCCCTCGCTGAAGGATGAACTGGATAGGCCATGAGTTAGGACCGCCGACGCAGGGATAAGCCCGGCGGATGTGTTCACAACGAGACTACAGAGGTAATGAATGATGGATGCAGAAAACGTATTCACCGGCGCCACCCGTGGAGGTACAAAGTGGGTTCCGCAATTCGCCATTGAGTTGGATGAGTCAACCTGCATCGGTTGCGGTCGCTGCTACAAAGTCTGCCCGCGCGATGTGCTGACCATTGTCCAACGCGCTATGGACGATTCCGCCGACTTCGACGATGACGACGACGATGATTTCGATGACGATGAGGACGATAGCGATAATTCCTTTATGACGCTATCCAATCCGATGGATTGCATCGGCTGCGAAGCCTGTTCACGAGTCTGTCCTAAGAAATGCTTCACCCATGCGCCGGAACCCTTAGCAGCGTGATTCCTCTTGGTTACGGATCGGTGTCCTGCACCTGACATTGCAGCCGCCCTTCGGCCAGCAAGGCTTCGACCTGTTCACCCGGTTGGGTTTGAGCAGACTTGCGAATCACCTCATTGGTCTTAACGTGGCGCACGATGGCGTAACCGCGACCCAGCGTTTGTAAGGGACTGAGCGACTGCAAGGCTCGACCGGTCGCATCCAAACGCTGGGCCTTGCGTTCCAGATGGCGTTGCATGGTGTTCGTCAAGATCGCCACCAAGGTTTGATGGCGATCTTGCAAACGTTGGATAAGCGGTGCGGGTGTGCGCCCAAACAACCGCGTGTGCAATCCAGCCAACCGATTTTGCCCACGTTCCAGACGAATCCGCCAAGCGTAACGTAAGCGTAGCTCCAACTCATCCAGCCGCTGGGCACGATCCTGCAATTGACGGCCCGGATGCCGGCGGTGCAGTGCTTGTTCCAGCCAACCGAGACGTTGCCGGTCGGTAGCTAAGCGACGCGTCGTTGCAGCCGCAAAACGCTGTTCCAGCGTAGAGAACTTGCGCAACCATTCCAGACGATCGGGGCTGATCAATTCCGCTGCCGCCGAGGGGGTGGGTGCCCGCAGATCGGCGGCAAAATCGGCGATGGTGACATCGGTTTCATGACCCACCCCGCACACGATGGGAATCTCGCAAGCATGGATAGCGCGGGCAACGACTTCTTCGTTGAACGACCATAAATCCTCCAGCGAACCGCCGCCCCGGACCAGCAACAGCACATCGCAATCCCGCCGTTCCGAAGCGAGGTTAAGGGCACGGGCGATCTGTGCCGCCGCGCCTTCCCCCTGCACCGCCACCGGATAAACCAGTATCGGTAAGGCGGGAAAGCGCCGTTGCAAAACGCTAAGCACATCGCGGATCGCGGCGCCGGTCGGCGAAGTAACGATGCCGACGCGTTTTGGAAAAGCGGGAATGGGGCGTTTATGCTCGGTGGAAAATAACCCTTCCTGTTCCAAACGCAGCCGCAACGCGTCATAAGCCCGCCGCAATGCGCCGGCACCGGCTTCTTCCAGGTATTCGACAATCAGTTGAAAATCGCCGCGCGGCTCATACAGGCTGACGCGCGCCTGCACTAGCACCTGTTGCCCATTGGCAGGCGGGTTCCGTAAGGACATGGCGCGGTTACGAAACAAGGCACAGCGTACCTGCGCCTTGGCATCCTTGAGGGAAAAATACCAATGACCCGAACCGGGGCGGGACAGGTTAGAGATTTCCCCTTCCAGCCAAATCAGCGCAAAGCGATTCTCCAGGCAATCGCGCGCTTCGCGGTTCAGGCGGGAGGGGGTGTAAATGTCGCGTTCCGAGGACATACTGTCGAACATGGCTGGCACATTTCCAATATAACCGGCGAGTATGTCTCAGCAGGCTATGCCAACGCCCATTGAGAATACTCAGTGTGAGCGGTCCGATTTTGCGGACCCGTTTGCCGAGCGGTGTGAGGAGGGAGAGCTAAACACTCTCCCTTGCCCGATTAGGCTCTACTCTGAAGCCCATTCCATTTTGAGCTTGCGATGATGTATCGCACAATCACGAAGGTATAAGTTAATGAGGCTTTGATAAGGAATACCGGTTTCTTCCGCCATCGCTTTGAAATAGTCTACGGTGTCTTTGTCTAACCGCATAGTAACTGGTTGTTTTAGATGCTTAATAAAAGGGTTTTTGCGACCTTTCATGTTAGAAAAGTCATAATGGTCTCTCATTTTCGCTGTTTCCAATAAGCTTGTTCTTCGTCTTTGTCGGCTTTTCTCGCTGAGATGATTCGAACGAGTGTTTCGCGCTCTCTAACACAATGGCAAACAACAAGAATTTGTGGTTTTAAGCTCAGCCCAAGTAGGATAAAGCGGTCTTCGTCATCTGAATGGTCTGGATCGTAAAATTGAATTGCGCTTTCATCATAAAAGGCCGTGCGGGCTTCTTCGAAAGAAACACCGTGTTTTTTGACGTTGACCTTTTCTTTCTTTTTGTCCCACTGGAACCGAAGTTCATTCATACGTACATTGTACTTATAGTAAATAGAAAGGCAAACGTTGCTTGGACCCTATTCTATTCTGAGGATGGGTTGTCGAACATGAAATGAACTCACGCAATCTTTTCGAGGGATTCCGATGGAGTTCTTTTGCTCACTGAAAGAACCTCTATACCAACAAGATGCCCCTCAGCATCATAGTCAGCGTTGATGCCAGGTTCGATTTCCTCTGTTCTCTCTACCGGTGCAGAAGAAATCTCGAAATAGGCTGCATCCGCAGTCGGATCAAATTCGAACTTCATAGTGCTTTAGCCTTTGAATCGAAGAATGCAGTAACGACCGCAACAGGATGTACGGTTTCATTGTAGATTACCCGGAGAATGCGAAATCCTTTTTCTGGAACAGGCCAGAGCGCATGAACGAGATCCGAATCTTGGATGTCCGGTTCGATTGTTGAGGGATTCTCCAATGCCTGGCGTATCCACACTTCCTTTATACTCGGCGCTGGCATCTTTTGCGAGCGTGATCTGTCAGAATGAAATCCATGCCGATCCAGGTGGTTTGTCGGCCTGAAGCTGGCTTTCATGGTCTTCGCTACTCTTCTTACGCCCGACGTTTAGCTTAAGCGGATGGCTTTGGAGCGCCAGCGGAAACGCAGGTCCGTGTTGAAGCTACTGTTCGCCATTCAGCCGACTGTTCTCATGAAGAAACTTCCGCACCGCTTTGCCACTTTCTGCGTCAAGCCCAAACATAGTGCTCATAAACACATGATTGATTCCAGTGATATTCTTGATCTCTGCTGCCGTAAGAGGAGGTGACACTCTTTGAAAACTATGTAGCCTCATAAAGTATTCTTCGTCAGCATGCTCGGGCTTTCCATGATACGGAGCTTTTCTCAAATTCCCATCGGCTTCTCCTACGGCCACAATTCCGATACCCGACTGATAAAGAAAAACAACATCACTTTTCACAAGACGTTCAATCTTGAATTTCCAAGGATCAAAATACGCTGCGGCTTTTCCATTCGTCAGTATGTCGTCATGATCTTCTTGGCTGTTACTGATATTGGTGTTGAGGATGTAATAACCCTCAGCAATATCCTCATATGGATTATCACCAACTCTAAACGCTGACATTTCAAGTAACATTTCATTTTCTTTGCCAGTGTAAACGCGATATACCCAAGGTTGAACATCCAAGCCGCATGAGCGCCAGTACTGAATACCTTCCCGAGTCCGATAGTCGAGACCATTTGTTATTACAACAAATACCTGTCTGCGATTAAAGTGTTCTTCCGATAATTCAATACCAAACTTTGCCGAGTGGGTATTTTTCAGCGACTGTGACGAATCAGTCGATTTTTTAAACCA